>CALVAC010000003.1 GCA_944325435.1 uncultured Bacteroidales bacterium | reverse complement strand
GAGAAACTGGAATACGAACACGATATGATGACAGAGCGCGACTATACGAATATCCTTAACACCTACCGGGCCGAAGGGCTTGCCGAGGGCGAAGCAAAAGGGCTCACCGAGGGGAAAACGGAAGTGGCCCGTGCCATGAAGGAGAAAGGTCTCGGGATGGCCCTGATATCCGAACTGACAGGGCTTCCGGAGGACGTGATCAGGGAACTCTGAAAGATCCGGCAATTCTGACTTGACAATACCGGTTTATCCGCAAAAATGCCTCATATTCACAACTGACAGGGGTATTTTTGCGGATAAGCATTAAAATTTAGTCAAACATCTTGTTGGATTTGAGCAAACATAGAGTCAAACAATTGTCTGAAAAACAAAGTCAAACCACTCCTGACAGACAAGCAAAAAGGGATTCACTCTTATGAGCAAATCCCTTTATGGTGTTGATTCACAATGGAATCTGACTTGTGAATCTTTTGTTCAGAGTCGGACTATTTCTCTGTATCGGCCTTTATTGCAGCCTGCGCCGCAGCGAGGCGGGCGATAGGCACGCGGAAAGGTGAGCAGGATACATAGTTGAGCCCGATCTTGTAGCAGAATTCTACGGATGCAGGGTCTCCGCCATGTTCACCGCAGATGCCGCATTTCAGTTCAGGACGGGTCTCGCGCCCCATTTCCACGGCGTATTCCAACAGTTTGCCCACGCCTTTCTGGTCGAGGGTCTGGAACGGGTCAGCATCCAGTATCTTGTTGCCGAGATAGTCTCCCATGAAAGTCCCTACATCATCACGGGAGAATCCGAATGTCATCTGTGTCAGGTCATTGGTGCCGAACGAGAAGAACTCCGCTGTCTTGGCCATCCTGTCCGCAGTGAGGGCGGCGCGAGGAATCTCTATCATTGTACCGAACTTGTACTCGATGGTCTGGTTGGTCGCAGCCTCCACTTCCGCCTTGACGCGCACGCAGATAGCTTTCTGGAACTTCAGCTCCCTCTGTGAAACGGTCACAGGGACCATTATTTCAGGCATAGGATGCAGCCCTTCCTCCTGGAGTTCTGCGGCAGCGGTGAAAATCGCCCTGAACTGTGTCTCGGAGATCATCGGGTATGTGATGTGCAGACGCACTCCGCGGTGTCCCATCATCGGGTTCACCTCGTGGAGGGATTCGCCTCTCTTTTCGATATCCTCCTCGGAGATGCCGAGTTCATTGGCCAGCTCTTCTCTCTTGGTATGTGTCTGCGGCACGAATTCGTGGAGAGGAGGGTCGAGCAGACGGAATGTGACAGGCTTGCCGTCCATCACCCTCATTGTGCTCTTGACCGATGCCTTGATATACGGTTCGAGTTCTGCAAGTGCTGCACGACGCTCATCATCCGTCTTCGAAAGTATCATCTTGCGGAGTTTTGCAAGAGGGGTCTCCGCGTTCCTTCCATAGAACATATGCTCCACGCGGAAGAGACCGATACCCTCTGCCCCGAAGTTCAATGCCCTCTCCGCATCTTCCGGAGTGTCGGCGTTAGTGCGGACACCGAGTTTGCGGTATTTGTCTACAAGTGCCATAAACTTGATGAAGAGCGGGTTCTCCGATGCATCCATTGTCTCGATACCGGTGTTGTAGACAAGTCCTTTAGCTCCGTTGAGGCTGACTGTGTCTCCCTCCTTGATGGTGACCCCGGTGCCCTGGAATGTCGCGGTCTTGCCTGCAAGGTCGATATGCAGGGCATCGCAGCCGACTATGCAGCATTTGCCCCAGCCTCTGGCTACGAGCGCGGCGTGTGAAGTCATACCCCCTCTCTGGGTGAGGATACCGGCAGCCGCACGCATTCCCTCTACATCCTCAGGCGAGGTCTCTTCGCGGATGAGGATTGTGGCCACTCCCTTGGCGTTCTCGGCCATTGCGGCTTCTGAAGAGAATACCACCTTGCCTACGGCTCCTCCAGGAGATGCAGGAAGTCCGTGGGCTACCACCTTTGCCTTCTTTTCGGATGCAGGGTCGAGTATAGGATGGAGAATCTCGTCCAGCTGGTTCGGTGCCACACGCATTACAGCCGTCTTCTCATCGATCATTTTCTCGTCGAGCATATCCATAGCCATTGTCAGGGCAGCGATACCTGTCCTCTTGCCGATGCGGCACTGGAGCATCCACAGCTTGCCGTCCTGGATGGTGAACTCTATGTCCTGCATATCCCTGAAATGGTCTTCGAGGTGCTTGCGGATGTCATCCAGTTCCCTGTAGACTTCCGGCATCGCCGTCTCGAGAGACTGGAGATGCTGGTTGTGAGGGTTCTTCGTCGCCTCGTTGAGAGGGTTCGGTGTACGGATACCTGCCACGACATCCTCGCCCTGTGCGTTGATGAGCCACTCTCCGTAGAACTTGTTCTCTCCTGTCGCAGGGTTTCTTGAGAATGCCACGCCTGTGGCCGAAGTCTCTCCCATGTTGCCGAAAACCATTGACTGCACGTTCACTGCCGTGCCCCAGTCATCCGGGATGCCCTCTATCTTTCTGTAGGCGATAGCCCTTTTCCCGTTCCAAGACTTGAACACTCCTCCGATGGAGCCCCAGAGCTGGGCTTCAGCCGAGTCAGGGAATTCCACTCCGAGTACATCCTTTACCTTTGCCTTGAACCTGTCGCAGAGTTCTTTCAGCTCTTCTGCAGTGATGTCGGTGTCGGAAGCGTATCCTTTCGCTTTCTTCAGCTCTTCCATCATCTTGTCGAGCTGCTGGCGGATACCCTGTCCATCCTCCGGTTCGATGCCTTCGGCCTTTTCCATAACTACATCCGAATACATCATTATGAGACGGCGGTATGCATCATACACGAAACGCGGGTTGCCTGTCTTTTCTATGAGCCCCGGGATGGTGGCCGAACAAAGTCCGATATTGAGGATGGTGTCCATCATTCCCGGCATTGAACTCCTTGCGCCTGAACGGCAGCTGACAAGAAGAGGGTCCTTGCTGTCACCGAATTTCTTTCCCATTATGGCTTCGGTGGCCTTCATTGCATCAGCCACTTCTGCCCGGAGCTCATCAGTGTAGCCTCCGCCGAGCTGGTAGTACTCCGCACAGCATTCTGTGGTGATGGTGAATCCTGCCGGAACGGGAATGTCAAGTCTGCACATTTCTGCGAGGTTAGCGCCTTTGCCTCCGAGGAGGTTTCTCATGGAGCCGTCGCCTTCAGCGGTCTTTCCGCCGAAGCGATAGACTCTCTTTTTCTTGTCTGCCATTTCAGTTATGATTTTTAATGTTGAGTATAATGTCAATTTGTGCGCAAAAATAATAAATATCTTTGATTTATACCATATTCCATAGATATTGATATCAAAAATAGAAAGCCGTTCCTTACAGCAGTCTGCTTGCAAGGTCGGACAGTTCGCTCCTCTCTCCTTTCCTCAGGTTGATATGCTCGAAAAGAGGCTGTCCGGCCATCTTCTCTCCAAGATGCGTAAGGCCGTTGGAATAGATGTCGAGGTACGGCTGGTCTATCTGGAACAGATCGCCTGTGAAGACCATCTTTGTGCCCTCTCCGGCCCGTGTGATGATAGTCTTGATTTCGTGGGGAGTAAGATTCTGAGCTTCATCGATTATGAAAAACACGTTCCCGAGACTGCGTCCCCTTATGTATGCCAGAGGGGAGATGAGCAGTTTCTCTTCCTTGAGCATGCTGTCGATTCTCTGGGCCTGCTTGCTCCCTGTCTTGAACATGCTCCGGATGACGTTGAGGTTGTCCATCAGAGGCTGGATGAAAGGCCCCATCTTGGCCTTTTCGTCTCCCGGAAGGAAACCGATCTCCTGGTTTCCGAGTATCACTGTGGGGCGCGAGAGGATGATCTGGTCATAGTCCCTTTCCTGCTCCAGGGCGGATGCAAGAGCTATGAGCGTCTTGCCCGTACCTGCCCCTCCGGTCAGCGACACAAGCCTTATCTCCTTGTTGAGGCAGGCATCCATTGCAAACTTCTGCTCATCGTTCCGCGGCGATATCCCGTATGCGTACTGTTTCCTGACAAGGACTATCCTGTCGCTGAGGCTGTCATATCTGGCGCAGCCGGTCGCCTCGTGCCCGTTCTCTCCCCAACGGAACCGGTACAGCTGGTTTGCCATCGGCCTGTCTGCCTTGCCATTATGGTCCTGAAGGTCTTCCGGTGCCAGCCATCCCTTGCCGTATGTGAGGTCCTGGCATTTTGCAGGATCCAGATTCTCCTTGACTATGACTTCGTTTCTGGTGTATTCCACCCTCTGCTCATCAATCTTGTCGGTCAGGTAGTCCTGGGCCTCCATCCCGACGGCCTTCGCCTTCATCCTCAGGTTTATGTCCTTTGTCACGAGGGCTACGAACCGGTCCGGATTGTTGTCCCTCACCCACATTGCCGTAGCAAGTATCCTGTGATCCTGTGTATCGTCCTGGAAAAGGTTGCGCAGCTCATGGGGGAAAGGGTGGTTCAGCTCGACCTTGATGTTGCCCTTGTCTTTGCCGATGGGCACCCCGTGCTCCCCGAACATCCTGTTGCCCGTCAGTCTGTCAAGCTCTCTCATGAAATTCCTCGCGTTGAAGCTCAGGGCATCCGTGCCCTTCTTGAACTTGTCCAGCTCTTCGATGACTGCGGATGGGATGACAATGTCGTTCTCCTGGAACTGCCGTATGCATTTGAAGTCGTGCAGGATGATGTTGGTGTCGAGCACGAATATCTTCGGTCTTCTTGATCCCGGTCCCTTGTCCGGAACATTGGCGTACCGTGTCATTCTTATGTGGTTTTAATATGTTCTGTTTCGCGGGTCAGTCTTCTCCTTCCGAAGACTGGCCGTCCATAAGGGCGGCAAGGATGGCCGACAGCCCGGTCCTGCTGGATGATGAGAGCCTGATATGCGCTTTCCCATAAGTCCTGGCCGGCCGTCCTAAAGGATAGTAGGCGATGTCCTGCAGAAGCAGCTGGGAATCCACATAGTCATAGTCATCATCGCTTATCTGGATTATCGCTCCCGGAATCTCCGAAAAGAGTATCCTGATGCTGTCATCTTCCATATATGCCTGTTCTATCCCGCTGATGTCCAGTTCTATCTCTCCGGTTGCAGGACAGCCGGCGCCGTATTGTCCGGACTCTTCCTGACCGTCTGACGGCATCCCGTAGCCTACAAGTCCCGCCACGGCCGTCATCAGTCCTCCTCTGCCGACGGTGGCTCCGCTCAGCACGACACCATCTTCCACCAGTTCCCGCACTACCTCGAAACAGTCTATGAAGTAGTCCGGGTCCATGATTTCCGGTCCGTTCTCGTTGCCGTTCCCGAGGACATCCGCCAGCAGAGACCCGCCGAGCCTGTGCGGACAGGTGTCGAAAGGTATGTATATCAGACTGCTGCAGACAGCCCCGTCTCTGTCCTCCAGAATGGCTCTGTCTGGGCATTTCCTTGAATTCCACAGCCACACCTTCTCCGCCGGACCTGTGGCCCCGTATGCATCCTCATCCGTGAATGTCTCTCCGGATGCGCCGGCATCCAGGTCCCGGAACGGAAGCCAGTCTTCCACACCGCAGATGCGGAATTCCGCCCGGTGCCCTGTCTCCCTGCGCCCGATTTCCACATCGGTAAGCTTGACGCCGAGGTCGTAGATATAGCCTGTGGCAGCCTCGATGCTTGTGTAGAACGCCGCCATATCCCCGACGGCTGCCATGCTCCACTGCCAGCTGGCCTCCATATCCAGGTTGCCGAGCCTGAAATGCCCGTCTTTCCACAGGCATTCCAGGATGCTTGTGGCAATGGCAAGCCGTGTCCCTGAACGCGGGTGGTCAGCACTGATTTCGGAAAGCGGCTTGGATTTTATGGACAGCATCATCCTGGCCAGGTATTCGTTCTCTTTCCCGCAGTCGTATCTGAAATTGACAGGGGCGCGGTCAGCGGTCTCATCTATCACTGGTTCAGGTGTCGCGTCTTTCCCCGGCCTTTGCCATCCGGACATGAATTTTTCCAGACACGGTCCGGGCATGCATTCCGTGAGCATATCGGCTGGGGTCGAATCCATCACGGTACCATCGATGATGTATTCGGAAAACAATATGTCGCTCTTGTCCACCATTAGCAGAAAAATCTCTGTAAAGATATAAAGAATCTGCTTAGAAACTGCTTAAAAATTTAAACAGTTTCTCAAACATCTTCCAAAAACTTACGGAAACTGTTATTTTTGTCTCGTGGTTTGAACAATTGATGAAATGGAATATTCAGAGACGGAATATGCGAGGATGCTTGATGCCCTGTTCTGCAGGTTCCCATCCTTCCAGAAGGTGGGGGCGGATGCATACAAGCCGGGGATAGACAGGATGCTGTTCTTCGACCAGCTTGCGGGCCATCCGCACAGGAAATACAGGACAATCCATATTGCCGGGACGAACGGCAAGGGTTCCGTGTCCAATATGCTGGCCTCGGTCTGTGCAGCCGCAGGGCTGAAGACAGGGCTGTACACATCTCCGCACATACTCGATTTCCGCGAGAGGATGCGTGTGCTGGATGGCAGGCGGCAGGACAGGGCGGGCATTCCCGGCCAGGAAGTCCCGTGTCCTGACAATCCCGGATGCCGGTTGTATTACATATCAAAGGAAGAGGTATGGGACTTCGTGCAGAAATGGAGCGGTACATTCGACCATCTCGACCTGTCGTTCTTCGAGATAACGACGATGTTGGCATTCAGCTGGTTTGCGGATCAGGAAGTGGATATCGCTGTCATCGAGACGGGGCTTGGAGGGCGGCTGGACAGCACGAACATAATCAACCCTGTCCTGAGTGTGGTCACGAACATTGGCCTGGACCATTGCGATATGCTCGGGAACACTCTCGGAGAGATAGCCTTCGAAAAGGCCGGCATCATAAAGCCGAAAGTTCCGGCCGTCGTAGGGGAAAGCGACCCGGAGACCGACCCTGTCTTTGAACGTAAGGTTCTGTATGCCAATCTTCCGGAGGCCGATTTCGGAGGAGACAGGACCAGAATAATGTCGCTGCTGACCTTTGCGGACAAGGTGGAGCCATCCCTGTGGAATGAAAGGGAAAGGATTCTGGAACGGATGGATCTGCAGGGGGAATACCAGGTGAAGAATCTCAGGACTGTCCTTGCCGCTCTGGATGTGCTTGGCCGTGCCGGCGTGCTTCCCGGACTGGAGGACCTGCCGCCGGAGCCCTATGGAAATAATGTGGAGGTCCGTGACAAAGGTACGGAAGATGGGAGGAATATATGGGCTGAAACTGCCGTATCGGCAATAGAGCACACCGCAGAGAGGATGCAGTTCCACGGGAGGTGGGAAAAGTTTTCGGACAGCCCGTATGTCATCTGCGACATAGGCCACAATTCTCACGGGCTGAAATATAATTTCGCCCAGCTGGACAAAATGATGCGGACAGGACGTTTCGACAGGCTGACGGTAGTCTACGGAGCCATGGCCGACAAGGATATAGATAGGATCATGGCCCTCTTTCCTGAATGCGCGGAAGCTGTGTTCGTCACGGTACCCGGAAAAAGGGCGATGCCTGCCGGGGAGATATATCAGAGGTTCATCCGGGCAGGCGGGAATCCGGAAAAGGCCATCTGCTGCGGGAATGTCAGGGAGGCTCTCGAGGCAGCCGGCGCTGTAACGGCTGCGGAGCCGGCAGGACATTCTGGTACGGCGGATTACGGCCCGGATGCCGGGGTACCTTCCGGACCGGATGATCCGGCGCGGCATCTCGTGTATGTCGGTGGCAGTACATACCTTGTGGCCGAAGCAGTGCCGCTTTTCCGGCATTGACCTGTCTCTGTTAAACCTGTATCTGCAGCCAATGTCTAATTCTCTGTTTTGTATTTGAAGCTATGAAGTCAGGAACCTTATTGTCCCTCGTGCTGCCTGTATTGTTTGCAGCGGCGGCAGCAGTAATGATGCCGATGGCATTGGCAGGGGATTCGGATGCTGCATATACCGTAAGGAAGGATGACGGCAGGACCTCCGGGGATGGACATATCCTCGTGGACCTGTGGGAGGAATATTGCGAGGCCATCTCTGCGGACAGGCCTCAGAAGGAGGTGGAAATACTGGATAAGATTATCAGAAAGTCGATGTCCCTGGGACTTCCGTGGGATTTCTATGATGCATTATATAAATGGTATCAGTCTGAGGTTTCCCGCAACTGGAAGCAGAGGGACAAGGCTCTGGAGCGTGTCGCCGCCGAAGTGGCCGTGTTCGGCAATGCCGTGGTGGACTTCAACCTTAGCCTGTCCGGGCTGCTGGACAAGGAAATAGACAAGGAATGGGTGCAGGACAATGTCCTGGACAATGCTGCGGCTCTCGAACGCTCCTGCAACAGGGCTTTCTATGTGAACGACCGCAACCTTGCCGGTTCGGACAGGTGCGCTCCGTTCATTGTCAGTCTGATTGCCAATGACTATGAATATCTCCTGTGGTCTGTCTCCCGGGGATATTCCGTCAATGGAGATGAGGTACGCAAGCTGGCTGAGGAAGCCCTCTGGTCGTACGCCGGGGACAGCTATCCGTCCGGGGCATATCTTGCATATCTCGATGTGCTGGACAAGGCTGGCGGCCCTGATATGAGGAGGTACATACGGGAATGTCCTGCGGACAGTCTCGGGGATTTCCTGCTCGGGCGGAAGTCGTCGCTTGAAGAGTTCGCCGGGAAGTATGATGGCCGGGCGATTGCCCTGTATGCCATGGAGAGGATGCTGCTTGACAGGAAGCAGCTATTGGATATGGGGCAGGATGGGACGGCAGGGCTGGACAGGCCGGAATCTTCAGACTATGAGGACTTGAGGGAGGACTGCCGGGATTTCATCAGACTCCAGAAGTCGTACAGGGGTGATGAGAAGACTGTGGCTGAGAGCCTTTCCTCGGTCGGTACTCTGGCGGAAGAGCTGGATTCCCGCAGTGCGGGCCTGTATGCGGATGGATATGAGATCGGGGTGGTGTTCAGGAATGTGGACAGTGCGGTCCTTGAACTCAGGAAGGATGCAGAGGACGGGGAGATAGTCCATTCTGCGGAAATAGATAATGCCCGGAGAAGCTATTATCTTCTCGATACGGTCAGGTACAGGCTGCCGGAGATACCGGATGGCGACTATATGCTGGTCTGCAGGTACGGGAAAGAGATGTCCCGGCTGCGTTATCCGGTCTTCTCTCTTTCGATAGCGAGGAGGACGGTTTCGGATGCCGGATGCGGGATTTATCTCGCTTGGCAGGACAGCGGAAAGCCTGTGGAGAAGGCAGATGTCGAAATCCTTTCAAAAGGAGAGGTGGTCAGGCAGGTGAAGGATTTCTCCTTTGATGGGTTCACTCCGGTGCAGGAAATACTCGAAGAGGTGGCCGGGGAACATGATGGGGCGTTGATGATAAGGTGTTCGATGGTCGACAGGGACGGCATCTGCAGGAGATCTCCGGGTCTGTTCCTTTCTGAAAGCGACTTCGAAAATATCCCTTCGGAGGATACCGGAGACAGCAGGCAGCGCAGACAGGGTGCCGTAATATACAAGGACAGGGGGGCATTCAACCCCGGAGATTCCGTGCAGTTCAAGACAGTGCTTTATTCGTATTCCGGAAGCGGTGACTATGCCGTCGAACCTGACAGGGACTTGGATGTGCGGCTGACAGGTCCGGATGGGGATTCAGTGTCAGAAATGACATTGAAGACCAACGGATTCGGCTCTGCAGCAGGTGTGTTCGCCCTCCCAAAGGGCCTGAAGGGCGGTACATATCATATATCCGTCAATGTGTCCGGTTCAGCAGGATTCCTGGCGAGGTCGGCCCTGACGGTGGATGAGTTCGTCCTGCCGACATATACGATGGAATTTATGGATGACAGCCTGGTCTGGTTCCCGGGAGATACCGTCATCGTCAGAGGCAGACTTTCCAGCTATTCCGGTCATTCCGTGTCTGCGGCGAAGATCGGATACGGCATAGCATCGTATGTCAGCGGAACAGAGCCTGTATATGGAGAAACGGCGGCAGCGGATGACGGGACTTTCGAGATACGGTTCAGGGCAGGATTCCCGGCCGGAGACATATCGTACTGGTACTATCCTTCCGTCAAGGTGACCGACCTGACGGGGGAGACATACGAATGGTCAGGCAGGCCGGTGTACATCAATCCGAAGATGACCCTGTTTACTTCTCTGCTCAACGAGGCGGAGGGATATGCGGACATGCTTCCGGAGGCATCGTGTGACAGGGTTAAACTGATGTCATGCGACACTGCGAGGCTGCGTTTCAGCACACTTTCTTCCATACCCGTGTCTCCAGTGGAATATGAGGTTACCCGGGATGGCAGACATATCCTTTCCGGTTCTGCAATGACGGGGCAGGAGTTCGTGATGGACCTTTCCGGACAGCCTTCCGGAATATATCACATCAGGTCCAGGGCGGTCTATACCCATTATGACGGCAGGATGCTGGAGGATGTGGATGAAATAGACCTCCTGAAGGTGTCGGCCTCGGATACATCGATGGACTGTGGAGTAGAGTCATTTTTCAGGAAAATCGAGGATGGCTGCGTGTCCGCCCTTGTCGGTGCCGGGGATGGGGAACAATGGTTCGTTGTGGAACTCCACGATGCCGGAGGCAGGCTTCTGCACTCGGAAATGCTCCGGATGGATGGCAGGAACGGAGAGGATGGTTCCGTCTGTCTTATAAGCTACGGGTTCGACCAGTCCTGGACAGATGCTGTCACTATGCTGATATTCGGATTCAAGGGCGGGGAGGTAAGGAGCGATTCGTTCACATACAGCAGGTCAGTGCCTGAGGAGCAGTCCATCCCTCTCTCGTTTACCCGTTTCGTGGAAAGGTCTCTGCCGGGGACCAGACTCGGTTTCTGTCTGGAGACTTCTCCTTCTGCCGAGTGTCTTGTCTCCGTCTATGACAAGAGTGCCGACAACATAAGAGGCAACGCCTGGACAGGTATCCGGTTCAGGGAGTATGCACCTGTCAATGTCAGGGTCAGGGCCGAGACTGGCAGGATCGGCCAGGACTATTACGGGAACGTTGTCCCGTTCCAGCTTGTGGAGGAATCTGCCGGAGCGGTTATGGCAAGTCCGGCGATGAGGTCCAAGTCGGCTGCTGCTGACAATGTGGCGGCGATGGATTATCTTTCCGCAGATGGAAGTGCCGGGACTACGGAGCAGATCGATGTCAGGGACAGGTTCGACAATACCATTGCCTTTCTTCCGTTCCTGTATCCGGACAACGATGGTTCCGTGGAGTTCGATATCGATGTCACAGACAAGCTGTCCACATACTATGTATCAGTCTTTGCGCATGACCCGCTGATGCGAAATACGGTCTTGCGCAAGGAGATAGTGGTGTCCCTCCCGGTGAAGGTGTCTGTGGTGGAGCCTCGGTTCCTGTATGAGGGTGACTTGTACAATGTGCTTGCATCAGTATCCAATTCATCAGAGCATCCAATGTCCGGGAAACTGTCTCTGTATGTCTATGACACAAAGGATTATAAGCATTCCGAGCCAGTGATGTCCAGGTCAGTGCAGCTTTCTGTCGGGACCGGGTCTGCGGCAGCGGAGGAGTTTGCAGTCGAGGTGCCCGCAGGGGCTGACACCCTCGGGTTCAAGGTCGTATATTCCACAGTGGTGGATGGGGTGGCAGTCTCTGATGCGATGTTCGTGTCTGTTCCTGTACTGGAGCCGGTGCAGACACTGACCGAGGCGCATTCCGCCCTCTTCCTCCCAGGAATGGACCGCGATTCCTTGAAGCATACCCTTGAGACCGCTTTTACAGGGATATCCGCCGTCGGGTCTGAATACAGGGAGATACCGTTGCTCGATATGCTGATGGAGTCAGTGTCAGGAAAGACGGAACCTGATGCGAAAGATGTCCTGTCCCTGACTGAGGCATATTATATGAGGATGCTGGCTGCGGTCATAATGCCGGAAGAGAAAAATGCATCCGGACAGGGAAGCCTGCTGGACGGAATCTTGTCATGCCAGAACAGGGACGGAGGTTTCGGATGGTTCGAAGGATTCCCATCCTCGCCGGTGATTACCGCCGTGGTGCTGGAGCGTTTCGCCGCCCTCAGGTCCAGGGGTATATGCGTGGATTCCGATGCTGACGGCTCCGTGCCTGCGGGTGTCGGGACCGCAATGCCTGCGGCTGTGGCTTATATGGACTCGACGTTCCTGAGTACAGACAGACCTTTATGGTACGGCGGCATATCTCTGCAGCAGTATCTTTATGTCAGGTCGATGTATCCCGAAGTGCTGCCTGTCTTCAGTAAGGATGGGGAGCGTTTCAAGGAGTTTGCAGCAAAGGTCCGTGATTTCCTGCTGCCTAAGAAAGGCAGGGGGCTTGATGGCGATATACTTGCCAAGGCGAGACGCGTATCGGTCCTCTTGTCCCTCTCGCATCCGGGTTCGGAGTCTCTGGCCCTTGCACTGGGATTGAAGAAGAAAGACCTTAAGAGGCTGGTCCCATCGGCCTGTGCGGATGTGCTGTCCCTGTCCGAATATGCCGTGCCGCATCCGTCGGGAGGCTTTTATTTCCCGAATGCGGTGATGCCTTTCAGGGGACTTCTGGAGAGCGAGGTCTATGCTCATTCCGTGCTCTGCGACCTGATGCATCGTTATCACGGCATTGCTCTGCCTGGGAATGTGTGCGGGGCTGACAGGTCAGCTGCGGAATCCCTGCAGGGGGAGGCAGCGGAAATTGCGGAGGGCATCCGGCTGTGGCTGATGCTCCAGAAGGAGACACAGCAATGGGAGAGCGACCCGGCATATTTCAATGCAGTCGTTTCTGTCCTCGATGGATCCGCTTCCCTGAAGTCGGCCAATATTTCCGTGATGACGAAGAGGTATGTGAAGCCGTTCGGCAATATAGTCCCGGCAGGCAATGAAATGTCGGTGGAGAGGCTCTGGTACAGGCTGGGAGAGGATGGGAAGCTGACACCTGTCGCCGATGGGGATACCCTCGATGTAGGAGACAGGCTTGTGGCCGAATACAGGATATGGAGCCGGGAGAACAGGAGTTTTGTCCAGCTGGTTTCTCCATATTATGCGGCCCTGCGTCCCGTTGACCAGCTTTCAGGCAGGACTGGCGGATGGTTCCGTCCGGTCAGGGTTCCCGGGCCGGGATTGCCTGGATCCGGCATCATCCCGTGCGGATACAGGGAGGTCAAGTCCGACAGGACCATATATTATTTCGATGTGTGCCCTGAAGAGGAAATCAGCTTCAAAGAGGAATTCAATGTCACCCAGGCGGGAACATTTTCTGCCCCTGCAATGACGGTAGAATGTTTGTATTCACCGCATTATAGGGCGAACGGGGCTGCGGAGCCGAAACTGGTCTCCGAAGTCGCACGGTAATTTTTCCGCATTCGGAGTGCATCGTATTGAAATTTTCTATATATTTGCCAACAGTTTTGGAAAATAGACAATGAACTTCAATCTACTATCAACGGACGGTCTGGTTGCTTCGACAATTATTATTGTCGTCGTGATTATTTCTGTCATTATTATCGGATAGTGATAAGGAGTTTCATTGGTGCATAATAATAGTCGCTTGCGGTGCTGATGAAACCTAATGCCCGCAGGCGACTTTTTTGATATGCATACACTCAGAAGCAGCAGAAGTCTGGAAGGACGCAAGATGGCTGGAGCAAGGGCTCTGTGGAGGGCGAACGGGATGAAAGAAGAACATTTCGGGAAGCCTGTGATCGCCATAGTCAATTCGTTCACACAGTTTGTTCCGGGACACACTCATCTGCACGGGATTGGCCAGCAGATCAAGGCAAGGATAGAGGCTTCCGGCTGTTATGCGGCGGAATTCGACACCGTTGCAATCGATGATGGTATCGCTATGGGGCATGATGGGATGCTCTATTCCCTTCCATCGAGGGATCTGATTGCCGACAGCATCGAATATATGTGCAATGCCCACTGCGCTGATGCAATGATATGCATTTCCAACTGCGACAAGGTCACCCCGGGGATGCTGATGGCGGCTATGAGGCTGAACATCCCTGCGGTTTTCGTCTCCGGGGGCCCTATGGAGGCAGGCCGGGTAGGCAGTGAGGACTATGACCTTGTCGATATCATGGTCAAGGGAGCGGACCCTTCCGTCCCGGATGATGAACTGGCCGAACTTGAAAGGAAAGGCTGCCCGACATGCGGCTGCTGCTCGGGAATGTTCACCGCAAATTCAATGAACTGTCTCTCGGAGGCTCTCGGAATGGCTCCGGCGGGCAACGGGACCGTTCTCGCCACCCACAGCCAGAGATACGGGCTGTTTATGAGAGGCGCAGATCTGATCGTCAGGAATGCCAGGGCATACTACTTCGATGGGGATGAATCAGTGCTTCCGCGCTCCATAGCGACAAAGTCCGCTTTCCTCAATGCCATGGCTCTCGATATAGCAATGGGAGGCTCTACCAATACCGTGCTTCATCTCCTTGCCATTGCGAACGAGGCCGGGGTGGATTTCACAATGCAGGACATAGATGCCCTGTCGCTCAGGATTCCTGTGCTCTGCAAGGTCGCACCGAGCAGCCGGTACCATGTGCAGGATGTCAACAGGGCCGGAGGAGTTATGGGAATACTCGCCGAACTGTCCAGGGGAGGCTTCCTCGACACTTCCGCCGGAAGGGTGGACTACAGTTCTCTGGCGGAGGCCATCGAAGACAACGATGTGATGGGGTCTGGGCTGACCGTGGATGCAAGGAAGAGGTATCTTGCGGCTCCGGGCGGAAGATACTGCACATCCCTCGGACTCGTGGACAGGCTTTACGACAGGCTGGATACCGACAGGGAGCATGGCTGCATCAGGGATGTCGCCCACGCATATTTCAAGGATGGGGGACTTGCTGTATTGAAAGGGAATCTCGCGCCGGATGGCTGCATAGTCAAGACTGCAGGCGTGGATGAGAAGATATGGAAATTCCGGGGTCCGGCAGTTGTTTTCGAGTCCCAGGATGAGGCTGCGGATGGTATCCTCGGGGGAAAGGTGAAGTCCGGGGATGTGGTCATCATACGGTATGAAGGACCAAAAGGAGGACCGGGAATGCAGGAGATGCTTTACCCGACTTCATATCTCAAAAGCATGAAGATAGACAAGGAGTGCGCCCTGGTTACGGATGGCCGTTTCTCCGGAGGGACATCCGGCCTTTCCATAGGTCACGTGTCTCCGGAGGCGGCTTCCGGCGGAACGATAGCACTTGTCGAGAACGGGGATATGGTGGCTATAGACATCCCATCGAGGTCAATAGTTCTGGAAGTCGGCGAAGAAGAACTGGCCCGGAGGAGGGAGGCGCAGCAGGCAAGGGGAGAGGCGGCCTACACCCCTCTCCACAGGGACAGGTATATAGGCAAGGCCCTGAGGCTCTATGCTTCGGCTGTCTCTTCTGCCGACAAGGGAGCGGTAAGGATTCTGTAGCCGGTCATCCGGAACTGATAAGAGGAACGACGCTTATGACTGAGAAAAAAGACATAACAGGTGCGGAGGCCTTGCTGCTTTCGCTGATTGAAGAAGGCGTGGATACGATTTTCGGCTATCCCGGAGGAGCCATTATGCCGTTCTACGATGAACTGTATGACTATGCCGGAAAGATAAGGCATATCCTCGTACGCCATGAGCAGGGTGCTGTCCATGCTGCCCAGGGGTATGTCCGCAGCTGCGGACGGACAGGGGTGTGTATGGCGACCGCAGGTCCCGGGGCGACAAACTTCGTGACCGGGATTGCGGATGCGATGCTGGATTCCACCCCGCTGGTGTGCATTACAGCCCAGGTCGGCAGGGAAAACCTCGGAAGCAACTTCTTTCAGGAGGCGGACATGATCAGCATAACCCTCCCTGTGACCAAGTGGAGCTATCAGATTACCAGGGCGGAAGAAGTCCCTGAGATTGTGGCCAAGGCATTTCATATAGCAGCTTCCGGCCGTCCCGGGCCTGTCGTGATAAGCTTCACGAAGAACGCCCAGACAGAGAGGTTCGATTTCAGATATGACAGGGATGCCTTTGAGGCCGGTTTCCGGGGAAAGGTCAGGAGCGGTTCCGAACCTTTCCTGCAGGAGAAGGCCATAGCGGTCGCGAGAATGCTCAATGCAGCGAAAAGGCCTCTGATAGTCGCAGGCCACGGGGTCATCATTTCCGGAGCGCAGTCCGCCCTGCTCGATGTGGCGGAAAGGTCAGGGACACCGGTTGCCACAACCCTGCTCGGACTGTCATCTTTCCCTACAGGTCATCCTCTCTATGTCGGGAATGTCGGGATGCACGGGCATCTTGCGGCCAACAGGATGACGCAGAAGTCGGACCTGATAGTAGCCGTGGGAATGCGGTTCAGCGACAGGACTACCGGAAATCCGGCAGGATATGCGCCGGAGGCCAAGATTGTCCATATAGAAATCGACCCTGCGGAGATAGGGCGGAATGTCAGGGCGGACCTGGGCATCGGCTCTGATGCAAGGTTGGCTCTGGAGACCATAGCTTCGGCCGGTCTAGTTCACGTGGACAGGACAGAATGGCTCTCTTATGCCGGTGAATGCCGCAAGGAGGAGGATATGACGGTACGCCGCATTGATTTCGGAGGTGACTGTCAGGGAAAAGGGAATGCCGCTCTGGCAGATCCTGCAGGAGATGGAAATACGGGTGTACGATGCGGCAGGATAAGGATGGGACAGGTAGTGGATGCGGTAGCGCGGCTCGGGAGTCCGGATGCCGTGATAGTCTCTGATGTGGGACAGAACCAGATGTTCGCTGCCAGGTATTCCCGTTTCGGCCGTTCCGGCAAATGGGTGGCTTCCGGTGGGCTCGGTACAATGGGGTTCGGGCTTCCGGCAGCGATAGGGGCCAAGATTGCCAATCCGGACAGCCAGGTGGTGGCTTTTCTCGGGGATGGAGGTTTCCAGATGACGATACAGGAACTGGGTACGATAATGCAGACTGGGGTTTCAGTGAAGATAATCCTTCTGGACAACACCTGGCTCGGGATGGTGCGCCAGTGGCAGGAGCTTTTCTATGACAGGAGATATTCATTCACGCACCTTGTGAATCCCGACTTCGTGTCTCTCGTGTCTGCATACGGGATACATGCGGCAAGGGTTACAGAACGCAGCAGGCTGGATGAGGCGGTCCTGGACCTCCTGGAATATGACGGTCCGGCCTTTCTCGATGTGGCCACAGACCCTGAGGAGAATGTTTTCCCGATGGTCCCGTCCGGGGCGTCGCTTGACAGCATAATGACAGGGCTGCCTGAATGAAACGGATCCGTCGCAGGCGTCAGAATGATGCTGGTACGGAATGACGGCAAAAAATGAAAAAGACAAAATGATATGGCAAACGAAAAGAAATTCAATGTGATGGCGGAAGGCGAGGGCAGACTTGACATCCTCAACCGCATATCGATGCTCTACAGCCAGAGGCATATAGCTGTCGAGAGCCTGACATTTGCCCCTCTCGGAAACGGGGAGAGCCGCTATAGCCTGTGCGCGGTTACTGATGAGAACACCATAAGGCAGGTGGTCAGCCAGATGAGCCGTATAATCGACATTCACAAGGTAGTATGGAGTGAAGCATCGGCGGCGCAGCAGCAATGGATATAAAATCAATCAAATAAAAAAGAAGGAATAATGGCAAAGATGAATTTCGGAGGAGTGGAGGAGACAGTTGTCACCCGCTCGGAGTTCCCTCTTGAAAAGGCAAGGGGGATATTGAAGGATGAGGTCATAGCGGTTCTCGGCTATGGAGTCCAGGGCCCTGGGCAGTCCCTGAATCTGAGGGATAACGGCTTCAATGTGATAGTCGGGCAGAGGAAAGGTTCTGCAAGCTGGGACAGGGCTGTCTCTGACGGCTGGGTGCCGGGGGAGACTCTTTTTGAGATAGAGGAAGCCTGCTCTAAAGGGACGGTGATAGAATATCTCCTGTCCGATGCAGGCCAGATTGCGGCATGGCCGACAGTGAAAAAGCATTTGACGGCAGGCAAGGCTCTGTATTTCTCCCACGGGTTCGGCATCACCTATAACGACCGCACTGGCATTGTGCCTCCGGCGGATGTGGATGTGATAATGGTGGCCCCTAAGGGGTCAGGCACATCCCTGCGCAGGCTTTTCCTTGAGGGGAAGGGGGTCAACTCGTCATTCGCTGTATATCAGGATGCTACCGGCAGGGCATACGACAGGTGCATCGCCCTCGGTATCGGGGTCGGTTCCGGCTATCTGTTCGAGACCGATTTCAAACGGGAGGTATATTCCGACCTGACAGGTGAGAGAGGTACCCTTATGGGAGCTATCCAGGGTATATTTGCAGCCCAGTACCAGGTTCTCAGGGAGAACGGCCATACTCCGTCGGAAGCTTTCAACGAAACAGTGGAAGAGTTGAGCCAGAGCCTTATGCCTCTGATATCCGAGAAAGGGATGGACTGGATGTATGCCAACTGCTCCACCACAGCCCAGAGGGGGGCGCTCGACTGGTGGACCCGTTTCAGGGATGCTACCCTGCCTGTATTCAAGGAACTGTACGAGAGTGTGAAGTCAGGACACGAGGCTCAGGTCGCCATCGACTCCAACAGCAGGCCTGACTATCGTACAAGGCTCAATGCAGAGCTGGAGGAGATGCACGGGAGCGAAATGTGGAGGACAGGGGAAGTCGTCAGAAAGCTCCGTCCGGAGGAGGACTGATGTCCTTTCCTGTAAAAAAACCGAAAAATACCGGTAAATCCTTGTCCAGAGGTTGCAGATTGAATTAATTTTACTATTTTTGACCTGCCTTTAAATGCCTGTGTATGAGGATTTATCGGTATTTTTATGAATTTGATTACATATTGTAACCATACTTGCGTGTATTTATGAGAATTTTTACAAGATTGACCTGTTTCTGCTTGTGTATCGTCATCGCGGCATCGATGGTGTCCTGCACGACCGGTCAGGGGGGGCACACTTCAGCCGGACTGTCCATTTCACTGACCTCTGACAAGGATGCCATATTCGCCAACGGGGCAGATGCAGTCACCTTTACCGTCATCGACAATTCTTCCAGAGAGGATGTCACATCCGCATCGGTAATCTATATGCTGTCGGAGGACGGTTCTTCTTCGCAGACATCAGCATCATTTTCCACTGAGACTCCGGGCAGCTATACTTTCTATGCAGAATATTCCGGGGCGCGTTCCTCCGAGATTTCAGTGACGGCCATTATGGAAGATGCTGAAGGAATCACCCTGCATGTTTCCAAGAATTCCATATATAATGATGGCGGCGACTTCACCGTAATTACCCTGACGGATGCCGATGGAAACGATGTCACGGATCTGGGTACATTCTATGCTGATGGAAAGCAGCTTGAAGACAATCTTTTCAGCACGACCAAAGGCTCTCTGACTCCGGTGGTGATCTCTGCTGCAATAGGCAGCATGCCGGTATCCGACACAGAGGCCGTCACCGCCACATCCAGCTATCAGTTCTCGTCGAGATCCCTTCTGGAGGAGATAACCAGGACCAACTGCCAATATTGTCCGATAATGCAGCAGGTGATAGCGGAGCTTGCAACGGACAATCCGCAGATTGTCATAGCATACAATGTCCACAATACCGTATCCGATGTCTACACTGGCCATTACACTTCCGTGACCCGGAATTTCTCCACGGCATTCAGCGACTTTATGATGCCGGCAATGTCGGACAGGTACACCGCCGCACCTAAGACATTCTTCAACAGAAGCAAGGACAATCATACTGCATCTCCGAATCTTACACAGGAGTTCAGGGACCGGGCTCTGGGCGGCCCGAGAGATGTGGCGATAGCCCTCTGCACCGAATCCGTGGAGCAGACAGTCAGGGTGGAGGCCACGATAGGCACCAAGAAGGATTTTTCGGGCCGTATAGTGGCAGTCCTTGTGGACAACGGTCTCACCACCTCGAGCAACTACCGTGTGATGAGGGCCTATTATCCGTCAGTGGAGGGGCAGCCTCTGACTTTTACCGCCGGACAGACAGTGCGCTTTTCTGCTGATTTTGACCTTACACAGCTGAATGTCACGGCTGTGGAGAACTGCGAGGTGATAGTCTTTGTCATGGATGATGCCGACGGTCTGTGCGAGATAGTGCAGGTGGCAGGTATCGGGGAGAAGAAGGGATATTAGTCTGGTGCGACGGAACTGTATGAAGAACTGTATCTTGGCAATACTGTGCCTGCTTGTCACGGCATCCGCATCGGCGAGGGAAAAGGATCTCGGACGGCTAAGCGGCAGCATCGAGACATCGTGGGGAGTGTATGTGGATGATCCTGCCCTTTCCACTCCTTTGACGCAGAGATACGGAACCAACACCTATCTCAATCTCGGATATGCGATAAAGGGGTTCCGTGCCGGTCTGCAGTATGACATATACGAGCCGCAGATGCTCGGCTATGACTCTGAACTCAAGGGCAACGGACTGAAAGGGTTCTATGCCGGATGGGCAGACAGCAGATGGGATGTCACCCTCGGCACATTCTATGGACAGTTCGGCAGTGGGCTGATTTTCAGGGCGTTCGAACAGAGGGATATGGGTATCAACACATCGGTGCTCGGAGCCAGTGTCCGCTGGAATCCGCTTTCGTGGCTGACAGCCACCGTGATGGGCGGGCTTCCGAGACGCTATATGGAGATGTTCAATCCTGCTGCCGTATATGGGGCTGATTTCGAACTTTCGTTACTGGAGCCCCTCGTTCCGGAGACCGATGCCGTGCTAATGCTCGGGGGATCGTGGCTCCTGAGGGATGACAGGACACAGGGCAGGGTAGATACTGCTCCACGGACAGTCAACTCTTTCAGCGGCAGGCTTGCTTTCAGCAAGGGCTGTTTCTCTTTCGATGGGGAGTATGTCCACAAGGGGCGCTCGTACGGGCTTGACCCGAGGCTCGAGCAGTTCGCTTTCGTCCGCCCCGGCCAGGCGCTTCTGCTGAATATGGACATCTCTCTTCCGATGTTCAGTGTCAGCGCGGTATGGCGATCCATAGAGAATATGTCCATAAGACAGGATGACTCACACGCCGCTTCGGTCAACCTCAACTATCTGCCATCGCTTACGAAACAGCACAAATATGCCCTTTTCCAGCTATATCCGCACGAAGTGCACGATTTCGGTGGAGAGACAGGAGGAAGCATCGATATGGCGGGCAGCATTCCCGTGGGCGGGAATCCGCGCCGGCCATTGAGGTATTCTGTCAATGCCTCTGTATTCTGGGATATGGAATACGGCCCTGACGGATACCGGTTTATGGGTACCGGGGGAGGACTGGTCTGGGCGGAGACCTATCTGGAGCTGGAGAAGAAGTGGGGGCCGGACTGGAAGACTGCTGTGGCCGTAGGCTGGCAGCGCAAGCCGGAGGTAAGCCGTTTCGGTTACGGGGAGATGATGATGAACACGGTTTCTGCGGCAGCGGATGTGCTGTGGCAGATTTCTTCCCGATATTCCCTCAGGATGGAGGTCCAGCATGCATGGAGCGATTTCGTGGATGACCAGGGCTGGATGATGGGAATGATTGAGTTCGGCATCGCCCCGGGCTTTATGTTCTATGTCAGCGATATGCTCAACTACAGGACAAGTGCGTTATCCAACACCCATTACTACGATGCAGGTGTGAGCTATGCCTGGAAGTTCCTCCGCGCATCGGTTTCATACGGCAGGCACCGTGCAGGGGAGACCTGCTCCGGAGGAATATGCAGGTATGTGCCTGAATATACTGGAATGAATGCAAGACTTTCGATAATACTGTAATAATCTTAATACAATCAAGTACATGAAAAAATTATCTTTTATAGGATGGATCCTTGCAGCATCTTCTGCGGTGCTGTCGCTCGGATCGTGTCAGGAAGAACAGCTTCCTGCTACCATCTCCGGTCTTCCGGATGGGGATGTGACTTTCCTGTGGAATGACACTGAGAGCAGGACTGTCTCCGTGGAAGCTAACTATGACTGGACTTTCGAGGAGGAGGATGAACATGATATCATCGAGGTTACAAGGACGGCAGGTACGAATGACCTGGTGATCACACCTCACATCAACTACAGCCGCAAGGCATATACCGCCTCCATCAGGATTACGGCAGGTTCCGGTTCTGCTGCGGCGGAGAGGGTCATCACGGTGTCTCAGGGCGCGAATTCGGATACTTACCTGAATTTCCTCGATGCCGATCTTGCCGGACAGGACAATCCTATCATTATGTTCGAGTCCAGACCTGACGGAGAGCCTACTGTCAAGGAGATCCTTATTTCGACCAACAATGTCCTGTCCGTGGAAGTGTCTGCCGACCAGGATGTGACCATTCCCGGAACAGAGGAGCCATCGGAGCCTGAAGAAGATGAGGAGACAGGAGAGACCCAGGCAGCTCCCGGGACCAAGGTAGATATTCCGGGATACGGCTGGATGTCATACGGGATATCTTCGAGACAGACCGAGGAGGGGCCGGTCACGGTGCTTACCCTGACCTGTCAGATGAACGAGAGCCCTACGAAAAGCCTTACCCTGGCCATTGATGTTGTGAGCGGGAACGAGGATATAGACAACACCATAGAGACCAAAAGGATAGGTCTGGTGTCCATGCCGGCGACCCCCGCGATTGTGGTGAATCCGCAGGAGGGTCTGACTTTCGCCTATAATGACGATAAGCCACAGACATTCTCCGTGGCTGCCAATGTGGAGTACGATGACCTTACCGAGACCGAGAACGCCACATACAACTGGTTCATCAAATCCGGGTCCTGGGATAGCGGATATCCGGTAGTGACCCTTGCAGAGAATAACGGCAATGTCAAGGTCTATTCTGTGACTGTGCCTGCGAACTATGCGGCAGAGGACAGGCAGGTGTCCCTGTCTTTCCGGCAGAGGAATGAGGGCGAAGGCCTGGATCCGGTATATGCCGAAGTTATCTTCACCCAGACCGCTGCTCCACAGGCATCGGTATCTCTCAATGAGACAGTGTTGATAATCAACAGTGACAGGCAGAATGCCGCATTGACCGTCGAGACATCCATACCTGAACTCACGACTGTCGAGTGTCTGGATGACAGCGGAGAAAAGGCTGACTGGTTCCAGGCGGAGTACAATGCTCTCATCAACCAGATTGTGATAGAATTCGGCCCTGCCGGGGAGGAGGAGCGTAACGGTACCCTTACCGTGAATGTCGGTACAGGTATGAATAAGGCTTCCGCATCTGTGGATATCATCCAGCTCTCGACCCAGCCTTCTCTTATGCTCAACCCGGCCTCTGTCCAGCTCAATCAGGCGGGAGACCCTGTGACAGTGAGCGTTATCACCAACCAGGACAGCTGGAGCATCGACAGCTCGGTATCATCTGATTTCTCCATCGTAGAGGATCATGAGGCCAATACCATCACCATTTCCGGGACAGAGGTGACTTCCGGTGAGAGGACTGCCACCTATACTGTCACTGCAGGAGAAAAGACAGCCCAACTTGCAGTCTCACAGACGGTGGCATACAAGCTTGGTGACCCGTATGTGGTGAACGGCAAGACCGTGGGTATCGTCTATGAGGTGGATGCCGACGGTATGCACGGGAAGGCTTTCAGCCTGACGGTGGACAATATGAACGAAAGGGTGTTTTTCACAGAGGCCGGCTGGCTGGAACCGGAAGGAATGGCAGGTATCGCAGAGAATGCTCTTCCTCTGAGTATGACAGATGGGCAGGACAACTGCGAAAGAATGAAGAATGAACCTGGCTGGTCAGAGAAGTTCCAGCTCCTGAAATGGGTAGAGGATCTCGGGGACGAGCAGGGAGTGGACTGGTATATCCCATCTATTGAAGAGCTCAAGGATCTCCTGGAATATATGAGCGGTGCCTCTTTCAAGACTGTGCAGTATGAAGTCTCTGATACAGAGGGTAATATATGGCCATATGACCTGGATGCGATAGACATTGACGAATCGGCGACGGTAGAGGTTTCCTGGAATAGAATCCGCGGTCTGTACAGCACCTATACCGGACCGGGTTCAGGCTATGACGAGGAACAGTATGTCGTGTTCAATCCGTACACCGGATCTGATCCCGGAGATCACCGTCATCTTGTCGGAGATCCGTTTTTGGAGAAAGGCGACAATAATGCTTACAGATGGATATCTTCTACTGTCATAACCAATTCATACAGCACATATGTCTATTATGTAGGAATGGAGGATGCTACGACAGGATATCCATATCCGACAGTGAGGGACAATATCAATGCGATATCGGATACCGGAGATGGCATCTCTATGCCTATTGACTATGATGCCAATACAGGAAGTGTCCACCCTATCTGCAGATTCTAGAATATTGATTTTATTCCATAGTGCCGGGACCAATGCCCCGGCACATTATTGCTGATCCATTAAGGATACCGGGACGCAGGGCCCGGTTTATAACTAAAATTATCGACACTGATGGTTAAAAGATTGATTTTCACCCTTGTAGGGTGTCTGATCACTATGTCTTCCCTCTTTGCGCAGAACGGCAAGGTGGAAGTGACAGGAGTGGTCATCGATGAGGACAGTGTACCTGTGGCGGGAGCCGGAGTAGTCCTCAAAGGCACTACAATCGGTATTTCCACTGATGTGGACGGTAACTTCAGACTGGAGTTTGACGACCGCCCCGACATAGTGCTGGAATTTTCTTTCATAGGTATGAAGACTCAGGAGGTCAAGGTGAGCCCACGCCACGGGAAGGCGAAGCTTGAGATAGTGATGGAGCTGGACCAGAATGAACTGGAGCAGGTTGTCGTGACCGGTATATTCAACCGTGACCTGGAGAGTTACACCGGTTCGGTGGTGACTATGAAAGGTGAGGATATCAAGAAGGTATCCACTACAAATATCGCAAAGGCTATCAGCGCAATAGACCCGAGTTTCCGCGTGATGGACAACTTCGAGATGGGGTCCGACCCCAACAGGCTGCCCGATATGCGTATGCGAGGAACTTCTACTCTTCCGGGGGGAGCCGGGGCCAGCGGGGATCTCGTGTCCCTTCAGGGGGAATACGACACCTATCCGAACCAGCCTCTGCTGATGCTGGATGGTTTCGAGATTGATGTGCAGACAATGGCCGACCTCGACCCTGACAGGATTGCCTCCATAACAATCCTGAAGGATGCTTCGGCTACGGCCATCTATGGTTCCAAGGCTTCCAACGGTGTCATCGTCATCGAGACCCTGGCTCCGCGCCCGGGAGCTATCAATGTGACATACAGCGGCAATGTCCGCGTGGAGATTCCGGACCTCACCTCCTACAACCTGATGAATTCCGAGGAAAAGATAGAGGCGGAATGGAGGGCAGGTCTCTATTCCCAGACCGACCTCGCTTCCTTGAGGGACTACCAGTCCCGTCTTAGGGAGGTCCGCAGGGGTGTAGATACCTACTGGCTGTCTCAGCCTCTGCGCACTTCCGTGCAGCACCGTCATGCAGTCACCCTCGAGGGCGGTTCCCAGGCCCTGAGATACAAGCTGTATGCAGGACTCAACGAGACTCCCGGTGTGATGAAAGGTTCCAAGAGGAGCACCCAGACCGCGTCCCTGGACCTGAGCTACCGTTTCAACAAGTTCCTCCTGAAGAACAGCGTCACTGTGGACAATGCGGTGGGGACAGACAGCCCGTACGGCTCGTTCAGCCAGTATGCGATGCTCAACCCTTATCTGCGCCCTTACGATGAGAACGGGAATGTCAACAAGATAATGCAGACATGGAACATGCTCTATGCCGGTGATTCGGGGACATACGAGGTGGCCAACCCTATGTACAATGCCACTTTCCACAGCCTTGACCGTGATACGAGTTTCTCCATCAGGGAGCTTTTCAAGCTAGAGTACCGTCCTGCGCCGGCTTGGATTCTCCAGGCCAATGTCTCCCTGAGCAAGAGCGTGAGCAAGGATGAGGTGTTCCGGCCTGCCTACCATACGGCTTTCAACGATGTGACCGACCCGAGCCTCAAGGGAGACTTCTCCCGCGACCAGTCAGAGTCGTTCAACTATGCCATAGACTTTACCGCCATGTTCAACAAGGTGTTCGCTGAAAAGCATTTTGTCACCGCCAACTTCCGCTATTCGATACAGCAGGACCAGAGCGAGACCTACGGCGCTCTCGTGACAGGTTTTCCAAACGACTCTATGGACCATATCCTTTTCGGGCAGAAATATTCCGAGAACATGACGGGTACAGAGAACACTTCCAGGAGCATCGGAGCAGTCCTTACGGCGGGATATTCCTATATGTACCGATATTCCTTCGATGCCAACATCAGGGTGGACGGATCGTCGCAGTTCGGCCGGGACAACCGTTTCGCCCCGTTCTGGTCGGTAGGATTCAAGTGGGATGTCAAGAACGAGCAGTTCATGAAGAGCGTGGACTGGCTTGATGACCTTGTGCTTGCCACATCGTACGGTATCACCGGTACGCAGGGATTCGCTCCGTACCAGTCGCGCCAGGTCTATTCATACTCGGATCTGATGCAGTACTATCTGTCTTCCGATGCCACGGGCATCGAACTGGTGGCTCTCGGAAACAACCAGCTTAAATGGCAGCAGACAGCCACCTGGAACACCAGACTGGAGCTGTCCCTTCTCAAGGGCCGCATCACCGCCAGGGCAGAATACTATATCAAGAACACGGAAAACTCCCTGACCCAGGTGACTCTCGCCCCGTCCATCGGCTTTACTTCATATCCATCCAATATGGGTACCCTGCAGAACCAGGGTGTGGAGCTGAACCTTGCGTTCATCCCGTACAGGAACGAAGCCAAGGAGGCCTACTGGGTAATTTCCATAAACGGGTCCCACAACACCAACAAGCTCCTCAGAATATCTGAGGCCCTTGCCAAGATGAACGAGACCAATGCCAACACGGAGTCCGTCACTCCTCTTCCGCGATATGTGGAGGGAATGTCCACCACAGCCATCTGGGCTGTCCGGTCTCTCGGTATCGACCCGGCCACGGGAGATGAGATTCTTCTGAAGAGGGATGGCACCGTGACCAGTGAATACGATGTGGTGGATGCCGTCGTATGCGGGGACACGGAGCCGAAATGGCAGGGTAACATCAATACCTCGTTCAACTATATGGGCTTCGGGATCAACCTTGGCTTCATGTACCGTTTCGGCGGGCAGATGTACAATTCCACCCTCGTGAGCAAGGTGGAGAACGCGGACCTCAGGTACAATGCAGACAGGAGGGTGCTCTATGAGAGATGGACCCAGCCGGGTGATGTCGCCCAGTACAAGAGGCTGACCAATTCGGCCAACGGTGCGAATACGCAGCAGACATCGCGTTTCGTGATGAACGAGAACCTGTTCCAGTTCAGCTCCCTTTCCATTTCCTACAGGATGGAGAAGAACGCATATCCGTTCCTGCAGAAGCTGCGCATCTCATCCATGAAATGGTCCCTGAATGTCGAGGATATCTTCTACCTCTCCTCCATCAAGAGGGAAAGAGGTACCGACTATCCGTTCTCTCGGCAGTTCGCCCTTTCGCTCAATCTTGTGTTTTAAGGTAAGGAGGTATGATTATGAGAAAGATATTTACAGCGATATTGTTCCTGCCGTTCCTGCTTCTCGCATCCTGCGCGGAATGGCTTGATGTGCAGCCGAAGACCTCCGTGGAGGAGGAGGATCTCTTCTCTTCGGAGTACGGGTTCAAGGATGCATTGACTGGTTTCTATATCAAGATGGGGAAGACTGACCTGTACGGCCAGACTATGACCTATTATTATCTGGATATGCTTGCAGGCCGGTACAACAATGATCCCGAGGGGATACTTGACACATCTCCATCTACAGTGTATGCATACGATGGTACATACGAGGGTACGGTCATCAACATCTACTCCTCCCTGTACAATGTGATAGCGAACATCAACAATTTCCTGAAGTTCGTGGACCAGAACAGGTCCGTGATACATACCGAAAACTATTACGAGACAATGAAGGGTGAGGCTCTCGGCCTGAGGGCTTTCCTGCATTTCGACCTGCTCCGCCTCTATGGGCCTGTCTACAAGGACAATCCTCAGGGGGATGCAGTACCGTACAGAACCAGTTTCGACAATGTGGCGACCCCTATCCTGCCCGCATCCGAGGTGCTTGACCTCGTGATAGCCGACCTGCTGGAGGCAGAGAAACTTCTGGATGGACATGACAGCGAGATTTTCAACTATGATGACACCGCTGACCCGTTCACGGAGATGAGGCAGATGAGGATGAACGTATGGGCCGTGCGTGCGATGCTCGCCAGGGCATACTGCTACAGGGGGGATGAACAGAGCAAGGCACTTGCCCTGCAGTATGCCAGGAGCGTAATCGATTGCGGACATTTCACCCTTGCCGGGACTGATGACTATGCGGCCACGCCCATCACTCCGACAGAGCAGATATTCGCTCTCTACATAGATGACTATTACCAGATAATAGACCAGGTATTCACCAACGTGAGCTATTCCAATTCGCTCGCTGCATACCAGACAAATGTGACGCAGTGGTATGAGGTGGCTTCGGATGCCCGCTACAGGAATTTCTCCGCACCCCAGGGGACGGCTGTTGGCCAGCCTCTGCTCAAGTGCAACAAGTATATATTCACAGGTTCGGCATACACCGAGGGGCGCGGCAACTACAACGGTCTCGACTCCCAGCCTCTTATCAGGCTTCCTGAGATGTACTATATAGCTGCGGAATGCACTCCGGATGTGGATGAGGCGGCATCTTATCTCGATGAGGTGATTGCCCTGAGGTCAGGAAGGTACAATGCGACCTTCACCACCGGCTTCGATGAGACAGACTCACGACAGATTTTCGGGGTGATGACAGGGCAGACAGTCCGGACCAACGAACTGATGAAGGAATATCTGAAAGAGTTCTATGGCGAGGGCCAGCTGTTCTTCTTCTACAAGAGGTTCGGGTTCACCGCCTTCCCTAACTGTCCTGCGGGAGACACAATGCCTCTGGCAAATTACCAGATGCCTCTCCCGGATGATGAATATACATACGGAAACCATAACTGATATGAAAGCACGGTATATAATGATTTTGTCCATCCTTGCAATGGCTCTGGCTTCCTGCAAGGTCAACGATATAGCCTATTACAGCGATGATGCGAGGATAGAGTTTTCCGGGGCATCCAGCTACACCTTCACGGATGAAGACTGGCTGGAAGAGTATGTCCTCGGTCAGGATTCCTATATCGATGGCAGGTTCACCGCACAGCTCATAGGATATTTCCTCGATACGCCGAGGACATTCTGCGTGCAGGCAACTCCTGTGGAGACATCCCTGTTCACTCCGGAACTGGAATTTGACAATCCGTACCAGTTTCCTGCCGGGGTCGTGACTGTCGATGCCGGCTTCAGGATCAAGTGTCCATCGAAGGAAAATGCATCCACCCGTTCCACCGACAAGAATGGCTATGTGGACATAGTGTATGACAACAGCTCTGAATACCAGCAGTTCGGGCAGGGAAGGGTGGAGAACCTTTCGTACAGGGTCACCGTCAACCTCGACCTGTATCCGGATGACTGGAACGCGGCTTTCTGGGGCAGATACAGCGTGTCGAAATATATCCTTATGATGGAGACTTTCCGCTGTGTCCACAAGGACATAGAGAGAAATTTCGACAGCTATATGGCGATAATGGAAGCCTATGCCCTATATAAACAGGAGAACGGTCCTCTGTACGGGGACGATGATTACAGTGATGAGGAAATTGAATTCCCTGTCTTTAACTAGAACGGACATGAACATATTTTTCAGAAACATAATCATCCTGGTATGCACCCTTGCCGCAGTTTCCTGCTACAAGGATCTCGGCAACTATGACTACCGGGACATCAACGAGATAACTATAGATCCGGGTTCATACACCTATTCGGCAGGCGTGCCATCCGAGGTGGTGATAACCCCGACAGTGACCCAGTCCCTGACGGAGGGTACTGACAATCTTTCATACCTCTGGCAGAGACCTGTCTCCGGCAACCGCTGGGAGGAGCTGGGCACCGGCCCTCAGTATGTGCTGCAGATCACAGAGACGGATGACCAGGTTATCAGCCTGATCTTCTCAGTCACTGACAACAATCTCGGCATCACCGAATACGCGGAGATAGCCGTCAGGCCGATAATAGCTTTCGAGAGCTGCTGGTTCCTGCTCCAGAACATAGATGGGCAGGCAGTCCTCGGGAATGTGGACGGAGAAGGCGATGAGAGGACTGTCAGCCACGACATCTATGGGGCACAGAACGGAGGACAGGCTCTCCAGGGCAGCCCTCTTTTCCTCGGTGTGCATCCTTATATGAGGACTGACCCTCCTACATCAGGCAACACCAACACTGAGAACCTGCTCGGGGTGTTCACCTCCTCGGCTCAGTATATCCTCGAGGCATCCACGATGCATGAGCATCCTGACCTGGACTATGACAGGATTGTCTACGGAAGACATCTGTCAGGAGAGAACATGCCTCAGGATGACGGTTCCGGCCCGACATTCATGAAAGGGCAGCGCAACGGTTTCGCGATAGCGGATGGAGGTACCCTGTGGTATGCCGTCCATGATGACCTGGCCCTGATGTACCCTCTCAGGCTCGATCCATCGTCTCTCGGCAGTGACCCGTATGCATATACGGTTGGAGATGCGTGTCTGTCATACGCGAGGGGCAATAACATGCTCGTGTACGATTCGCGTGGAAACAGGTTCCTGACCTACATCAATACCACGGACTACGGTTCCGGATATTGGGTGAGACAGGAGATTGTCGATGGGGGAGGTTCCGAAGACAACGAGTATCTGGAGTTCACATCCAACAATTCCGCGTATCTGGCCCCGGTGGGGGAAAACGGGCAGACTAACGCTTTCAATCCTGACCGGCTGCAGAGCGGACTGGTGATGGATGTAATGGGGATGTCAACATCGGGCCAGGGCACCAGCAATGTCCTTGCGGTCGGCCATTCGGACAATACGTTCCATATATATGAGTTGAGTATGGATGCGATAGTGGACAACAATGATGCGTACGCAAGGTGCAGCGGCTACTGGTCTGTATCGGCCGAAGGTTCCCTGGCTTCTTCGGGAAAGGTGCCGGTGACCACATCGTCATATTTCACGAGGATGTTCTTCTATGCGTCAGGCAATGCCATCTACCGAGTGGATTTCTCGCTTGCAACCCCGACAGTCACTCGGATCTGGGCTTCCGATGATGCTTCCGATGTGGTCACTGGCCTGAAATTCAAGTCCGACAACGAAGAGATATATTATGAGGACAATACTGTCAAGGGTGTCACCCATCAGCTCGGGGCGATAGTCGAGAGCCAGAATGGAGACTGCGTGCTTGTGGAGTTCAATATGACTGCTGCCGGAGAGATAGAGCAGGATTCTGCAGGTGTCCAGAATATAAAGGTGTTCGGAGAGGATACCGATGGAGATGCCATCTTCTCCAATGTGGTGGATTTCATCTATTCCTACAGGGATGCCATCTATTAGCCTTGGCTTGAACGGGGCATCAAGGTATGTCCTTGCATTTCTGCTTCTTCTGCTGCCTCTCTGCGGCAGGTCTGCATCCGGAGAGATGAGTCCGGATGAATACTGCTGGTCTCTCCCGGATACTCTTCTCGGACGGGATTTCAGTATGTTTGTCACTGTGCTTGACACTGATTTCAGGCCCGGGCCTGAAGCGAAGTTCGGATATCCGGGCGACCGTTTCGGCCCGTTGATACTCCGTTTTGTCAAGGATGGCGGGGAACTTGTCCTCCAGCAGGCTGTCTCCGGCGCGGGGAATGATACGGACTATATGGATATGCGCAGGTTTCCTGTTTCCGGAAATGAGGATGGGCATATCTTGTTTCCGGTCGGGGAATGGCTTGAAGATGACACATATTTCGGCTTGGGCCCATATTCGACCCAGCTGAAGATAGGCCCGAAGGTGGATGGCAGTATGCGTCTTGACGGTATTGTACATCGTGATGGCCAGGTCATAGTGCGGACATCTCTCTCCTATGCGCCTATATTTCTGCCTTCCGCGCCCAGGGACACCACACGCTGGACTGTCGGTACGGCATTGACCCTGCTGCCTGAGGAAAGGATGAGACCTGTGCCTGCGGACAGGAGAGTGGGGTATTTCTCTGTCCCTGCTGAATCACGGGTCAGCGGAGGTTTGCAGAGGAAGAGGTCGGCCGTGATCAAGAGGTTCAGGGATGGGGTGACATTCTGCGTCAGCCAGGGTTTCCCGGAACAGTTGCTTCCTGCCCTCCGCCGTTCTGTAGAGAACTGGGACGGGATTTTCAGGGAGTACGGACTTGAAGGCCATGTCAGTCTTGTAGAACCGTCTCCGGAAGATTTCTCGTCCGGGAAGTATGCCATTGACGATGCCAGGCTCTCGTGGGTTAAATACAATGATGCCCCGAAGAACGGGAATGCGTACGGCAGGGCATATACGGATCTCAGGACAGGGGAGACTCTTTGCGCATATCTCGGAATATTCAGCGGGGCGGAAAACTCTCTGCGCAAGTGGTATATGACCCAGACAGGGGACCTCGGGCAGATGCCTGAAGATATGTACCGGTCAATGTGGGAGATGGTGCTGACTCACGAGATCGGCCATACCCTCGGCCTGGAGCACAATTTCTATGGCAGCCGCCTGTTCTCTACCGCGGAACTGAGGGATTCCGTCCTGATGTCGAAGGTCTCCCACGGCAGTTCCATAATGGACTATATGAGACTGAACTATGCCGTAAGGCCGGAAGATGGGATAAGCCTTGTGGACAGGGTGCCGGTCATTGGCCCTTACGACAGGGCGGCTATACGGTGGGGGTATGGTGATTTCCGCTCACAGCGCGCCAGGGACAGGTTTGCCGCGAAGATGTTCTCCAATGACAGCACCAGGTATTTCCCGCTGTCGATATCCGACCCGCAGACTCTTGCAGAGGATCTCGGAAGGGAGCCATTCGAGACTGCGGAGTCAGGTATGAGGTATCTCAGGCAGATTATGGATTCATTCCGGGACTGTACCGCAGATGCAGACAGTGCATTCGTGTATTCTGCAGTGGCGGAACGGTATAAGCAGCTCGTGAATCATGCTGTCGCATTTGTGGGAGGTCAGATGAGGTTTCCGGACAAAGATGGCCGGGTCAGGGCCGAACCTGTTGACAGTGCGCTTCAGGCCATGGCCATGTCTTTTCTGGACAGGTATGTCTATGGAGCTCCCGAATGGGCTGAATGGATTGTCGATACGGATTATGCAGGTTACGTGTCCTCCAGGGTGGAGAAGAACCTCTCGCGGTCCGGCAGGTTGTCGGGCCTGGCGGATACGGACCTGGATATGAGACTTGAGAATGGCCATCTCCTGCTCGATACAGGCGGAGGAAGTGTTTCGGTACGGGTCCAGCTGGACAGCGGTGCAGGGATGAGATGCCGTCCTCTGGCAGCCATAAGCCGGTTCAGGACAGATGGAGAGACAGATGTGACGGATTCCCTGTATGCAATGCTCAATTCTCCTCTTGTCACGGAAAGGTACGGGATGAGGTATCTTGTCTCGCTCGACCTTGATGGAGCAATATGCCGGAGGACACGGGATGGCTATTTGTTGAAAGCAAAAGCTGTGTATGCATGCCTGCAGGAGCAGCCAGTGGTGGAGATGGTGCCGCCGTCAGGCTACAGGACAGTGGACATATCGTTATATGCCGGACCTTGCTGCGGACCGGATTCTAAAGGAATACGGTCTTCCGGTTCGGGTGTGGATCCCATCATTGCGGTGGATGGCCGGCTCCCACGATTCTATCGAAGGCTGCTTTCAAGCGAGGTGAGGAGGTACAACAGGCAGAACGGGACTTGTGTCCGCCTTATGTTGTCGGACTCCCTGCCTGAAGCGGATGTCCCTGCTGCAGTGTCATACGATGGGCTTGCTGGCGGAATGACCCTGTATTCTGATTCGGGGTTCTTCCGGCTTGACATCGGGGATGATACCCTGCCTGACAGGAGGACTGCAGGCCACGGTTTCCGCATTGCCCTCGATGTCCTGACCGGAGCGGACAGGACGGTTCTGCAGAAACTCGGTAATGATTGTTTGACATTTTAAAAGCATTTATATGAAAAGGATAGTAATAGAAACAGCAGCGGTGATGTCTGTCGTGGCATTAGCCGCCTGCAGCGAAAAACCCATAGATACGGTATCTCCACCTGTCTCTGTGCCGGAGACGGCAGATGTGTCGGTGTTCAATATCACGACGGAAGGATATGCGAGCGATGATCCTGACTTCGACGGGCTGTTCAGGCTGGAGCTTGCCGCCAAGGATGCGGTAGGGCTGTTCATCGTCCATGCAGATGGGTCGGTGGAGGTCCTCAGGATGGTGCTCGAGTCGGATGGGTCCTGGAATATTGCGCTGAACGATGATGATGTCATAACCTGGACTGAAGGGGACAGGTATTTTGCATACTATCCGCAGGACAGCAAAATAGATGCGGCATCAGTCAATCTTCAGGCAACCTCCGAGGAGGAATTCTTTGCGGATATGATTGCCGGATGGACTGTAGCGGCAGACCAGTCAGAAGACTTCGGGGTATCCTCCCTGCTGACTGCCTCGGGCGTGTACAATCCGGATGGCGGGGCAGGGAAACCTTCGATAGACATATGTCTCTCTCCTAAGACCGCTCTTGTATGCTTCGTCCCGGAATGCACGACATACGTGTTCGACAACACTCCTGCAATTCCGGATTACAACAATCCGCTGCAGGTCGATTTTGATGGGATAGACCCTTTCAACGATGGAGGAAGATATTTCTACAAGACCAATCCTGCCGTTGGGACAGGGTTTTCCGGTACTGCCGGAGGAGAGAAGTGGTCGCAGTCCATTTCCGGTGTCGGGCCAGGAGAAGTCGTTGTCATTCCTGTAGGCCGGGCGTCGGAGATACGCCATACCCTGCAGCCAGGGGATTTCTTCCTGTCTGATGGCAATCTCCTGTCCAGGGATGCGGATGCCGCCGATGTCAGCGCTGCGGATGTGATAGGTATGGTGACCAATATAGACCCTGACAGGATCGGTCAGGCTGCAAAAGATGCCCTCGGAGGAGTTGTCCACGGGACTGTGACTTCTACCCGAGAGAATTCTGTCTATGCATGGTACGGTACCCAGGGGAATGACAGCAGGGATGAGTCTTCCATAGGCCTTGAGGTGCTGGCTTCTGTCGAGTACACTCCGGAAGAGAACCTGGAGATTCTGGATGCCGATGTGGATGGCTATGGATACACCAGTGCCATATTCAGCAAGAGGGCTGAAGATGTGGCATCCGGCAAGTATCCGCTGTTCAGGTCTGCGCAGTTGTTTTCCAATGTAGCGGGAGGACCTGAAGCCAATGCGGTCACGACAGGATGGTATGTCCCGGCTATGGGGGAACTGATGGATTTCTTCAGGACGGCCTGCGGAATGTCCCTGACATCTTCGGATGGCACTTTCGGCGGAGAGCTGAATGATGTATGGATGTGGTGGACAGGGACCGGGGTCGATATTGCCGCTGCAATAAACGGTTCCATGTCCAAGGTGTCCATGGATGACAAGACATTCCTGGATGATTCAGACCAGTACACGAGGTTCTACTGGACTTCATCCGTATCTGCGGATAATCTTGCCCTGACTCTGTATTTCTATGCGCTGTATGAGGATACGGCACCGGAAGAGAACCTGATGCTGAGGAGCAGTTATAAGAGTGCCGCCGATGGTGGTGCGCTTTCCCGGCTGGCGCTTGTATTTTGACGCTTCCGTACCGGAATTGCCGGAAAAGAATTATTTTTGTCCCTGTCGTCCTGATGGGGACAGCATATTTTTAAAGAAAGACTGCAAATGATCTATAGAAACGGTATTATGAAAAAGATTATTTCCATCCTTGTCGCAGCCGTGGCGGCTGCCGCTTTATGTCAGGCCCAGGAGATTTCTCCTAACGCAATTGTGAAAGACCTTTCCGGAAACAGTATCCAGATGGGTGATGTGCTCAAGGATGATGTGGTGATAGTCTCGTTCTGGGCTACCTGGTGCAAGCCGTGCCAGAATGAACTGGATGCCCTCGCCGAGATAGAGGACATATGGGCGGACAAGCTGCGTGTCGTGGCCATATCCATAGATGATGCACGTTCGGCATCCAAGGTAAGGTCCACTGTCAAGGCGAAGATGTGGCCGTATGAGGTCTATACGGATGAGAACAGCTCCCTTGCCAAGTCTCTCAACATTTCGTCGATTCCGTTCGTTATGATTGTGGCGGATGGCAAGACAGTCTATTCCCATACGGGCTATACTCCGGGCAGCGAGCGGCATCTTGTCGACAAGGCTCTCTCCTGTCTGGAATAGGCTGTTGTCAGATTTTCTTGCCTTTCCAGCGTCCGGAGCGGAGGTAGAGTCCGCACAGGATGAGCATCGCAAGCGCATAGACATGCTCTGCAGTCCAGCAGATTGCGATGTCTGCCTTGATAATGGTGCAGACAAGGGTACAGTAGCACACATAGACAATGAGGGCTATGCTCTCCAGCACGAACACTGTACGGGTGTTGCCTGTGCCGATGCTGGCATTGAAGCAGATGTTCCCTCCGGTATTTATTAGATATGAAGATGCCATCACCAGCATTGCCGGTACGGTGGCATCTATTATTTCAGGCATATCGGTGAATATGCCGATCACCTGTTTCGGGAAAAGGGCGAAGATGACTATGATTGTGGAGATGATGGCGTAAGCCATCTTCATCACCCGCCATACAAGTCCGGTCACCCTGTCTTCCTCTCCTGAACCTATCATATTGCTTACAAGAGTGCTGCAGGTCGATGAAAATGCCATCAGCACCACCCATATCAGTCCGGACACATTCCTGACTATATTGGATACCGCAAGCGACCGTTCGCCGAGATGTTCGACGAAAAGGAAGAATATGAACCAGGTGGACACAGAGAGAAAATTCTCTACCATTGTCCATATTGAAATGTTGAATATCCCCTTGAGCTCTTTCATCTCGAACCGTGCCGGCCTGTCAAGCCCGAACTTTCTTGTATCTGTCTTTGTGGCGGTGTAGACAAGGAAGAAGATGAGGGATACGAATTCCGCGAGGGTGGACCCTATGGCTGCACCGGCAATCCCGAGGGCGGGGAAGCCGAGATTTCCGAATATCAGTATCCAGTTGAACACCACATTGGAGAGCACCATTACTATGGAGTTGAGCGTCAATGTCTTTGTCTGCATGGTGCCGATGTAGAACGCCCTGAACATGGCAGTCGTCCATGCAAAGAAAAGCCCGAGGACTCTCCATCTTACGTATGTCAATGCTGCATCCAGAATATGCTCTGAAGACACTATTTTAGACATAAGCCACGGTGACAGCGTCTCGGAAAGGACAATCATCATTGCCGCGAAACCGAGGAGGAAGTACAGCCCGTGCCAGAATATCTTCCCTGTTCCGGAATATTGCCCTTCTCCGTTGCGCCGTCCGATAATAATCTGTGCACCGAGACTGAATCCGAATCCGACGATGAATATGACCATATAGTAGACTCCGGCTATTGCTGAAGCCCCGAGCTCTATCTCCCCGACTCTTCCGAGGAACGCTGTGTCCGTCATTCCGATCATCTGCTCCATAAAGAGACTGATGAGAATCGGATAGGCAAGCTGCCATATTCCCCGGTATGTGTATTTTCCTTCTATCCTCTGTTCCATCCTCTTCACATCCTATCTGCACCAGCGGTCGAGCCACGAGAAATATTCCCTGTGCCAGAGCAGTGCGTTCTGCGGTTTCAGTATCCAGTGGTTCTCGTCCGGGAAGATGACAAGCCTTGATGGCACGCCCATAAGCTGTGCTGCATTGTATGCCGCCATTCCCTGGTCTGCAGGGACACGGAAATCCATTCCTCCGTGGGTGACAAGCAGCGGAGTGTGCCATTGCGTGACTTTCTTATGCGGTGAATTTGCATAGTGCCTTACGGCAGCTGGCCTTGAGCTCCAAGGGGAGCCTCCCTGTCTTATGCCTCCGAATGTCTCTCCGTCACCTGCAGGTCCGACCGGCCATTGTCCGTCAGTCCCTTTTTCAGACATATATTCTTCCGGGACTCCTCCGTTGTCCCAGTTGGGGAACCACAGTTCTTCAGTGGTCATATACATATGTTCCTGGTTGAAGATGCCGGCGTGGGCTACGAATGCATCAAAAGTGTCACCGTGTATCCCGCAGAGATTGTATACCGAATATCCACCGTAGCTGGCCCCACAGGCTGCCATCTTACCGATATACGGTTCCGACTTGACTGCGCATGCGGCACAGAGGTAGTCTGACATATTGAGTCCGCAGTAGTCCCCTGATATCTGCTCTGTCCATTCCTGTCCGAATGCAGTCGTGCCCCTCCTGTTGGGCAGAACCACTACATACCCCTGTTCCGCCATCAGCCTGTAGTTCCATCTGTAGGACCATCCCTGACTGAGAGTGCCCTGAGGCCCTCCGAGACATATCTCGATCGCCGGATATTTCCTGCCGCAGTCTTCTGCAGCCGCTCCGGCACTGCCTTCCGGGATCCTTTCATCCGCATCATCTGTCCCGGCAGCGTTGAAGTCGGGAGGGAATATCACCCAGGTGAGCATATCCTTGCCATCGACAGTCTTTATGTATCTGGCTTCCGTATACGGTGTCTTCAGACCGGACAGGAAGTCTGTGTTCTCCCTTGTCAGCTGTCTGTATGCGATGTCTTCACTGATTACCGGGCATCCGGCGGCAAGCGGAGTGCGGTGCACTGCATCATCAGTCACCATACCTCCTTCATCGCCCGTGTCCGTACCGGTATGGCCATCTTGCTTGCCCGAGATATGCACAGCCACCAGTTCCGCAGGGAAATCCATGCTGCACCACGATGTCAGAAGCACGGTCTCCCCGTTCCTGTGGAGAATGCCGGACGGAGAATCGAAGTCATACCACAGGTCCTCTCCCGTTATCCTCTCTATCTCCCAGCTGCCCGTTGCAGCACATTTGTCATAAGACTCTTCACCAGGCCGGTATACGGCGCGGAATATCCCCTGTATCCCTTCCGCGAGAGCGTTGAAATATATGCAGCTGTCTCCGTCCCACACAGGCCCGGCGACATTGTATCTGAACCCATCGGATACTTCCGTCAGCCCGAGAAGCCAGTCCGTTCCGGCAGAGCCGCCTTCGCCTGTATTGGCCGTTGCCGCGGCGAGCCTTTCCGGATCGATCCGGGCTGCCATCAGCCTCTGTCTGTCGGCTTCATAGCCGTCCCTCTCCATACTGATCCAGCACAGCGCAGTCCCGTCCGGAGACCATACCGGATATGTATCATATCCTCCTTTCAAAGGGATCTCCACCGTATTGCCGGTCCCGGTGTCGTATATGTATATTTCGGAGTCTGTGGAGAAGGCGTATTCCTTGCCGGATAGTTTCTTGCATGAATATGCTATGTATTTCCCGTCCGGGCTCCAGTCCAGCTGTTCAATCCCGCTGAAAGGCTCGGCCGGCAGTTCGTACATAGCCTCGTCTTCCGGAAGTATGTCCTTTGATGACTCTGCCGTGACGCATTTCTCTCTGCGCAGGTCGATACGCGAAATGAAGGTATGCGGAATTTCCTTGACCCAGTGGTCCCAGTGCCTGTACATAAGGTCATCCGTGCAGACAGCATCTGCCTTGTCCAGGTCAGGGTAGATGTCTGAAGGCGACTCCGCCCCTCCTTTGACCGCTGATACGTACATTATCATCGATTCATCCGGTGACAGGCTGAATTCCCTGATACCTCCGGCTATGTCGGTGATCTGCCGTCTTTTCCCGAGCCTCCAGCCTGAACCCTTCTTCCTGAGAGCGGCGCTCCACATCTGTCCATCATAGAGAAAGGCGATCCTCGTATCTCCGTCGCACCAGCGGACATTGCCTATGCTCCTTCCATCCCGGGTGAGCTGGAAGTTCCCGCTTCCATCCGCATTGCAGATGAATATGTTGCTGCATGCCCTGTTCTCTTCAATGGATGTATATGTCACCGTGTAGAGGATATGCTTCCCGTTACCGGAGAGCCGAGGGGAAGATACCCGTCCGAGCGAGATCATCTGTTCAGGTGTGAGCCTGTCTCCGCATTCCATGACGGCCTTGCCGATGTAGCTGCTGTCTGTCTTTTCTTTACGTCCCATTATTATTACTGTCCCTACGGCAATCGCCAGAAGAACTGCCGCTTCAAGGATGAATGTCACGACTGAAAATTTCCTGTATGCCATATATTCACTCTTATTTGTCATCAGTATGTACTTTCCCGGTATGTCTGTACTGTTCGAGCACCTGCATCGCATTTTCCGCCAGTTTCCTCCTGACAGGTTCCGGAGAAAGCACTTCGATTCTGCTTCCCAGCCTTTCCAGTTCCATTATCAGGCTTTCATTCGGGCGCACAAATATAGAAAAAACAATCTTTCCCCCATCATTGCCGATCTCTTTCTGGGATGGATGTATAGGAAGGTCCCTCAGATAGCCTGCCTCCCTGGCGCTTGTCCTGAAAATGATCTTCTCCGGGGGCGTCTCTGTAAGGTATACCCCGAAACTCGTGGCGAACAGGGCATCTACATCGAAATCCGGCGGCATTCTGAACTTCTTTCCGGTCACGGACATAGAGACGATGCGGTCCAGGCCGTAGACTCTTATGGAGTCTTTCTCCATACAGAATGCTACGAGGTACCATCTTCTTGAAGCCTCCTTGAGAGCGTATGGCCGGAGAGTGTATTCTGATGGGGTCTCCGATGAGTATTTCCGGTAGGAGATCTTCAGCTCGGAGTCTTCCGTCATCGCTTCGAGCACCGATGTAAGGAAGCGCTGCCCTGATGGGATGTCCTCGACGGAGACCCTCCCGGACAGCCTCTCCTTGCTCAATGACAGCAGCTCGTTGACAGTGAATGTATTTATTATCCAGGCCGCAGCCGCTGTCTCATCCTGTACATCGGCTGTCCCGGCAATGTAGTACCTGTTTGTCCCCCGGTCGCACTCTATACGGATATTGAACAGTTCATCTATCGCTTCCCGGTGGTTGTTGAACGTCCTGCGCGGATAGTCTCCTCCGAAACGCAGTTCCCACCGGCCGGCGAGCTCCTGGAGAGTCAGGCCTCTTTCACCTGCCCTGACAAATGTCTGCACCAGCCATATATATTTCTTCAGCAGTTCCGATACCATAACAGATCCCTTTGCAGTCAGTCCCTGCAAAGATAGTCAAAAGATCGGCTATCGGATTATCTGTATGATGTCTTCTTCGTATCCTGACTGCGGGGCCGTCTCCAGCGTGAGGAAATTGTGCCCCGTGTCCTGGAGCAGCCCGCCGAGTCCGCAGCCCGAGTCCCCTCCGTTGGTCTTGATGCAGTCTCCGCAGATTGCGAAGTCCCAGTCTGTCCTTTCAGCCCAGAGGGCATCCTCCTCCTCGGATGCAAATGTGCTTGTCCCTACGACTTCCCCTTTTTCGAAAGAGAAGTATGTCCAGTGGTCATCTCCGAGGCCCGTGATGGTCAGCTCTCCTGAAACGGCAGGCACGGCATCCTCCACACCGCTGCCATCTTTGCAGCCGGCCAGAAGTACGAGGACTGACAATATTGCAAATATTCTTTTCATATCATTTCATTTACTTATGTATGGAAGCATCATTTCAGGTTGTGGCTTCCGTCTGCTGCATACACATATCTTATCCGGATCGTGCCGTTCTCCCGGTCATAGTCGGAGAACCTGACCTTGGCATATTTCCCGTCGGCGGTCCTGAACACGAACGGGGCAGCTACAGGCTGGCCTGTAAGGGTATTGATCCACTGTACAGGGGAGTAGGAGCATCTGTCCGGTTCAACGGTAGGGATATTGAAGACATTCTTCCCCTCTGCAAGCGGCGTACTGTCTATCCCTTCGCACGTGTAGACTGCGGGGGCATCCGGGTTTTCGCGGAAATCGTACACCGAGAAAGATTCTATCGTCCCTTCCCCCAGTACATTGCCGAACTTGCTCCTTGTGACGGTAAGAAAATAGTTGGGTTCAGGCATTTCCGCCACCTTGTCGGCATACTGGCTGAAATCGATCGCTATCTCGATGGCTGAGTCATCATACTGCCCCTGCATCGGGTAGTCCCCTCCCTGGTTGTAGACTATGCTTGATGGATACTCGTACATCGGGCTTGTGTCGGATCCCTTCCCGCTTACACCGAGCCTTATGGAAATGTCGTCCCTGGAAGTGTAGTCCAGCGCGACCCGGAACACGATGTCCGGGTGCTCCCTGTATTCTACAGTCACACCGAGCAGGTCATTCCCGAGGGCCAGATGATCGTGTTCAGTGAGGAAGAAATAATATGGAAGGTAGTATCTTCCGTTGTCGTGGGAGAACGTCCCCCACGAGTTGACCGCGATAAACGCCCCTTTATGCACTTCGCCGTCAGTGTCCGTGAACTCGACGGTGTCATCATATCCGACGATTGTCATTCCGTGTGCACCATCATTCGGGAGAGAGGTCAGCAGACATTCGTATCCTGTCTCCGAGGGACCTGAATAGTATTCATCGAATCTCCAGCCGGATGAATATCCCGAAAAGCAGAGCACTCCTCCCTTTCCTCCTTCTGTCCCCTTGTTGTACAGGTACTGCTTGACAGGTACCAGGCTCGCCTCGTCCGTTATCTCGAGCCTGACATATCCGGTCGGCCTGTATTTCAATGCGTTGAGATATTTGTCGAATCCCGTGGCCCAGCGGTAAGAAGATACGGTGGTCTGCTGCGGGAAATCGGCTTCGGTCATTATTCCGGTTGTCTTGCCCAGGTCAAGACCATAGGTACTGAATCCTCCCTCGTCCTTGCCTCCGTTGATGAAGTTCCAGCAGAACAGGTAGCTGAACCTGTTCTCTGCGAGGGATGCGTCCCTGTCAAGCAGGGCGTTCATCTCGTATGTGAACATGTATCCGGTACCGGATGCCTGGGCGCACGAATTGCCTATCTGATTGAATATGGGCGGGAAATACATATTGATTGAATTGTCCACTGATGACGGAAGTTCCGAAGCCGTTACAGTGGCCGGACTTTTCCACGGCCTTGTCGTGACGCCCATGACCGTCTTTTCCCCGTCCGTGTCCGTCCGGTTCTGGGCGGATGCCGACAGCAGTGCGGCAAGCAGCGATATGGCAGATATGATCGTTTTTCTCATTTATTTACGTTATTTTATTTGTCCTCGAGCCTTCTGACAGTCTTTACTGCCTCTTTTCTCACTCTTTCAGGAACGGATGCATCTTCTTCAAGCATCTTTTCCAGGGCAGCCGTGATCCTTTCCCTTTCGACTGAAAGAGAATACCAGCCTAACGCCTCGCAGGCATCCCTCCGCAGCGATTCGCTCTCCGTGGCATCGGTCACAATTGAAATGAGGCCAGGGACCGCTCCGGCTGTATTGCTGTTCCTGAACGATCTCAAGGCGCTTCTTCTCTTGCTGTCCGGGAGGTCCCGGTCGCACAGGCGTTCCTCGGTTTCCGTATATTTCTTTCCGTTGATGACATCCAGAGCGTTTCCTGCAGCGATTCCGGAAACTCTGACCATATCAGGATGCTCCTCAATCGTCTTTTCCAGAGGAGCGGCCAGGGACGGGTCGCAGATGTCACCGGCTAGATGGCAGCTTGTGCGTACTATCATTTCATAAGGATCATCCAGCCCTGCCGTAACAGCTTCTGCCAGCAGTGCGGATTTCATCTTTGCCAGAGCATCCAGGGCGTGCATCCGGACAACCGGCGAGCAGTCGTCCATAAGCATTCCCAGAGCCGCTGCATCCGCGCCTTCCGCAGCAGTGCCTGCGAGCATTGATATCCCTGCAGCCCGGAGTATGTGATTGTCACTTTTTATGTATTTCTTCCATACCATAGCTTTGTCTCTGTTGAATATAAGATCATTGTGCAGCTGTCTGACGATTCCGGCCTCTTCCTCCGAGTGAGGGGTGAATCTGAACGTCGGGTCTCCGATCAGATGAGATTCAAGGTAAGGTATCTCCCTCTGCCACATTCCTATGCGCTCTCCCATAGACACGATTCCGAGCATCTTGTCCTCCCATTTGTCCTGCAGGACATTGACTGTGTTGCCCTGGGCGATGATGCAGTCTCCCGGACCGAATACGTGGCAGCCGGCCACATATCCGTCATTCCTGTGGAAGGAACCGTTGTAGCATGCATTGAAGATGATGAACCTCGGGTTGCTCTTCAGTTTCATTATCTCATCAAGAGTAATGTTAAGCTTCTTTGCGGCTATCTCTGCGTCTCTGTTGAATTCAGCTATTGCAGAGTCACTTACGGTCTCCCTTGAAAGATGGTACACGGAGTCGAGGACCTCCTTCATAAAAGGCTCTTCATCCGCAGTGCCGCGATATTTCTCGAATGACGGTATTATCGAGCCTTTCAGCCTGTCGAGAGCATCCTCGAGTGAATGTATCCCTGTGTCGGAACTGCTGATATACTGTGTGTCGTACTCTCCGTGCTCGCTGAACATAAAGAAGTCTGTACTGTCCCTCTGAAGTTCATTGAAAAGCCTGTCCTCCATATACCGGTCTTCCCTGAAATTCAGGAATCTGTTGTGGGAGGAACGGTCGAAGCAGTACGGGAAGTTCTCCCTGAATACGAGAGGTTTCTGCCTCCATACCGTCAGGCAGTCCGAATTGTATCCGTGCCCGGCAAAATAGCTCATATTGTCCAGTACATTCTGCTCAATATGCGCCCGGACAACCTTTTTCAGATAGTCCCTGAGTATTCCGTACCTGTCCCCCTGCATCACGCCCGGCACCTTCATCCTTGCGGAATATATTTCAGGGCGCAGTGTCTGCGCTCCTTTCTCGGAAAGCCTGTAGTAGAATACATCGCTGCGTGTCGTATCCTGTCCGAGCAGTTCGAAATCCAGGTCGAAATCATCGTAGAACCTGTCGGAAGCTACAGATGATTCGAATTCAGGAAATCTTTCCTCATCCATCTTGAAGGCGGTGGTCAGATGCTGGCCTTCGCGTATCATCGCTATCGGAATGTCTCCCACAAGCACGATACCTTCGAGTACCGGCTTCTTCTCCGAAAGGCTGATTATCTGCTTGCGGAGTTCCATCGGGTCATCCCAGTCGCCCGCCATTATATATGTCCCGAGTCCTTCATCCTCGAGAACCTCCCTGTATGCCTCGATCTCGGCTTTACACTCTCTGTATGTCTCTATGTCGGCGATTATGGCGAATGATGTCCTGCACTTCCTGCTGCAGGGGACAAACACTTCATCTTCAGCCGATGTCTTTTCCCGGACTGCGGATGACATATCCTGCCAGGCTGCCGCATCTGCCGCAGCTGTGGCTGCAGCGATGGCTGTCATATATGTAATGATTCTTTTCATGATACTTCCTCGTCTATCTAAGGTAGTCGGACAGCCTCCCTATGGTCTTGACTATCTCTCCTCTCAATGCGTCCGGGATTTCAGCCCCGCTGTCCAGATATTCCTGCAGGCTGCGGACGATATCTTCCCTGTTGTATGAATAGACATACCAGCCGAGCACTTCCGCTATCTGTGTCCGCAGCTCCGTCGTCTCGCTGTCATCCTTCACTGCATCGATGCAGGCATCTGCCAGATGCGGATAGGGGTTGTTGCGCATAGATGATATGTACAGGCTTCTCATTTGTGCATCCTTGTCTTCCAGCGCCTTGCGTGAGCCTTCCTCCATCCTGCACTGGGCATCGAGCCTGTCTTCAGCCTCCTTTGCAAAGGCTTCCTTGTCGAATATGAAGTCAGAGCCGGCTACCATATCCATAAGGACTCTGACGAATTCCCTGTCACGGAACTTCGAGCCGCCGCTGACTATGTTGAATGCCACCCGCAGGGCATTGTATTCGTTCAGATACATTTCGGCAAGCGGTTCCAGCAGGTCAGCGGATCCGGTCTTGCCTGCATAGTAGGCCGCCTTTCTCCGGATGAACTCGTACGGGTCATCGAAGGCTTTCTCCAGCAGGGAGACGTATGCGTCACCCCTGTAGTGGGCGAGCAGGTGCATGCACTGCAGCCTGAGCATATAATAGTCTGATGTGTCATATATCTCCTGCAGGAGTCCGGGAAGCCCCTCATAGTGCAGACTGTACAGCCTGTGCAGGGCAAGTCCCTGTATGTCGCACGGATATCTGTCGTCTACATATCCGAGCCAGTATCCGGGATCGGTATTCTTCAGGTCTGGCCTGACAGCGGATGCCGGCGGAGTGAACCTGAATGTCGGGTCTCCGAGTATGTGGGATTCTAATATGTTGACCTGCTGCATCCACTCTCCCACGCTGTATCCACAGGCAAGCATTCCCATCAGGTCAGAGGATGACTTGTCCTGGAGCACGTTGGCCGAATTCCCGATGGCGACGACGGTGTTGCCTCCGGCCATGATATACCTTGATGCGATACAGTCATCTTCCCTGAAATCACCGTTGTAGCAGGCATCGAAAATCGCCAGGCGTACATTCGGAGCCGCCTTCTGGATATCTTCCAGGACAATGCCTGTCTTTAGGTCAAGAAGCGAATCCGCCTCCTCCACTGCAGGATCGAATGCATCGCAGTACCAGGTAGAGTCTATGCCGTAGCGGGAGGAAAGACCGGCTCCGGCCTCCTGCGGTGACTTCCCTCTCATTATTGCGTTCCGGTAGGCGGACCGGGCATAGAACCTGCCCAGCTCATAGCCTCCGGACATATAGTCTCTGTATCCCGATTCATCCGGAATGGCGGTCAGATACTGCCTGTCAGGCATTCCGTGTTCGTGGAAAATGACTACATCAAGATCGTTGCGCTGGATCTCTCCGATCATTATATCCTTCATTACAGGATACATCGCGAAAGCATAGAATTTTGTGCCGTCACCTGTCTTTCCTGCAAGCGGGAACTGCTCCTGCAGTGTGATCGTCTCATCCTTCCAGGCTATCAGGCTGTTGGAGAACGAGCCGTCGCCGGTATATGAAGTGACTTTGTCCAGGGTGTTCTTCTCTCCCTTGAGCCTTGCCACCTTGGCGAGGTATCGGGACAGTTCCTCATATATGTCCCCGAATCTGCCGGATGGCCTGATCCTTCCGGAATATATGTCGCATTCAATATACTGGGGGCTTTCCGGGGAGAGGTTGTAGTAGAAGAATTCCGTCTCGACGGAATCCCTTCCGACATACTCGAATTCCAGGTCGAAATCATCGTAGAACCGGTCGGAAGGAATGGAGGAGTCCCTCATCGGAAACCTTTCTTCATCCATCTTGAACGCTGATGCGAAATGCTGGGCCTTCCTGATCATAGGGACCGGTATATCTCCGATGAAAACCGCCCCTTCAAGGTGGCGGTTGGCATAGTAATATCTCAATGTGTCTCTGATCTCGTCAGGGCTTTCCCACTGCTTCTCGAGAATGAAGGCATCGAGCCCCTGTTCCCTGACGGCATTCATATACAGCTCGATCTCTGTCCTGCACCGTGTATAGCTGCCGTCGTCCACGACAATGGCGAATGACGCACCGGTCTGACCTGACGCTCCGGCACAGACACCTATGGCAAGAGCTGCTGAAAGGATTGTCTTTCTCATAAAATTTTCTCAGAATATGATCCCGAATGAACCCTTGCAGACTGTCCTGTCCATATCCATTCCTGAAGGTCTGAACCAGTCGGCCATCAGGTTGAAAGCAAAGTTCACCCTTTTAACGTTGATTGTGTATGATATTTTTCCTCCGGCCCTGAACCAGTCGGCTGTATGGAAGGCGATGTCATATCGGTACAGCTCCACTGTCGGATAGTCGGGGTATGAGCCTCCGTAGACATATTCTCCTCCGAGATTCAGGCTGTATCCTGCATCCAGCCTTATCACCAGGGACGATTTCCTGAACTTGAACTGTTTCGCCCCGAACACTCCGGCCGTCGCGTTGGTGTAGCCGTATGTGGATACCGGAAGGTAGTAGCTGTCGTCTTTCATTTCGAAGGCAGCCTCTGCACCCGCCATCCAGGAATATCCTCTCTCGTCGGATGCTCCGAACTGGTGGTCATATCCCAGCCTCGCCTGGATATATCTGTAGCTGCTCATCTCTATCGTGCTCAAGGTCTCCCACAGCTGCATCCCCGGGGAGGAGTTGAAGGCCTGGGTGTATTCCGTGCCCCTGGTGTCCCGGTACTCTCCGGTCAGCCACAGATGGTTGCTCCAGCCTTCTCCGAACAGCAGCTCTATCCTGCCCGTCAAGTCGTTCTGGCTGATGCCTCCGTAGGTACGCGGCTGTTTCGGGTTGTTGCGCATAAGCTCGTCCTTGATAATGCAGCTGAAGTCGGCCATCAGCTCCACATCCCCGGAATATCCGTACTGGATGCCGCCCCCGTACCTGGTGGCGCTGAACATTCCTTCCTGCATTCCATCGTTATCACCGATCTTGTGTGTGAACGCCTCTCCGAGGCCGCGGCCGATATATACGCGCTGGCTCTTCCACTGGTTGTTCAGTGAAGGGTCCGCTATCTCGAACCGGTTGTCATAAAGCCCGTTGATGCCGAGATAATGCCCTTTGCCGAGATCCACTGTGATTGACGGGGTTATTTCGATATTGTATTTGTATGTCTCTGCGGTCGGGTCTATCTGCTTGGCCCCCACCTTTGTGACATAGTGCACCCCGAGCCCGAAGGATATGTGATCCCACAGCACCGGGGAAGCTATCTTCGCCTGCAGGTCATACTCCTGTTTCTGCCACGGGCTCGGATTGGCATCCGCTATGAAATACGGCATGTCATCCTCTATCTCGTATGACATTGCATTGTACTTCACCCCCTGCTCGAAGATGTTCCTGAAAGAGAAACTGCCCCAGACCAGGAATTTGCCGAGATATGTGGAGCCGCTGGTATTGAGGGATATGCTGTTCCTCTCGGTTGCCTGCTGCTGTGGACGGAAGGCTCCGTACTCGCCATCATAGGAGATGTCAAGGTCGTTATACAGCCGGAACGGCCTGAAGGCAAGTCCGGCGACATTGTAGCTTTCCATCCAGAGCGAATTCCTGAAATTGTTCTCCTTCAGGACCTGGCTGTTGATTGTATACGGGCTGTCCCCGGCCCTGGAGCAGAGCGCTCCGAGGCCGAGAAGCAGTCCTGTCAAGGCGATTCTCTTCATTTCTGTTCGTCAGTTTGACGTAAAAATACTGTCTGTTCCTTCTTTCCGGGATCGGATTATTCCTGGATCCAGGTGTTCCATGCCGGAATGCCTGCACCGTTCCTCCTGACTTCTGGGGTGTCGTTCACCTCGAAATCATCGCTCGTGTTGTTGGTATCCTGATATACGACCCTTCCATCCTCTTCAGTGCGGCTGATCTTCCTGGAGATGCTCTGTCCGTTGTATCCGTTTGGCTCATCCACCCAGACCGCCCCGGCATCGAGGGATGTAGGAAGACCGAGGAAATTGAGTCTCTCAGGTCCACTGACAGACTGGACGGCATCAATCACATCTGAGATAGGTATCTCGAGTGCAGTCGAGTTAGGGTCATCATTGGCCGTGAGGAAGTCAGTGGTGCGGAAAGGCTCGGATGGCTTGAAGATCACATACTGCGACCCGCTCGTGGATGTCAGCCACTGAGGCATGCTGTAGCCCCTTGCGTTTACGGCCTTGACCATATTGATGGCTGCATTGTCGGTGAGCACGATCCCATCCCAGGTCTCGGACTCTCCTTCCACAGCCTCGAATTCAGCGCCGGAAAGGTCCACAGGGCTTGCCCCCTTTGTCAGGCTCTCGGCCTTGTGGTTGGTGCCCCACTGTGCGATGACTATCGATTCTCCCGGGGCTACAGGATACTGGGTCCCGTCCCCAGGGAGCTGCCATACGGTCTGGACATATACGTAGTCATCCGCGTTCTCGATAGGGTATTCGTAGCGTACCGTGAACGTGTAGTCGGAGAAGATGGTCTCGGCTATGCACATCCCGTCCACATATACAGTCTCGCTGCTGTTGTTGTATATCTCATAGAACTGGTCCCTGAAATATGTGGCGGTCGCTTCCGGATCGCTTGCGCTCGGACTCGGGAATGTGCATCCTGCATAATAGATCTCCTTGAATATAAGGGCTGATTCCTTTGTGGCGGTAATGGCGATCGTCACTTCCTGCCCATCCGTCGTAAGGTTCACATTGCTGGCGCTTCCCGACAGGATATAGGCATTGGTCTCTACTGCCAGAGAAGCATTTGCAAGGATATTGTAGAGACCCGGGGTCAGACCGGTGGCGGTGGCGATGCCGTTCTCGCTCTCTGCCGTGACGGTCAGTCCTGTATTGGCATTTGTGAAAGTCACTGTATAGCTTTCTGCGCTTATGCCGATTTTTTCAAGTGCGGATTCATCGATGACAGCGTTTACCGATATCGCGCTGACCTTCGATTCATTCGGGTCGCACGATGTTATGGACAGGGCCGCAGCGGCCGCCATAATCAAAAACATAATCTTTTTCATATCTGTAACCATTAGTAATTAATATTGTATATCTTATCTGATCGATACCTTCAGTTCGAACCCGAAGAATATCGGGATGTTCTCCGTTATGTCTATGTATGATCCTGTAGTCCTTCTCTTGTACAGAGGATGGCTGTTGAACATATTGTTCACATAGAACGATGCTGTCAGAGCGTCTCCGATCTCCTTGCTCACATTGAGGTTGAATATGGCGTACGGCTGGTACTGCTCCATTGTGAACCTTCCCGGGCTGAGGGACGGGATCATATAGGAGAATTCAGGATCATCCTTGAATGACGGGTCGAAAGCATACACCTTCCCGTCCTCGTGGGAAATGTACATGCTCGGCATCTCATCGTTGTAAGGGTATTCCGTCCAGTATTTGTAGAACCAGGTGAACTGTCCGGTAAGAGTGATGGCCAGTCCGATCTTCGGGATGTTGTGCGTGATCCTGAGTGTCGTGTTGAACCGTTCGGAATGGTGCTGCGGGCAGGCATCGTAGATGGCTACATTGTATTCCGGCGACCCTCCTGCAGGTTTCCTTGTCCCGAATGAGTTCCCGTTGGTCTGATAGTAACCTTTCATCCAGGCTCCGTTGATGTAGAAGGATGTGCGGATGGCGTCGAACCTCCCGAGATCGATCTCGTATTCCACTCCGCTGTTGCGGACGGTCTGGCTGTTCATCGGACTGTATGTCATGAAGAACGATGAGTAGGTGTCTCCCTTTGTCAGGGTCGGGATTGAACCGGGGTTCTCGTCTGCCACCTTGTAGTTGGTGTATGTCATCCAGTGGAACGAGCCTATGTCGGTCCCGAAACTGTATCCGTTCTTCATGTATTCATCATAAGCCGTGACCGATACCCTGAACCTTTTCTTTATGTTGAAGTCGATTCCGATCTCCGCCTTGCGGTTGCTGGCTATCTCGAGGTCCGGGTTCGACACATCATAGACTGTGGTCTGTGCCACGAGAAGCCTTTCTTCCTCTGGCCTGTTGACATCCATACCGTTATATAATACAAGGTCGTGGTATGCATAGTTCGGATAGAGGTACAGGGATGTAGGCGCCTTGTTGGTGATGCCCCAGCCTCCACGGATGGTCATCCACGGGCAGGCATCTATGGATGCGTTGATTCTCGGCGCCAGCGCCGTGAGCCCGTTCACATAGTCGAAACGCAGTCCGGCGGATATGTTCAGCTCTCTTTGTGCGAACCTGTAGTTGAACTGGTCCTCGACATAGACTCCGAGCTGGTTGACAAAAGGTATGTCATAGTAAGGGCGTTTCCTGTAGCCGGATGCCGTATTGTCTATACTTCTGTACGGCGGTGTGTCATCATTGTATACGGCCCCTTCCCCGAGGTTGCCGTCGGTCTTGAAGTCTGCACCTGCAAGCAGCCTGTCTGTGACATTGCCCCAGGTGTGGCTCATATCGAAGTTCAGTTTTGCGTAAGCGTTGACTTCCTTGCCGTAGATGTTGTAGAAATATTCATAGCTGTAGGGGAGTATGGTGCCCTTGATATCCTCGGAGCCTGACGGAAGGAATGTTATCGGATTCCCGTCTGTGTCGGAGATCTCCAGTCCGGGGATATTGGTGTATACGGCATTCTCCATCGCCGTGGAATAGAGGCTTGTCGCGTTGGTGGCTGTGGAGAGGTAGTATGACTTCTTGTCGGTATAGCTTGCCGACACGGTCCAGTTGATGGATTTCAGCCATTCCCTGTTGATGTACGCGCTTCCGTTGTTGTTGAGCCTTATTCCGATTTCATTGGCTCTGGACTCCACCGGATATGTATCATCCGGATTCCTGTTCCGGGTGTCACGTCCGTAAGTGAAGGTGAAGGATGTATTGGAACTTGTGTGGTCGCCGACCATGACGCTCCACAGGGCCTTGGCATTGGCCCTCTGGTAGAATGCGAACGACTGGGTGAGGCTGTTCTGGTTGTAGGCGTAGTCTGCTGATACGTTGAGGTCGCCGGCCCTCCCGCCGAGAGAGAACCCCTTGGCTGCGGAGACCTGGTATATGTTCGGATTGGCCTTGAACCGGACTGTGAGAGGGGACTCTCCTGCCTTTGACTTGACAATGACGGCCCCGGATGTGAGGTCTCCGTATTCGACAGATGGTATTCCGCGGATGACCTCGATGGACTCGATATTGTCGGCGGACAGTCCTCTGACATCAACTCCTGATGATGGATCCGCCCCCCCTGCCGGCGTCGATGTGGACCCTCCGATCACAGGACTGAGTGTCTGCAGGTTGGCATTGTTCGACAGAGGCGCTCCATCCATATAGATGGCTGTGCCCAGGGCGTTGTTCGGGACAGATGCCCCGTTAATGGACCTTATGGTCAGGCTCTGTGCGGAGGAGAGGTCGGGGTTGGATATCTCCACTCCGGGGAGCAGTGCCATTACATCATTTATGGAACTGGTCTGCATATGGTCCATCGCCTGTCTGGAGATATTGGATGCGGTGCTGCTCCCGGCCTTGTTCTGGGTCGCTGTCACCACTACGTGCTCCAGACGGAACGACACGGGTCTCATCTTCAGATTCAGGTTCACCGTCTCTCCGGCCATCGCGGTGAACGTCGTGTCGACCTTCTCCATTCCGAAGAATTCCACAGAGAGAGTTATCTCTCCCGAAGGGACATTCTCTATGCTGAACCGGCCATCCTTGTCTGTCATCGAGTACATATTGGAGGGGGACAGCAGAATGCTTGCGAAATCTACCGGACTTCCGTCCTCTTCAGATATGATGCCGCCTCTGACAGTTATATTGCTGTTCTGTGCCGGAAGCACTGTATAAGCCGCCAGCAATGCAAGAGTAGCCGTTATGATTCTCCTTTTCATTGTCCAGTAAAAGTTGAGCCCGCAAAATTACCATCTATGCAAATGCAGGGCAATCCTCAATTGTGTGTATAGTTATGGATATCTATAGCCGGAAAGGGGGATTTCGGATAGATATTTGTCAAGCCGTTGCGGACAAAGTTAGACAATTATTCCATAAAAACAATAGGACCTCGCGGTACGGCTGTATTCTGTCAGCTGATCTGGCTGTAGTCGCGGATGCTGTATTTCTCTTTGCGAAGCTCTTCCCTGATAGGGGCGTTTATGGATGAGGTGAGTCCGGGATCCCTCTCCAGGACGGTCTCGGCATAGTTTCTGGCATCATTGAGGATAATGCCGTCCTTTGCCAGCGAGGCGATGTTGAGTGTAATCGGAAGACCGCTCTGCTGGGTCCCCTCCAGGTCTCCCGGACCGCGCATCTTCATATCTTCCTCGGCAAGCTCGAACCCGTTTTCCGTGGCGCACATAAGGTCTATCCTGTGCCTGGACTCCTTGCTGACCCTGTTGCCGGTCATCAGGATGCAGTATGATTTCTCCGAACCGCGCCCAACCCTGCCACGCAGTTGGTGCAGCTGGCTCAGTCCGAACCTTTCCGCACTCTCTATAACCATTACGGATGCGTTCGGCACATCCACTCCGACCTCTATCACCGATGTGGCTACAAGTATGTTGGCCCTCCCTGCGGAGAATGCATCCATATTGAACCGTTTCTCCTCGTTGCTCTGTTTCCCGTGGACTATCGCGACCTTGTAGTCTGGGAGCGGGAAGGCACGGGCTATCTGGTCGAAGCCCTGTTCAAGGTTCCTGTAGTCCAGTGTCTCGCTTTCAAAGATGAGGGGATAGACGACGAACACCTGGCGACCGAGGGCGATCTGGTCCTTCATGAACCTGTACAGTGCATTGCGCTTCCCTTCCGTGGCGTGCATTGTCAGGACAGGTTTCCTTCCCGGCGGCAGCTCGTCAATGACAGATACATCCAGGTCCCCATAGAGAGTCATTGCCAGGGTACGCGGTATGGGGGTGGCCGTCATGACGAGGATGTGCGGTGGTATGCCGGATGTCGATTTCCTCCAGAGCCTGGCTCTCTGCTCTACACCGAACCTGTGCTGCTCATCGATTATTGCCAGCCCGAGATTGCGGAACTTCACATCATCCTCTATCAGGGCATGGGTGCCCACTATTATCCCTATCGACCCGTCTTCAAGACCGGAGTGGATCTCCCTCCTCTCCGCAGTGCGGCTGCTGCCCGTCAGCAGTGCCGCCCTGACCCCTGCAGGTTCCAGATATTTCGATATGTTACGGTAATGCTGCTGTGCGAGCACTTCTGTAGGGGCCATTATACAAGCCTGGAAGCCGTTGCCGATGGCTATCAGGGCGGACAGGACCGCCACCATGGTCTTGCCGCTTCCCACATCCCCCTGAAGCAGCCTGTTCATCTGATGACCGCTGCGCATGTCTTCCCGTATCTCCCTTATCACCCTTTTCTGCGCCCCGGTCAGGTCGAAAGGCAGGGAGCGGTAGCACAGGTTGAAAGCCTCTCCTACGCGCGACATCCTTATTCCCGCCTCTCCACGGCTCCGTATGTATTTCTGCTTGAGCAGAGAAAGCTGCAGGAAGAAAAGTTCCTCGAACTTCAGCCTGTATCTGGCCTTTTCGAGGGATGTCATATCCGAAGGGAAATGGATGTTCTTCAGCGCATATCTGATGGGTACAAGCCCTTTCTCCTTCATTACATATTCGGGGAGGCTTTCGTGTACCCAGTCCAGGGCGGCTTTCAGGGCCGTGGACATAAGTCTGGTCATGACCTTGCCGGTTATCCCCCCGTTCCTGAGCTTTTCAGTGCTGTTGTAAACCCCTGTCATCGTGCCTCCGGGGATGTCCTGTCCGGCCGGATCCGCGCCCTGCCGTCCTCCCCCCTGGCAGCCGCCCTCCGGAACAGGGTCGATGTCCGGGTGCACCATATTGATTCTTCCGTTGAAACTGGCAGGTTTCCCGAAGAAGATGAACTCGTTGCCCGGCTTCATTTTCTCGGATACCCATTTGAGCCCTTTGAAGAACACCAGCTCCATCTCTCCGCTTCCATCAGACACCATTGCGCTCAGCCGTTTGCCTCCTGGCAGCTCCACGTTCACAACCCGTGCCCGTATCTGCACGTATGCCATATCAGGCCGGATCTGTGCAATCGGTGTGATGCTGCTTCTGTCTATGTACCGGAACGGGTACAGTCTGATGAGGTCGCCGAATGTCTCGACGCCAAGCTCGCTCCGCAGGAGTGCAGCCCGTTTCGGCCCTACTCCCGGCAGATACTGTATATCGCTGTCCAGTCCGTCCCTGTGTCCTCCAGATAGGTTACCCATGATTCCGTGTCTGTCCCGGAGAACTGTCCCGCATTCTCCGGTCTTCTGCAAAAATACTTAAAAAAATAATTAACTTTGCAGGCTGGCTATAAAATGACAATGACTATGGGAAAGAAACTTGTTGTAGGAATCACCCAGGGGGATGGGAACGGGATCGGATATGAAGTGATCATCAAGGCTCTCGCCGATGAGAGGATGCTCGATATATGCACCCCTGTGATCTACGGGTCTTCCAAGATATTCGGCTTCTACCGCAAGCAGATACACAATCTGGAGCAGCCGGTCAATACCAATGTCATCTCTTCTGCGCAGGAGGTACACCAGAAAAGGATAAATATCGTCAACTGTCTTCCGGACAATGTTTTTGTCGAACCGGGCCAGGCCACTCCGGAGTCTGCGAAGTCTGCCATGACTTCCCTGCAGAGAGCCGTGGAGGATATCCGCAACGGCTATATTGATGTGCTCGTTACGGCTCCGATCAACAAGAGGGCGATGGTCAACGAGGGGTTCGGCTACACCGGGCACACCGAGTATCTCCAGAAGGAGTTCGGGGTGGATGAAGTGGCGATGATTATGGTGAGCGACCAGCTCAAGGTAGGTGTCGTGACCGGACATATCCCTTTGAAAGATGTACCGTCTGTGCTGACCAAAGAGTTGATACTCAAGAAACTCAGGCTGATGAACAACTCCCTCGAGAGGGATTTCGGTATCAATTCCCCGAAGATAGCGGTTCTCGGTCTCAATCCTCACTGCGGGGATGGAGGGCTGCTCGGCGATGAGGAGAAGGAGATTATTCTACCGGCAGTGCAGGAGGCCATGGCAGAGGGCATACTGGCATTCGGCCCTTATTCCCCGGACGGATTCTTCGGACTCGGGAACTACAGCAGGTATGATGCCATTCTTGCAATGTACCATGACCAGGGGCTTACCCCGTTCAAGGCTCTGGCGTTTGAACTCGGAGTTAACTATACCGCAGGTCTCCCGATAGTGAGGACTTCTCCTGACCACGGCACTGCATACGAAATGGCCGGCAGGGATATGGCGGATCCGAGATCCATGATGTCATCGATCTATGCCGCGATAGACATATACAACCACCGTGTGGCGTACGATGAACTCCATGAAGGGAAGATGAATGTGCAGCTGCCTGACACGGAGATCCGTCCGAAAGGAGGTAAGATCATAGAATGACATCCTGTATGCATCAGGACGGAAACACTGTGGAGGGAACACGGCAGAGACCTCCCATATATCTGTACACCGATGGCTCCTCCAGCGGGAATCCGGGACCCGGCGGTTATGGGGTGATACTGAAATGCGCAGGCAGGGTCAAGGAACTCTCAGGCGGGTTTGCCCTGACAACCAACAACAGGATGGAACTGATGGCGGTGATTGTCGGGCTTGAATCCATCCGCTGGGACAATGCGGAGGTGCACGTGTACAGCGATTCCAGCTATGTGGTCAAGTCTGTGAACGAAGGCTGGCTGTTCGGCTGGGAGAAGAAAGGCTTTGCCAAGGCTAAGAATCCTGACCTGTGGCGCAGGTTCCTTCCCCTGTACAGGAGACACAGGGTCTCTTTCCACTGGATACGCGGCCATGCGGGGCATCCTGAGAATGAACGGTGTGATGCCCTTGCCGTTGCGGCCGGTTCGACGGCCTTCAGAAACGGGGTGCTGCTTCCGGAGGATACAGGTTTCGCGCAACAGGATTTGGTAAATTAGTAAATAAGATTTAATTTTACGGGAAAGCTGCTTGAATGTTCGGAATCTTCAACAGAAAGTGCTCCGTGGAGGAGAGCGGGCTTCTCGGTATCATCGAGGACAGACATTCGCATATACTGTATGGTGTGGATGATGGGGTGAAGACTTGCGGGGAATCCGTATCCGTACTTGCCTGGCTGTCGGATCTCGGGCTCAGGGTTCTCTGGCTCACTCCCCATGTGATGGAGGACATCCCGAACACGACGGATGCCCTCCGTCTGCGTTTCGGGGAGCTTGTCTCTGCTTCAGCGGCAGGGCCGGAGCTTCATCTGGCGGCCGAGTATATGGTCGACAACCTGTTCATTGAAAGGCTGGAATCGGAAGACCTCCTCTGTATGGAGGATGGACAGGTGCTGGTGGAGACTTCTACTTGGTCTTCTCCTTTTGACCTGCCCGATATCCTGTCCAGGGTGATGTCCGCCGGATACCGTCCTGTCCTTGCCCATCCGGAGAGGTACAGGTATATGGAGATGGAGGACTACAGGAAGCTTGCGGATATGGGGGTCAGACTCCAGATGAATCTTCCATCTGTGCTCGGATACTATGGTGCTTCAGAGAGGGACAAGGCGAGGAAGATGCTCTCAGAAGGGATGTATTCGTATCTCGGCTCTGACTGCCACAGCTGCGGGATGCTGCAGAGGATGTATTCTTCCAGGGTACTGGACAGGAAGGAGGTGGACAAGATAGCACGCATTGGGGAAAGGGTTTGAACTTATATTGTCAACAGATACAGCAATGAAAGGAATCGTACTTGCCGGAGGAAGCGGGACCCGCCTCTATCCCATAACGAAAGGGGTCAGCAAACAGCTGATACCCATATTCGACAAGCCTATGGTATATTATCCCATCTCTGTACTGATGCAGGCCGGGATAAGGGATATCCTTGTCATCTCCACTCCTCAGGACCTGCCAGCCTTCAGACGCCTCCTCGGGGATGGAAGCGACTACGGAGTATATTTCAGCTATGCCGAGCAGCCATCACCGGATGGCCTGGCCCAGGCGTTCATCATAGGGGAGGAGTTCATAGGGGATGACTGCGTATGCCTTGTCCTCGGGGACAACATTTTCCACGGCAGCGGTTTCGGCCATCTTCTGCATACTGCGGTGAAAGAGGCAGAGGAAGATGCAAAGGCAACGGTGTTCGGCTATTGGGTCAGCGACCCCGAGAGATACGGTGTGGCGGAGTTTGATGATGACGGCAACTGCCTTAGCATCGAGGAGAAACCTGAACATCCGAAGTCCAACTATGCGGTCACCGGGCTGTATTTCTATCCGAACAGGGTTGTAGACATAGCGAAAAGCATAACCCCGTCGGCGAGAGGAGAGCTGGAGATAACTACGGTGAACCAGAAGTTTCTCGAGTCCGGAGACCTGAAGGTGCAGACCCTCGGACGCGGCTTCGCATGGCTTGACACCGGTACGCATGATTCCCTTGCCGAGGCATCCAACTATATAGAGGCGATAGAGAAACGGCAGGGGCTGAAGATAGCCTGCCTGGAGGGGATAGCCTACAGAAAAGGCTGGATAACGGCTGACAAGATGAGGGAGGTAGCGGCACCGATGCTGAAGAACCAGTACGGGCAGTACCTGCTCAAGGTTATAGATGAACTGGACCGGACAGGAAAGGAGAATCTTGACTGACGGTCTGCAGAAGAGGAAGATTGATATGGACATACTTGTGACAGGGGCGAACGGCCAGCTCGGCACCGAGCTGAGGAATATCGCAGACAATGTGCCGGCGGAGGCACACAGATTTGTTTTTACTGATGTGAGCGGAGCGGATGGCCGCGAGACAACATATCTTGACATAACGGATGCGGATGCAGTGAAAAGGATGGTCTCCGATATCCGTCCGGATGTGATAGTCAACTGTGCGGCATATACCAATGTTGACAGGGCAGAGGATGACATTGTGACCGCCGGACTCCTGAACCGGACAGCGCCGGGCAATCTTGCGGCTGCGGCTTCGGAGTGCGGCGCGACCCTGGTGCATGTCTCCACGGACTATGTGTTTGGCGGCGATGCCTGTGTCCCATATACGGAAGACTGCGCTCCGGGTCCGCGCAGTGTCTATGGCAGGACGAAACTGGAGGGTGAGCAGGCTGTGGCTGCAGCCGGGTGCAGGTACATTATCCTGAGGACTGCGTGGCTCTATTCCCCGTACGGGAAAAATTTTATGAAGACCATGCTGAAGCTTACATCCGAAAAAGAGCAGCTTGATGTGGTGTTCGACCAGGTAGGTTCTCCGACAAATGCGGCGGACCTGGCTTCTGCAATCTTCAGTATCATTGACGGGGGAATGCTTGGCAGGCAGGGTATCTACCATTACAGCAACGAGGGCGTGTGTTCCTGGTATGATTTCGCGATGGCCATAAGGGATCTGGCCGGAAACGGCCCTGACGGGGCATCAGGACACTTCTGCAGGATCAGCCCGTGCCACAGCGATGAGTTCCCGAGCAGGGTGAGCCGGCCGCATTATTCTGTCCTTGACAAGAGCCTGTTCAAGAAGACTTTCGGACTGGATGTACCGCATTGGCTGGATTCCCTGAAGGCCTGCATTGCAGGGATGCCGTTATTTTAGAGACTGTCAGACGGCTGTTCCCTGTGGACTTGCAAACTTTAGTAATGCTTATACAATGGAAGTGATAAAGACAGGAATAGAAGGTGTTGTCATAATCGAACCGCGCATTTTCCGCGATGCGAGAGGCTATTTCTTCGAGTCATATTCGGAGAGGGACTTCTCCTCGCAGGTGAGAGAGGTGCATTTCGTGCAGGACAACGAGAGCAGATCCTCCTACGGGGTGCTCAGGGGACTGCATTTCCAGAAGCCCCCGTATAGCCAGAGCAAACTTGTGAGGGTGATCAGGGGTGCAGTGCTCGATGTCGCAGTGGATATAAGGAAGGGTTCCCCGACATACGGGAAGCATGTCTCTGTCGAACTTACGGAAGACAACCACAGGCAGTTCTTTGTCCCGAGAGGGTTCGCCCACGGGTTCAGTGTCCTGACCGATGAGGTGGTCTTCCAGTACAAGTGCGACAACTTCTATGCTCCGCAGAGCGAAGGGGCGATTGCATGGGATGACCCCGATCTCGGAATCGACTGGAGGATACCTGCAGGCAGTGTGCTGCTTTCAGACAAGGACCGCAGCCATCCGCGTCTCAAGGATATCGACTCCCCGTTCGACTATGAGGCAGACCTTTATGCAGAATGAGTTATGGTAATCTTCCATAAGGATATTCCTTTTGAAGAGAATGGTTAATTGGATATTCGTATGCTTTTTCTGCGAACGGTGATTCCTGTGCTTTTCCGTTGATTGAACCGAAAATCAGGGATTATCCTGACAATTTAATGGTTCATCTTTGAAAAGATTGATTTTGAATATGCAGGAAAGCCGTATGGCAGTTTGGCTGATGTGATTTTTGTAGTAAAAGAATAGTATTGTTAAGCAAACCGATAAGCAGACAATTAATATGGCAAAGAGAAACATACTGATAACGGGCGGGGCGGGCTTCATAGGGAGCCATGTCGTACGCCTTTTCGTGAACAGGTATCCCGATTACCATATCGTCAATCTGGACAGCCTGACATACGCCGGCAATCTGGCCAACCTGAAGGATATAGAAGACAGGCCGAACTACAGTTTCGTCAAGGCGGACATCTGTGACTTCGATACGGTATGCAAGGTCTTTGCCTGTCACAATATAGACGGGGTCATCCACCTTGCGGCCGAGAGCCATGTGGACAGGAGCATCAAGGATCCGTTCACGTTCGCCAGGACCAATGTGTTGGGTACCCTGTCACTCCTGCAGGCGGCAAGGGGCGCCTGGGAGGAGAAAGGCTGGGAGTCAGTGCCGGAACCGGGGGCAGAGCCAGTGAGATGCAGGTTCTACCATATCAGTACCGATGAGGTGTACGGGGCACTCGCTCTGACGGAACCGGATGGGGTGGAGCCGCCTTTCTCGACTGCGGCATCATCCGGGAAGCATCATTTGGCATACGGGAAGGATTTCTTCACTGAGGAGACAGGATACCGTCCGCACAGTCCCTATTCCGCGTCCAAGGCATCTTCCGACCATTTCGTGAGGGCGTTCCATGACACATACGGTATGCCGGCTGTGGTGACCAACTGTTCCAACAACTACGGTCCTTACCAGTTCCCGGAGAAACTCATTCCTCTGTTTATCAATAATATCCGTCACCGCAAGCCGCTCCCTGTCTATGGAAGGGGAGAGAATGTCAGGGACTGGCTCTATGTGGAGGACCATGCAAGGGCGATAGACCTGATCTTCCATAAAGGGAAGGATGCGGAGACATACAACATCGGCGGTTTCAACGAGTGGAAGAACATTGATATTGTGAAAGTGCTCATCAATACGGTGGACCGTCTTCTCGGCCGTCCGGAGGGAGAGGATATGGACCTCATAACATATGTGGCAGACCGCAAGGGACACGATCTCAGATATGCCATCGATTCTACGAAGCTGCAGCGGGAACTTGGCTGGGAGCCGAGCCTGCAGTTCGAGGAGGGCATAGAGAAGACTGTCAGGTGGTATCTTGACAACCAGGACTGGCTGGACAATGTCACTTCCGGAGACTACCAGAACTATTATGACACTATGTATAATCATCGTCACTGACATCAGTTTGAATCAGACACGTACCGGCATAGATAGTGATAATGTAGAACATTCAAGCAGTTGTCAGATTAGAGAAAAACGCAGTTTTTCGGAAAGGTCCTCCCGGAGAGGGAGGATTGAGGAGGGAGACGCCCCCTCAAGGGGGCTCCGGCCAGCCGGTGGGGGTTTGGACTGTTGTCATATTGACATCAGTTTGAATCAGGCACGTACCGGCATAGATAGTGATAATGTAGAACATTCAAACTGATGTCAATATGAATATAGCAGTAGTCGGGACAGGATATGTAGGGCTTGTCAGCGGAGCCTGTTTCGCTGAAATGGGCGTCAATGTGACCTGCGTGGATGTGGACAGGAACAAGATAGGGAGGCTGCTTGCCGGTGAGATACCGATATATGAGCCCGGGCTGGATGAACTCGTGGAGAGGAACAGGAAGGATGGCCGGCTGCATTTCACTACCGACCTCGCAGAATGTCTTCCTGATGTGGACATCGTCTTCAGCGCTGTCGGCACTCCGCCGGATGAGGATGGGAGTGCAGACCTGTCGTATGTCCTTGAGGTCGCCCGTACGGTGGGCCGCAATATGAAGAGGTATGTGCTGCTGGTGACGAAGTCGACCGTCCCGGTAGGCACTTCATTGAAGGTCAAGGCGGCCATCCGCGAGGAACTTTCGCTCAGAGGAGTGGACATCCCGTTCGATGTGGCATCCAATCCGGAGTTCCTCAAGGAAGGGGCCGCCATCAAGGACTTCATGTCTCCGGACAGGGTGGTTGTCGGAGTGGAGTCGGACAGGGCGAGGGAACTTATGTCCAGACTGTACAGACCTTTCCTTCTGAACAATTTCCGGGTGATATTTATGGACATCGCATCGGCAGAGATGACGAAATACGCAGCTAACGCAATGCTTGCCACCAGAATATCTTTCATGAACGACATCGCCAATCTCTGTGACCTTGTGGGTGCCGATGTGGACATGGTCCGCAAGGGTATAGGGACAGATGCGAGGATAGGCACGAAATTCCTGTATCCGGGCTGCGGATATGGAGGCAGCTGCTTCCCAAAGGATGTCAAGGCTCTTGCCCGCACTGCTTCGGAGTATGGATACACGATGCAGGTGATAGAGGCTGTGGATAGGGTCAATGACAGGCAGAAACATATTCTTGTAGAGAAAGTGCGGTCGGTATGGCCGGATCTGGAAGGCAGGGCAGTGGCTCTCTGGGGGCTGTCGTTCAAGCCGGATACAGATGATATGAGGGAGGCTGCTTCCCTTGTCGTGATAAAGGATCTTCTCGAGGCGGGAGCAAGGGTCCGTGTCTTCGATCCTGTGGCTATGGATGAATGCAGACGGAGGCTCGGAGACAGCGTGGAATACGCGGATGATATGTATGGTGCGGCCTGCGATGCGGATGCGCTGCTGCTTGTGACGGAGTGGAAGCAGTTCCGTCTGCCATCATGGCCGGTACTGAAGAAAGTAATGAAGTTCCCTGTGCTTGTCGATGGCCGCAATATCTATGTCAGGCAGGAGGTAGAGGCGGAAGGTTTCAGATATCTGTCCATCGGAAGATGACCCCTGATGAATGGCAGGACACAACCGGAAACAGAGATGGAAGAGATGCATAAAAAGGAACTTTGCTGCATATTCAACTATGCACCGCTCTACAGGACATCGATATACTCCCTGATTGACAGCGAGTATGATGCAATGTTCTTCTTCGGGGATGAACCTGTCGAAGGCCGTGGCAGTTCCGGCATAGCGCAGATGGACCGGTCCATTTTCCGAAGGACTCCCGGCAGGATTGTAAACAGGGTGCTTTTTGGCCGCATTCCGTGGCGTTCAGGGATGCTGTCCCTGCCGTTCAGGTTTCGCACTTTCCTTGTTTCCGGGGATTTCAACTGGGCCTATTTCCCTTTTCTCGCCCTGTGCAGGATTCTCGGGCGGAAAGTCTATGCCTGGGGGCATGGTTTCAAGGAACTTAAGAGGTATGCTTGTCTTAAGCGTCTGTATATGAAGTGGCTGGATGGCTATTTCGTCTACGGGGCGAGAACTGCGCGCAGGATGGAAGAGCTCGGTTTCGATGGGACAAAGCTGCATGTCATATACAATTCTCTCGGCACGGGGACCGATCCGGAATCGAACCGTCTGCTTGGAGGGGAGATATATCATTCCCGTTTCGGCAACAGGCTTCCCGTCATCATCTTTGCCGGCAGGCTGACTGCGGCCAAGCGTCTGGATATGCTTGTGGACGCATATATTGAACATTCCATAGAGGGGTTGAGGTACAATCTGGTCATAGTCGGTGATGGGCCTGAAATGGGAATGCTGAGGCGCAAGGTGGAGAATGCTCCGTTTGCATCCGGGGTGTGGCTCTACGGGGAATGCTATGATGAGAAGCGGCTGTCCGTACTCCTGTACAACGCTACCCTGTGCGTCTCTCCGGGAAATGTGGGTCTGACTGCCGTGCATGCCATGTCATACGGGACACCTGTGGTCTCCCATAATGATTTCATGACCCAGATGCCCGAGTATGAGACTGTCGTGGAGGGCCGTACAGGCCTTCTGTACAGGGCCGGGGATTATGCCGACCTCAAGCGTGCGATAAGACAGTGGCTTACATCCGGAAGGTCCAGGGAGGAGATACGGATGGACTGCTACAGGGAGATAGATGCCCGCTGGAATTCTCTCTATCAGTTGGATGTCCTGAAATCAGTCATATCAAGATGATACCTGGCAGGCTGCTTTCATACGGGAAGTCCGTAGGGATCTATTTCATGGCATCGCTGATCCCGATGCTGCTGATGGCCCTTATCAATCCTCTCATAGCCATCAGCATGTCGCCGGAGGATTATGCAGTGTATGGTTATTACAGCTCTTTCACGGCGCTGATTTCACCGGTGATAGTGTTCTATATGCTGCATTATTACTCGAAACGGTACTACGAGGTCTCTCCAGAAGAGCGTGTCCGGCTCAAGGCCATGCTGTTCAAGGCTCTGATATTTTTCTCTTTCGGGGTGTCGGTTGTATGCCTGGTTCTGCTGTATATGTATTTGAGGTTCTTCAATGATGATCTTGAATTCCCTGTATTTCCGTATCTCGCGCTGATGGTCTTTGCTGTCCCTCTGACCGGAATATTCAAACTGGAGCAGACAGAATGCCGTATGTCCCGCGATACCGGCGGCTTCTTCAGGATAACTGTCATCTCCGGGGTCATTCTCGCTGCTGCCAATCTTCTGTTTGTGGTGGCGGCAGGATGGGGGGCTGCGGGCAAGCTCCTCGCCCCTCTCGTGACCAGTCTTGCCATGTTTGTATATCTTGTTGTCCGTCACCGCAGCCTTTTCCGGGTACACACTCCTTTGGCAGAATTCCGCAAGGTCCTTTCTTTCTGTCTGCCTCTGGCTGCAGGAGCGACACTGGGGTATTTCTTCAACGGGTTCGACAGGACATACCTGGAGAGCCTGGGCGATATCGAGGAATACGGCTATTATATTGTAGGGGCGCAGATTGCGGGTTACCTGAACGTATTCGCGACCGCCGTCACATCCACATTCCAGCCGGACATATACGAGGCTATTGCAAAGAAAGACCGTAAAGGCCTCTGGCGTTCCGCCCTTATGCAGGTCGGTCTTGTCGCCGCCGTAGTGGCTGTATTCGTGATTTTCTGTCCTCTGGTCATCCGTCTCCTGACGGCTGGAAGGTATATGGATTCGACTCTGTATGCAAGGATAGTGTCGCTTTCAGTGGTGACGAGCTCTGTCTATTATGTGATAAACAACTATACCATAGCCAGGGGATACCCGAGGCTGTATCTCTATACTACATTGATATGCAGCGTGCTTACGGTTATGGCCTACCCTCCTGTTGTCAGCCGTTTCGGTTTTGTCGGCGGGGCTTCCATGACAGGCATGTCTTTTGTTCTGCTGGCCGCCGTCAATTCCCTGTTTCTGGGTCTTGCGTCATTTTTCAGGGGCAGGAAGAGGATGTGACTTTGCATAAACAACAATTATCATTATATTTGCAGGTTGTAAAATTTGAACCGCTTATGTCATTTACAGATATTTTCAAGAAGATATTCGGCACCAAGGCCGAGCGTGACCTGAAACTGCTCAGACCTGTCCTTGACAAGGTGCTGGCAGCATATACCGACATCGACAGGCTCTCCGACGATGAACTGAGGGCGAAGTCTGCCGAACTGAAGGAGCGTATCCGGGAGCGGATTGCGGCCGATGAGTCGAGGATAGCGGAGATCAAGGCAGAACTGGAGAAAGATATACCGCTCGATGAGAAGGAGAGGCTTGCCACCGAGTCCGACAAGCTTGTCAAGAAGATTGATGATGAGATAGAGAAAGTGCTCAATGAGATTCTTCCTGAGGCCTTTGCCGTGATGAAATCAACTGCGAGGAGGTTCAAGGAGAATGCAGAAATCCGTGTCAAGGCCACGGATTTCGACCGTGACCTGAGTGCGGTCAAGGATTTCGTGGAGATAGACGGTGACTATGCCGTGTGGCACAACCACTGGATGGCCGGAGGCAACGAGGTCACATGGGACATGGTGCATTACGATGTGCAGCTTATAGGCGGTATCGTCCTGCATCAGGGCAAGATAGCCGAGATGGCCACGGGTGAGGGAAAGACCCTCGTGGCAACCCTGCCGGTATTCCTCAACGCTCTCGCCGGGAAAGGTGTCCATGTCGTGACAGTCAACGACTACCTTTCTAAACGAGACTCCGAGTGGATGGGACCTCTCTATATGTTCCACGGCCTGTCGGTTGACTGTATAGACAAGCACCAGCCGAACAGCGAGGCCCGCAAGAAGGCTTACCGCTGCGACATCACTTTCGGAACCAACAACGAGTTCGGCTTCGACTATCTTCGAGACAATATGGCAGTCTCCCAGAATGACCTGGTGCAGCGCAAGCATCATTATGCCATTGTCGATGAGGTCGATTCCGTGCTCATTGACGATGCGCGTACACCTCTGATCATTTCCGGTCCGGTGCCCAAGGGGGATGACCAGCAGTTTATGGAATTCAGACCATATGTGGAGAAGCTCGTCGCTAACCAGAGGACTTTAGTGACAGGAACTCTCAATGAAGCTAAGAAGCTTATAGCGGCCGGAGATGAACGGGAGGGAGGAAAACTGCTCCTGAGGGCTTACAAGGGACTCCCGAAGTACAAACCGCTCATCAAATACCTGAGCGAACCGGGCATAAAGCAGCTTCTTCAGAGAGTGGAGAACTTCTATATGCAGGACAACGAGAGGGAGATGCATGTGGTGACCGACCCTCTGTATTTCGTCATAAACGAGAAACAGCATTCCGTGGAGATGACCGACAACGGGCATGACCTGCTCAGCGGTTCCCTGTCGGACCCGAATTTCTTCATCCTGCCGGATGTGGGTTCGGCGATAGCCGATGTGGAGAAGAGCGATCTTTCTGCGGCTGACAAGAGTGTGAAGAAGGATGAGATAATGTCCGACTTTGCCCTGAAGTCCGAGCGCGTCCATACCGTGAACCAGTTGCTCAAGGCATACGCGATGTTCGAGAAGGATGTCGATTATGTCATAATGGACAACAAGGTCAAGATTGTGGATGAGCAGACCGGGCGTATAATGGAGGGCCGCCGCTGGAGCGATGGCCTGCATCAGGCGGTCGAGGCCAAGGAGAATGTAAAGGTCGAGGCGGCTACGCAGACATTTGCGACCATCACCCTTCAGAACTACTTCCGTATGTATCACAAGCTTGCCGGTATGACAGGTACTGCGGAGACAGAGGCAGGCGAGTTCTGGTCCATCTACAAGCTGGATGTGGTAGTGATACCTACCAACAGACCTATTGCAAGAATAGACAATGATGACCTCATCTACAAGACCAAGAAAGCGAAGTACGAGGCCGTCATCAACAAGATAGTGGAACTTATCGGAGAGGGCAGGCCTGTCCTTGTCGGCACTACGGATGTGGAGACTTCCGAGCTGTTGAGCAGGATGCTCAAGCTCAGGGGCATTCCTCACCAGGTCCTGAATGCAAAGGAACATGCGCGGGAGGCTGAGATTGTTGCCCGTGCCGGCCAGCGCAGCACCGTGACCATTGCGACCAATATGGCCGGCCGAGGTACGGATATAAAGCTCTCGGATGAGGTCCGCAAGGCCGGAGGTCTGGCTATCATAGGTACGGAGCGTCACGACAGCCGTCGTGTGGACAGACAGCTCAGAGGCCGTGCAGGCCGTCAGGGTGACCCGGGTTCATCCACTTTCTATGTCTCCCTCGAGGACAAGCTTATGAGACTGTTCGGCTCGGAGAGGATTGCATCGGTAGTCGACAGGCTCGGTATGCAGGACAACGAGGCGCTGGAGTCCCCGATGCTGTCCAGCTCTATCGAGAGGGCACAGAAAAAGGTGGAGGAGAACAACTTCGGTATCCGAAAGAGACTGCTGGAGTATGATGATGTAATGAACTCCCAGAGGGAGGTCATATATACCAGGAGACGCAACGCCCTGTCAGGGGAGAGGGTTGAGATTGATGTGATGAACATGATGCAGGATATGGCGGACATCATGGCGGAAAATGCGGAGAGTTATGATTACGAGTCGTTTGCGGACTATGTCATGAGGTCTCTCTCCATCGATCTCGGCTTTGATGAGGAGTTCTTCGGCAAAGCGAAGCAGGATGAGATATCGCAGAAGCTTTTCCAGAATATGCTCGATGTGTACAGACGGCGTATGGACACTATGACGCAGAGGGCATATCCGATTATCAAGGAAGTATTCGAGAAGCAGGGAGCGATATACAAGAACATTGCGATTCCTATTTCCGATGGACGCAAGCAGCTGGTTCTTTCTGTCAATCTGCAGAAGGCTTACGAGACTGAGGGCAAGGAGATTGCAAGGGCTCTGACAAAGGCTATAACCCTCTATCAGATAGATGACCACTGGAAGGAGCATCTTCGTGACATGGATGATCTCAAGCAGTCCGTACAGAATGCGACATACGAACAGAAGGATCCTCTGCTCATCTACAAGCTGGAGAGTTTCAATCTTTTCAAGGATATGCTGGAAGCATTGAGCAAGGATATCCTTTCATTCCTGTTCAGGGCGCATATACCGCTCAGGGATGCTTCAGAAGCAAGACAGGCCCCGGCTCCACAGCAGCGCAGACCTGATATGGGCAGGCTGCAGACAAGCAGGACCGATCTGGTAACCAACGGAGGTGAGCAGAAGAGCAAGATGCCGGTACACGTCGAGAAGACTGTCGGCAGGAACGATCCTTGTCCATGCGGCTCCGGAAAGAAATACAAGAACTGTCACGGACGCGGCCTGTAGCCGTCCGCGATGCGGGTCTGTAGCGTCCACGACATGGCTTGTGGCCGTCATGAAGGCAATAAGGCTGTCATACTGAACGAAACGAAGGATCTGCTGAAGAGATAATATAAAGGATACGATAATATGGCAAAAGTGGAACAGACAGTAAATGTCAATTCAGTAAGCCGCATTTCTGCAGGCACGTTTTTCAAGGGGGAGGTAAGCTCCCCGTACGACCTGAGGATAGATGGCGGCTTTGATGGCAAGCTCTATACAAAAGGCAGGGTCGTAGTGGGCGAGTCGGCCAAGGTCGGGGGAGAGATGATCTGTGAAAATGTGGATCTCTGGGGCTCGGTGAAAGGCGACCTCTATGTCAAGGATACCCTCTCACTGAAGAGCGGATGCACGATGGAGGGCAGCATCAATGTACGTAAACTGATAGTCGAGCTTGGTGCCGCTTTCAACGGTACCTGCAAGATGATAACAGAGGAGGAGTTTGACAAGGTGGTGGCTTCCGAGGAACTGGCGAAGGTCCTTGACCCTGCACAGAAACAGGGGGAGCAGCAACCGAAGGCAAAGAAATAGGTCTGGCTTCTTCCAAGATATACAATGGGGATGTTCTGGTTTTGACAGCATCAGACATTGGACAGTAAGCACGCCGGGCGTCGGTGGTTTGCCCGTTAATCTCAGCCGCCGAACAATTAGTTGGCAACAACAATTATGCACTCGCTGCGTAATCTACCAAGTAGATTAGCTTAATCGTCGGCCGCCAAGGCTGCGGTCGCGACGGGTATCCCTCCGGGCTTTAGGCCGGTTATGTCCGGAATATGGGGTATCATCCAAACCGGATGCACAGGGGGATTCCTTTAAACCCTGCCAAGACATAAAGGATAAGCTAGCACTGGCCTGTCTTCCGGCATCTGCCAGCCGACAACCAAAGAAAGACTAAGCGTGTAGAAAGCTGCCTGGTGCGGTGTCTGGACGGCGGTTCGAGTCCGCCCATCTCCACAAATAAATACTGTTGGAATTCAAAATTTCCGTATTGGCGGCATAAATCGCTCCTCCCCGCGGGCGGTGTAAATTGCACTTTGCCGTGCAGACGGGACTGTCTGCTTGACAAGGACAGTATCATATGCCGTACTCCATCTCATCTGCGAAACTGTAGTAGCGGCCGTCGGCAAAGATCACATGGTCCACAAGGGATATGTCGAATGTCTCGAGAGCCTTTTTCAGGTTTTGCGTGAGTCTTATGTCGGCATTGCCTGGATGCGGGTCTCCTGAAGGATGGTTGTGGGATATTATCACCGATGCGGCCCTCACATCAAGGGCCCGCCGGACTACAGACTTCACTTCCACGATCGTCTCGCTCTGCCCTCCGATACTGAGCCGTTCTTTTGAAATGACCCTGTTGTTCCTGGCGAGATATATGATCCAGCATTCCTCGTGGTGCAGTCCTCTCATAATGGGAATCAGCTCCCTGTAGACATCCGCAGGCTGATGTATTATGATTTTTCTGCTGTCGGGGACTTCCGAGCAGAGCCGCCTGCCGAGTTCGAGTGCCGCCCCTATAGTGACCGCTTTCCCCGGACCTATCCCATCGATCCTGCACAGTTCATTGACAGACATCCGGGAGGCTTTCGTCAGGCTTCCTCCTGCCATGTTGAGTAGCATCTGGGCCACTTCAAGCGCATTCTTCCTCTCTGTCCCGGTCCTCAGCAGGATAGCGATCAGTTCTGCATTGCTCAACGATGAGGCTCCCTTGCCGAGCATCTTTTCCCGTGGTCTTTCATCCACGCACAAATCCTTTATCTTCATATACTTCCCTCCGCCCTTCCCGCACATCCACGGAATCGCCTCCACAAAGTTAGAAAAAGCCCGGCCCATTGCAAATTATTTTTTCCGGTGACAAAAATTCAGTAACTTTGTATGTTCTGACACTTGAAACTTGCAGTTATTATGAAAGTCATCAACCTTGGCAAGGACAACAGCGTCCTCAACAATTTCATGGCGCAGATGCGCGACAAAGACATCCAGAAGGACAGGATGCGGTTCCGGAAAAATCTTGAAAGGATAGGGGAGATATTTGCATACGAAATCAGCAGGACTCTGAGTTACTCCGTGAAGAAGGTTGTGACACCGCTCGGCATAGCGGATGTGCCTACTCTTGATACTCCTGTGGTGGCAGCGACCATCCTCCGTGCGGGGCTGCCTCTTCACCAGGGCATACTGAACTTCCTTGAGAATGCTCAGAGCGCATTTGTCGCCGCTTACAGGAAATACGACAGGGGAGACAGTTTCCATATCAACATAGAGTATTCGAGTTCTCCTGTGCTTGATGGCAAGGTTCTTATCCTAGCCGATACCATGCTCGCTACCGGGGCTTCTCTTGAACTGGCATACAACCGTCTTTGCGAAGATGGCAGACCGGCATATACCCATATAGTCTGCCCGCTTGCCAGTGCAGATGCCGTGGAGCATCTGATGAAGACAATGGGCGATGACATTACATTATGGGTAGCTGCCATAGATGAGGAACTGACAAGCAGATCCTATATCGTCCCCGGGCTTGGGGATGCGGGAGACCTCGCATACGGTGACAAGATTTAGGCGCAGGCCTGGGAAAGGACTGTTACAGTTCTTTCCTGAGCCTTGCCTTTGGAATATTCAGCTGGTCGCGGTATTTCGCTATCGTGCGGCGTGCCACCTTGTAGCCTCTTCTTGTCATTTCCGAGACAAGCTGGTCATCCGTCAGCGGCTTCCTCTTGTCCTCGGAATCGACGCATTCCTGCAGGGCCTTTTTCAGTTCACGCGTGGAGACTTCTTCACCTTCCTGGTTCTCCAGCCCTTCGGAGAAGAAATATTTGAGGGGATATATTCCGAAATGTGTCTCTATATACTTGCTGTTCACCACCCTTGATATGGTGGATATGTCGAATCCTGTCTTTTCGGCTATGTCTTTGAGCACCATCGGTTTGAGGTGACTTTCGTCCCCATCGGTGAAATAGTCGTGCTGGTAGTCGATGATGGCCTGCATGGTGCTTTGAAGGGTGTTGTGCCTCTGTTTGATTGCCTCTACAAACCATTTAGCGGAATCCAGCTTCTTCTTGACGAAGACTGCTGCCTCTTTCTTCTCACGCTCCGAGGAATTCGCCGCATCCATCAGTATGTCCGCATATTTTCTGTTGACCCTCAGTTCCGGAATGGAGAACCTCGGCATGGTCAGCTTCAGTTTGCCGTTCTCTACCGTGAGCAGAAAGTCAGGTACAATCTGCTGTGCCTGGTCATTGTATGAATCGTCAATCTGTCCTCCCGGAGATGGATTGAGTTTCAGTATTTTGGCCATAGCAGCCTTCAGTTCGGTCTCCGAGATGCCCATCCTGGACATTATCTTTTGGAAATGCTTGCTTGTGAATTCCTGGAAATGGTCTCTGAGAATCTTTGTGGCATTGACCGTGTCAGGAGTCTGCTTCATGTTGCGTATCTGTAGCAGAAGACACTCCTGCAGATTCCTTGCGCCGACACCGGGCGGATCGAACTCCTGGATGATTTTCAGCATGTCGAGCACTTCCTGCCCGTCTGTCTCTATCCCTGCACGGAACGCGAGGTCATCCACAAGACTCTCTATGTCCCTGCGGAGGTATCCGTCATCATCCAGGCTTCCAATTATGAAAGCCGCCACCTTGTACTGATGGTCAGTCAGGTTCCTGAAACCGAGCTGGTCCATAAGGCTCTGGGAAAAGCTTTCCTTTACGGAGAAGGTGTTGTACTGAGGCCTCTCGTCCTTGCCGTAATTGTTGACATGCAGCTTGTAGCTCGGTATGGAATCGTCTTCCTTGTAGTCGGAGAGTGAAACCTCTCTCGGGCCGTTGTCCTGCTCTTCGTCCTCCTCCCTTTCCTTTGCCACATCCTCATCGAGTACAGGATTTTCCTCCAGTTCCTTGCGGATACGCTGCTCCAGTTCCTGCACAGGAAGCTCAATCAGCTTGATGGTCTGGATCTGCAGAGGAGAAAGCTTCTGTGTCTGCTTCAGCTCAAGTCCCTGTTTAAGCATATCGCCCATATCTTCCCTCCCTACAATGTGACTTGTTCATCCGGCACAGGTCTGAGGACTTTCAGCGTGTCCACCCTTACAGCGTTGTTCCTGTCCACTACCGGATAGTTGATGTTCTCCTTTACTATGAATGCCGCAGGAAATTCCCATTTTATCTGCTCGAGAAGCTGCATGGCTTCCGACTTCGTCCTGAAATCCCCTACAGTCACCTTGAAATACGGGTTGACATAGCTCCTGTATGCAGCCACATCAGGATGCCCTGCTTCGAACTGCTTCACTGTGGCTTCAGAATCCGACCTTGCCGACTGTCTGTTGTCGAAGAATATCCTCACCCTGTATCCCTGCATCTGTCTGGATGCATTGTCCATGAAATGCCTGTTCATCGCGGTGGATATGGCGAGCGACTGGTGCACTTTCACATCCGCAGCCCCACCGAGAAGCCTTACCGGCATCTCCCTGAATATGTTCCTGCCTGCAAGGGCGGTGTCCATCACAGCTGCCCTCACATACACCACGGTGTCCACAAGCATATATCCTGCCGGTATCGTGTCCGTCACCGCAGTGCTGTCAGTATGCACAGAGCCTTCGGTGCCCTGGGCCATTGCCCCGTTGCCCAGCAGAAACGCCGCACACAAGGCGGCCAGCATCATTATGGTTCTTCTCATACGCTTCTCGACTTCATTATGTCTATGATATGCCTTGCCGGTACATCTTTCAGCTGCAGTTTCTGCGGTGCTCCTCCTCTCGCCTTTACCTTCAATGAAATATCCACGGTGAAGTCATCGATGTCAAGCTCCTTGACGACTGCAAGCATCTCCATCAGGGATATGCCCTGGGCCAGGGACAGCTCTCCGGAGACTGAATATTTCCCTGAACTGCGCGGCTTTACCGAGAAAGGTTCCACAGAGAAGACCCCCAGTTCCTGTCCCTGCCTTTTCACGGTCCCGTATATGTCGTAGACCGAGAATCCGACGGAGCCGTTGGCCACGGTTGCGGAGGCTGTCGCTGAAACGGAGCGGAAACCGTCAGGCGTGACGGAATCTATATGGAATGATGTCACCTGCAGTCTGTTGACATTGACGCATCCTGTCAGCGAGACCAGCACGGCAATGAGCAATATTCTGAAAATTCTGTCCATACAATCAGGATACAAAAAGTCATATCCTTGCAAATATAATAAGAATATAGTTATATTTGCACCTATGGCAGGAATAAATCGGATACGCCCGCTGGAAGATCCGGCGAGGCCGAAATTATATATCGAGACATACGGCTGTCAGATGAACGTGAACGACAGCGAGGTGATACTGCGTATAATGCAGGATGCAGGATATGCCCTCACGGACAATATGGATGAGGCTTCAGTCATCCTGGCGAACACATGTTCGATAAGGGACAACGCGGAACAGAGGATATGGGGGAGGATAGAGCAGTTCCGTCTGCAGAAGCGCAGGAGACAGGGTGTTGTGGTCGGGATAGTCGGCTGCATGGCGGAACGGCTGAAGGACAGGCTGCTGGAGAGCCATACGGTCGATCTCGTGGCCGGCCCTGACACTTACCGCAGGCTTCCTGAGATGATACGGGCTGTCACGCCTGACAGTCCTCAGATAGATGTGCTCCTGTCGAGGGATGAGACATACGCTGACATTTCCCCTGTCAGGATGGACCGCAACGGGGTCTCTGCCTATATCTCTATCATGAGAGGGTGCAACAATGCATGTTCCTATTGCGTGGTCCCGTATACCAGAGGGGCTGAAAGAAGCCGCGATCCACGGAGCATCCTCAGGGAAGCTCACGAACTTGCCGGCAACGGATACAGGGAAATCACCCTGCTCGGTCAGAATGTGGATTCATACCTGTGGCGGGATGAGAACGGTGAGACAGGGTTCGCAGACCTGCTTGAAATGGTCGCGCGGGTGGATCCGGCCGTGAGGATAAGGTTCTCCACATCCCATCCGAAGGATATAAGCGATGCTGTGATAAGGACGATGGCGGAGCATGAGAATATCTGCAGGCACATACATCTGCCTGTCCAGTCGGGAAGCAATGCGATGCTGGAGAAGATGCGCAGGAAATATACAAGGGAATGGTATCTTGAAAGGGTAGCCAGGATACGCAGCGTGATGCCGGACTGCGGCCTGTCCACGGATATCATAGCAGGTTTCTGCGGAGAGACGGAGCAGGATCATATGGATACTCTTGACCTTATGGAAAAGGTGGGGTTCGACTCCGCCTTCATGTTCCAGTACTCGGAGAGGCCCGGCACCCTCGCCGCGAAACGGTATCCGGATGATGTGCCTCCCGATGTGAAGACTGCCCGTCTGAACGGGATTATTGCCCTGCAGAACAGATTGAGCCTGGAGAGCAACAGGAAAGATGTGGGCAAGAGGTTCAGGGTTCTGATAGATGGCATATCGAAAAGGAACGGGGATGAGTTCTGCGGCAGGACATCATCCAACAAGGTATGCGTCTTTTCGGCTCCGGGATACAGGATAGGTGATTATGCCGATGTGGAGGTGCTTTCGTGTACATCCGCCACCCTACTGTCAAGACTGGCTGAGAACTGAATTTGACAGGCAGACATTGTATGTGATATGAACCACGCCCTTTCAACCATCTGGTCTGTACTGCTGCTCCTGCTGATATGCGGGACTGTATTCGTCATCCTGAGCAGCAACAGCGATTCCGGAAAGAAAGTATCGTGGATCCTTGTAGTTACGCTTCTGCCGGCTGTCGGAATAGTGCTTTATGTTGTCTTCGGCCTCGATATGCGCAACCCTGCCTATTATCTGAAGAAGCACAGCAGGTTTTTCGAAACTTTCGACAGGAACGCCGATGCGAGGACGAAGTCGCTCCTTTTCGGCAAGGATACGGAGAAAAAGATACGTGAGGGCTACAGGGAGCTGTCCCGTCTGCTCACCAACGGCAACGGCACGACAGTGAGCGAGAACAACAGGATAGAGGTCATAACCTCCGGGAGGAGGAAATTCGATGCCCTCGTGAACGACATCCTCAACGCCAGGCACCATATCCATATGGAATATTTCTATTTCAAGAAGGATGACGGCAGCCGCAGGATACGCGAACTCCTGATGAAGAAGGCGCGCGAAGGTGTTAAGGTAAGGTTCATATATGAGAACATAGCCAATATAAAGATCGCTCCGCGGTATTACAACGAAATGAAGAAGGCCGGAGTCGAAGTTGTCAAGTTCACCAATCCGAAATTCTCTCTGTTCAGGCTCAGTGCCCAGCTCAATTACAGGGATCATAGAAAGATTGTGGTCATAGACGGGAATATCGGCTATACGGGAGGGATGAACATCAGCGATGACTATTTCCTCCGCTGGAGGGACACGCATCTGAGGATTACGGGGAATGCCGTGTCAAGTCTCCAGTACAGTTTCATGAATTCGTTCATATCGTCAGGCGGGCGCATAGATGAGGATTTTGCCCCGTACTTCCCTGAGCATGAGGCGTTCGAGGATGGCGACAGACTCGTGCAGGTGGTGCCGGACGAGCCTGATTTCCAGTGGCCGGTGCTGCAGCTGGGTGCAGTATGGACAGTGCAGCATGCGAAAGATTACCTGTATGTCCAGACACCGTATTTCGTGCCTCCGGAGCCCTTGCTCCAGGCACTCAAATCCACTGCTCTGAAAGGGACAGATGTCCGTATAATGCTTCCGGCCAGGGCTGACCTTTTCTTTATGGGACCAGCCAACAGGGCGTATTTCCAGGAATGCCTTGAGGCAGGCGTGAAGATCTACGAAAAGGAAGGCCGTTTCATCCATTCCAAGACTATGGTATCTGACGACTACCTGTCCATCATAGGTTCAGCCAATATGGACAACAGGTCGCTTGAACTCAGCTATGAGGTCAATGCCTATATCTACGATGAGAATATGGCCCGAATGAACAGGGAGATCTTCCTGAAGGATCAGGAGGAGTGTCATCAGATCCGGCTGGAAGAGTGGGTGCGCCGTCCTTGGTACAGGAAGGTCGTCCAGACCATAATGAAACTGTTCTCCCCTCTGCTGTAGGGTAATTTTGAATAATTCAAATCCAACGGACAATTTGTCACAAATTGGGACAGATTGTCCGCCTTTCTTTCCCTTGTCTGCCAAAAAGTCCATTCTGCGCCCGAGGAGAGGCGATTTGTGGCATTGGTCTGCAATTTGACTGTATCTCCCGCGAAACCGGCAAGGTCCGGGGACAGAAACCAGAGGCCGAGGGTCGCAAGACCGGAAGCGGATAGCGGAAGTCCGGACGGCCGGCAGAGACAAAGACAATTTAAAAAATGGAGGATTATATTATGGCACTTGTTAGAACACAGAATTGGTTACCGAGCATTTTCAATGACTTCTTTGATGACGAATGGCTTCCACGCACAACCCGCAGGGCAGGTGCACCGGCAGTGAACATCATCGAGAATGAAAAAGACTACCGTATCGAGCTTGCAGCTCCGGGCATGAGCAAAGATGACCTGAAGGTATCCATCAACGAAGACAATGAACTTGTAATCGCTTTCGAGAAACAGAACGGAAACGAGAACAAGGATGAGAAGAAAGAGCAGAAAGGTACTTATCTGCGTCGCGAATTCTCATACACTTCATTCCGTCAGAGCTTCACTCTTCCGGATGATGTGGACAGGGAGGGCATAGCAGCCACTATGGAGCATGGAGTCCTGACTGTGGAACTCCCTAAGAAGGATACGACCAAGGAGACTCCTGCAAGCAGGCAGATTGAAATCAGGTAACTCTTGCTATTCTGATTTACAATAAATACGCATCTTCAGACAGATGAGCATCATTACTGATCAATATAGCAAGCGGGCTCCGGAGAGTGTCGGAAGACATTCTCCGGAGCCTTTGTCTTTTTACGCCTCTCCGCTCCCGGAGACCTGCAGTTCCGTGACGGCAAAGGAGATGGAAGCACCTGTAGAGAAGCATCCCTGGCTGCCGTTCATTCCTGATGGGGCCAAGGTTCTGGTTCTCGGAAGTTTTCCTCCGAAAAGGATCCGCTGGTCGATGGACTTTTTCTATCCGAACTTCAACAATGACTTCTGGCGGATCATCGGACTCGTCTTCTTCGGGGACAAGGACCATTTCATTACCGGCAGACGGTTCGACAAGGAGCGGATCATACGCTTCTGCTCGTCAAGCGGACTGGCGCTGTACGATACGGCAGACGAGGTCAGACGCTTGAAAGACAATGCTTCGGACAAGTTTCTGGAGATTGTCACTCCTGTCGACATAAAAGGGCTGCTGGACGCGATGCCCGAATGCAGGGCGGTCATCACCACAGGAGAGAAGGCGAGCGGAATTGCGGCGGCTCAGTTGGGCTGTCAGGCTCCGCACACCGGAGGACACGTCAATCTGACCCTGTGTGATGGCCGGCAATCCTGCTCTAATGAGAATGTGAGGGAGATAAGTCTTTACCGGCTCCCATCATCCTCACGGGCATACCCTCTGTCCATTGCCAGGAAAGCGGCGGAATATTCCATACTCAAGGATCTGCTGGACAGCTGATACGGGCAGATGTCCGGAAAAGCAAGAAAAAACGGCATTGTCTATTGCAGAACGGAAAATTTTTTCTACCTTTGCAATCCAAAATAAACATGGTGCCAATAGTTCAGTTGGTTAGAATGTCGGATTGTGGTTCCGAAGGTCGTGGGTTCGAGCCCCACCTGGCACCCCTCAGAAGTTCCGGAAATTTTCCGGGACTTTTTTTTGTCATTACACTTGTGTATTACCTGAATTTGGGTAAATTTGTACGGATAGCTTCAACGGGATGATCGGCCCGGCTGTCTGGAGCTGTCTGATGCTCAACTGCACTGACACTATGAAAACCGTAAATTTACTGAAAACTGTCCCTTTGACAGGGGTGGCCCTGCTGGTTGGATGTTCAGGGAGTCCTCAAAAGCCTCAAAAACCGAATGTGATAATCATTTATGCGGATGACATTGGATATGGTGACCTGAGCTGTAACGGCACGGCTGCGGTAAGCACTCCTAATGTGGATTCTCTGGCTGAGCACGGAATCCGGTTCACGAACTCGCATACGACTTCTTCTGTCAGTACTCCCTCCCGTTACGGACTTCTGACGGGACAGTATCCGTGGCGAAAGGCGGGCACTGGCATTGCCACCGGAGATGCGGGAATGATTATCCGTCCGGAGCAATATACCCTGGCTGATATGTTCAGGGAAGCCGGCTATGCCACAGGGGCCGTCGGCAAATGGCATCTCGGTCTCGGAGACAAGGCGGGGACACAGGACTGGAACGGGACAGTCTCTCCTGCCCTGGCTGACATAGGCTTTGAATATTCATATATAATGGCGGCGACCGGTGACCGTGTGCCGTGCGTCTTTATCGAAGACGGCAAAGTGGTCAATCTGGATCCGTCGGACCCTATCCAAGTGAGCTACACGACACCTTTTGTCGGAGAGCCGCTTGCCAGGGATCATCCTGAGCTCCTGCGTATCCATCCGTCCCAGGGGCATGACCAGGCCATCATCAACGGAATTCCGCGTATCGGCTATATGAAAGGAGGCAAGTCTGCCTTATGGAGGGACGAGGACATAGCTGACAGCATCACGGTGCATGCCCTGGATTTCATTGCAGAGCACAAGGACGAGCCGTTCTTCCTTTATCTCGGGACAAATGACATCCATGTGCCCCGTGTGCCGCATGAGAGGTTCGCTGGGAAGAGCGGGCTCGGGCCGAGGGGTGATGCGCTTCTTTCTTTCGACGAGACTGTCGGAAGGGTGATGAAATGTCTGGAGGAGTTGGGTATAGATGACAATACCGTGGTGATTCTCAGCAGTGACAACGGGCCTGTCGTTGATGACGGATATCAGGATCAGGCGTGGGAACTTCTTGGTGATCACAGGCCGTGGGCCGATTTCAGGGGAGGTAAATACAGCGCGTTCGAGGCCGGGACCAGGGTCCCGATGATAGTCAGATGGGGAGACAGGTACGAAGGGGTGGTTTCAGATGCACTGTTTTCACACATAGACTTTTTCGCATCGCTTGCGGCTCTTTCAGGGGTTGAAATTCCTGAAGGGGCTGCCCCTGACAGCAGGAATGCCCTTGATGTGCTGACTGGCGAAGATCTTACAGGCAGGGATTATGTGATAGAGCAGAATGTCAATTCTACGCTTTCCATAATGGATTCTGAAGGGTGGAAATACATTTCTCCATCCGATGCTCCAGCAATAGAATTCTATACGAAGATGGAGTTGGGCAACAGTCCGGACGAACAGCTGTATAATGTCTCGTCGGAGAAATGCGAGAAAGACAACTGCATAGATGAGTTCCCTGAAAAGGCTGCAGAGCTCAAGAAAATGCTGGAGGAAGAGACAGCCAAGGGCGTTGCCGCCAAATAACCACCCGGGTTACAGCTGTTTGATGAACCGTGCCGGATTGCCTGCCCACAGTTGGTTGTCCGGCACATTTCTAGTGACCCTAAAAAAGTCGAATTGATAGGCATCACCGAGGGACCGAAATTGTGAGTATCTTTTAGAACAGAGTAGGCTCTGCGACGAATTCCGTTGTGAGCCCGCCGATCTCCTCTCCTTTCAAATAACTCTTGACGGAATCCTTGATTGCATTTGAAAGGAATGTAGGAACCGCATTGCCGATTTGAAGATGTTTGTCGCTTCGTTTTCCACAGAATACATAGTCATCTGGGAATCCCTGCAAACGAGCGGCCTCACGGGTAGAAAGGGGTCTTGGATCGCGAGGATGGATACAACGAGAAGAAGATGGACAGCCGAAATTTCTTGTGATTGTAGTACTCGGTTTATTCCACCACAACCTGCAATAACAATTTCCGAATCCGCTGCCGGGTCTTAATTCTTCTGGAATATCTTTGGGAGAGCCGCCATCTGGCAGCGCCTTCATTATCTCCACCAGATGCTCGTTGTTGTTAGGAACTTCGTGTTCCTGTATTTCATCCGGAGCATTGGCTCTCATCAAAAGCTGATAATCGTTTTCTGGCTCACATTTGTACTTGTTGGCACTTTCACCTGTTTTCATTGAAGGCAAATCACCCAATGCTTCTCCAAGTGTGACATAAGGCTTAAGAGACTTGTCGGCAGATATTCCACATTCTGGGTCATAATGTGTCGGTTTCGGATATCTAAATGGTCTTGAATCTAAAGTACCTACAAGAATCACGCGTTCCCTGATTTGGGGAGTACCGTAGTCTGCCGCATTCAGCAGTCTCATCTGCATATGATACCCAACCGATTCAAAAAGGGATGTGATGTTTTTTATCAGGTCTCCACCTTGCATTGATAAAAGCCCCTTGACATTCTCAAAGACAAACAACTTAGGATTAAGTTCGGTTAAGATACGATAGTATTCCTGAAACAATTTACCTCTTGGGTCATCAATCGATCTTTTCCCAACAGTAGAATACGCCTGACAAGGAGGACCACCGACAACGATATCGATATCTCCTTTCTTAACACCCAGATCTTTTGCCAGGTCATCTATAGAAAAGTCTTTGATGTCCTTATTGTACATCTTGACAGAAGGATGGTTCATGCTATATGCTTGAGCCATAGGTTTAAGAATCTCGTTGGCTGCGAGAATCTCAAACTCTTCGTCATGAGCAAAACCATAACTGAGACCACCAACGCCAGCAAATAAATCGATTACTTTGTATGACATACTAATAGTACAGAAATATCCGTCGCAAATATAAACATTTTATAAATTATTCCAAAATGGAATATTAAAAGCGTTTTTTTACATTTGTATAGTGAAAGCAAGTGAATTACAGAAAGAAAGGCTGCGCTTAGCCAGGAAATTGTACCAAGCCAGAAACGAATTAGGTATTAAACAGTCTGATTTGCAGAAGGAAGGCATAATTTCTCAGAGTCATTTGTCGAAAATCGAGAATGCGGAAATCAATGTTTCTGCAGTGATGCTCAACATCCTGGCGAAAAGGTACGGCAAGGATATTTCTTCCTTCTTTGAGTAATTTTAGAAGGGATATTCAGAATTCTTGGCTGATCCACGGCTTTTGTGGAAAAGGGTCTATCCGCATACTGACGCTATTTGTTTAGTATGGGAGCTTATTATCATATGATTGGTTTTGATTGACAGAGCAAAGAGTCTTGGCTTAGCCAAAGGAATCAAAGAAGGATCTGGACTTCTTCAGACTTGCAGAAAAAATAATTGGAAAATTTTAACAGGATATGACAGACAAGGAGATTCGCAAACAATACGCTCTAATTCAAGAGTATCACAAAAAATATCTTGAAAGTCATGGAGTACAATTACCAAACCTTGAAAGAGGTGGCGAGTTTACAAAAGACGCCCTTGTTCTCGTTTACCTTAGTCGGAATTATCCGAACACCCCTGTCGTTTCTAAGGATGAACTTACCGAATTTATCCGCCAATACGATCCAACAGTAAATGATGTCCAACAAGCTCGGCATTTGGCAGCCCAAAAAGGTTGGTACATACTCTCTGGGACCAGAAAAGACAATGAATCCATTGCACTTAAGGCTGGAGAATACAAATTAAAAACACTTGAATCTTTTTATCCTGGCTTTACTCATGAAAGGCGCGAGTACCTTGCCGGAGATGATTTCTTTGAGGATCTTAAAAAGCAGTACGATTATAGGTGTGCAACTTGTGGCTCAAAAGAGGGAGAGCCTCACAGATATTGGAAGACCACTGTTACAGTTCTGCAAAAGGGGCACATGGACCCATCGAAACCTCTTGAACCAGGTAACATAATACCGCAGTGTGAAAAGTGTAATCGTCCAGACCGCAATTACTGGATTTATGATGAGAAAGGGCGAGTGGTTGGAATTGCCAATGAGAAGGTTGTGGACAAATGTCCGAAGTCTCTCAAACTCAAAATATTTGAGAGACTTAAAGAAGATTTGAAAAAATAAACGATTTTACTCTTCGGAATCCGTAAAAAGTAGTTTCCTCACAGGGCTGTCCTGCCCACAATAATTCCCATCAATAAGATTGTTCAAGCATTCGAACAATCTGTTGTCATTTTCTGCCGTCCAATAATACTGGCATTCCAACGACTCTGCTGAAAAAGTGATTGAACTATACAAACGGCAAATCTCTTTACCGTTCGCTTCGTCGCAGTTTACTGTGAAAAACAAGAAGTTTTTCCCATTGGAAATAGCACCGACACTGCAATATCCATTAACATCAAAGTGCTCTTCCTCATAAACATAATCCCAACACATAACATTTAAAAATTAAATATTATCTCCCCTTGAGCACCACCCACTGCGGAGACCAAAAGAATATGTAAACAGTTGTGGCAGAATAGAACATGACATTACCTGCCACAGTTTTTGCAAATATAATAAAATGTTTTGTCTGTTGTGCCAGTCTATTGGGTGGTTGAATTCTCTTTTACGAACACAAACTCCATGATTGTGCATCGACTTTGTCCCAGTCTGGGACAAAGTGTATTTCATAACCCTCGTACATTGGGGGATTGTCGGCATACACTTCGGACGGTTGCGAAGCCTACGGCTTTTGTGTGGCAAAGGAGTGCTGAGAGGATTTCTTATACGGATCAAGTTAACCACCCGGTTACAGCAGTCTGATGAACCTTGCCGGATTGCCGGCCCAGAGCTGGTTGTCCGGCACATTCCCTGTCACTACCGAGCCGGCCCCTATGATTGAATTCCGGCCGATGACTGTCCCTTTCAGGATAATGCAGGAGGCTCCGATGAATGCATTTTCCCGGATTGTGACAGGCGCTGTCTTCGTGCCTTTCCTGTCGGTGTCAGGATTTTTCCTCGCTTCCGGATCCATGCTGTGGAAATCGGTGTCCATTATATGGCAGCTCCCGCCAATCTTGACATTGTCCTCTATGGTGACCCTGTCTGTAGCGATAATGAAACTGCTGCTGATTCCCACATTATCCCCGATTGTGAGTTCGGCATTCTCTCCTACCCAGATGGCGCATTTCTGTACACTCAATGCATTGCCGTAGAATCGGTTGTTGATTCTGAACCCTTTCCCGATGGATACTTTCGCCCCCGGACGGACCGTGATGTGAGGGACCCCCACGCTACGGAAAGAAGAGTGCCTTACCCCGTATATCCGGAACAGCAGTCCCAGAATGAGGTTGTCGATTCGGATTCCCAGTGCTCCCAGGAGCCTATATACAGTTTTCATTGTCATTTCTGCTGGATATGTTTTCTTGTCTGGATATGCCGGCCCCGGATATGGCTCCGGTTTTCTCTGTCAGTGTTTCAGGCTTGTCTGCCGTGTCCAGAATCTCCTTGTAGGCTTCAGTCAGCTGCTTCTTTATCCTTTTCGGATCGTGGTGGATCAGAGCTGCTGCCCTCGAACCTTCCCCGGATATAATCTTTGATGAACTGGATGCAAGACATACAATGGCATTGCAGTATGCTGCCGGAGATGTGTCCGGAACAAGTAAGGCGGAAATGCCGTTGTTTGAGACAGTCGCTGTCCCTCCTACATTGGTGGCAATGGCCGGCAGCCCAAGCAGGAGGGCTTCGCACAGCCCGTTGGGACTGTTCTCTATATGGCTGACCTGGCAGTATATGTCGGCAGCGGACAGTTCCTTCACGATGGATCCGGCATCAAGCTTTCCGCAGAACCTTACATCCAGCCGTGCCGAACTCAGCCCCGTCACTTTCTCGGACAGCGGCACGATATCCGTGTCAGGGCTGTATCCTATAACTGTCCAGATGTAGTCCACCCCTCTTTTTTTCAGTTCTGCCGCTGTCTTGAGAAGCAGTTCGTAACCTTTGTACAGCCCGTCAGAGAATGTAGTTATGAGCCTGAGCCTTTGCTTCCCGCTTTCCGGATTCCCTTCGTCTGCGGTACCGTTGCTCTCCGCTCCATGTCTTCCGTAGTAGAATTCCGGTCTCATTATTTCCCCTACGTGGAAATATATCCTGTCCGGATTGTATCCGGCGGACTTTTTCCTGTCCCATTCCGTCCTGCCGATTATGAATCTGGTGTACCTGAGGAACCTTGCTTCGTTTCCGGCCTGATGCACCAGCTGGCGGTATCTTCTGATCAGCGACTGCTTGCTGAGTCTGGAGCAGATGCTTTCGTGTCTTCTGACTTCCGCTTCCGGTATTCCTGTGAAATATCTGCTGACAATCTCCTGCACGATTCCCTGTATGGAGATGACGACAGGTATTCTCTTCCCGTCTGTGATGATGCAGCCGTTTTCCCCTCCCATCCGTTCATATATCAGCCCGAAGCATTTTTCAGTCCCGTGTATATGCAGGATGTCCGGCCGGCACTCCCGTATGATTTCCTCGAGCCTTTGCAGAATGACCATATCCTGCCGGTCCCACGACATGAAGAGCCGTTTAAGTCTGAATACGGTGTAGCTCCTTGACCTGAATGGCGCTATGGGATGATAGGTCACACCGTTGTAGATGAAGTCATCCTGAGTCTGTCCGTTCGACAGGAATGCTATCTCCAGATCAATGTCATTCTTCACCTCTTTTTCCAGGGCGGCAAGCCATCCCCCTGTCCCGTTGTTCCCTCCTGTCTTTTCCGCACTCGAACAGGATGTGTTTGTTACCCACAGTACTTTCATCAATTATGAACCGGTATGAACCATATCGAAACAAAAATAACAAAATTTGTCACTTGTCTACATCAAAAACAGAAAAATTGATGTAAAAAACAGAAAAAATCATTCCGGATGAAATTCGGATAAGAACGGAATGTTCAAGATAATCTGCTGAATGCCAATTTGCTATAAAACAACGACGGAGGCAGGATTTTCTGCCTCTGTCCCCTTGTGCGGGCGAAGGGACTCGAACCCATACGCCTTGCGGCACCAGATCCTAAGTCTGGCTTGGCTACCAATTACAACACGCCCGCTTCGTGTGGACTGCAAATATAGAAACTAATTTCCAAATAGCAATGATTTGCCTGTGCTTTGGAACAGCTTCGGAGCGGGTCACATTTTCCTGAATTCCGCGCAGCACCAGTTGTCCATAGAGTCCTCTGTGACATATTCCAGTCCGGCACGCTGGGCCGATGAGCATATCATCGGAAGATCCTCGGTGTAGAATCCGCTCACGGCCAGAAGCCCTCCCTTCTTGAGGCTGACTGAATATGTAGGGATGTCCTCCAGCAGGATATTCCTGTTGATGTTGGCCAGCAGTATGTCGTATTTGCCTCTCTGAAGCAGGGATGCATCTCCGCAGTATGTCTCGACCTTGCGAGAGACCCTGTTCTTGTGCGCGTTGTCGAAAGCGGACGCGGCAGCGACGGCATCGATGTCTATCCCATATACGTGTGCAGCTCCGAGCTTGGCGGCGAGGATTGCAAGTATTGCCGTGCCGCAGCCCATATCCATCACCATCTTGTCCTTGATGTCTTTCTCATGCCTGAGCAGGGCGCGGCACATCATATAGGTGGTCTGATGGTGCCCTGTGCCGAATGCCATCCTTGGATCAATCGTGATGTTGAATCTCGTACGTTTCAGCCCCTTGTGGAAAGATGCCTTTATGGTGCACAGCCCATCTACGACAATAGGGGAGAACTGGCTTTCCCAGACAGCGTTCCAGTTGACCTGCGGCATAAGTGTGGCATTGAAGTCTACGCTGAATCCGTAGTCCAGTCCGCTCAGGAACAGTTTCAGCAGTCTGGGGTCGTATTTCTCTTTAGGAATGTAGCATTTCAGGTATGGCGATGATTCCGTGAAAGATTCGAACGGCAGTTCGGCAAGTTCGGCCATCATTATTTCCGCGTTCTCATCGGTATATGGCTCTATCCTGATTGAAATTTCTATGTATTCCTGACTGTTCATAATGTTATCCGTTATTGCTTGTCTGCTGCTTCGAGGGTGGCGGATTCTTCGGCTGACAGTTCCTCCATATCGGTCTCGGCGGCATTTCTGTAGCCGATTTCTTCTTTGTAATCCTCTACAGCCTCCTGGTTCTCGTTCTCTCGGATGGCTGCATCGACTCCCTTGGTGAAGATGTTCCTGATGGACTGGAGCAGGTTGAGCCTGGTCTCATCTATGACGGATGAGAATACAGGTACGTTGGAATCCTTGTATTTGGCCCTTCCTATCCTGAATTTCATGTTCTCGAAGTCAGGTCCCCACAGGTCGACCCCGAAACGTATGAGAAGAGGGGATTTCAGTATGGATATGTGGTATCTGAATGACTGGTCGAGACTCTGGATGCCGCTCATTGCCAGAGAATACCTGTCCACATTGAGTACAAACGGGAAGATTTCAACCCTGCTGTTCCCGATTATGCCTTCGACAGACATATCGTCTATCTTTATGTTGTGTATGTCTTTGAATTTCAAAATTTTTGCAATCTTGTACAAATCTTCGCTCTCCACGAGGGCCAGATCCTCTCCCTTGATCCTCAGGACTCCGTTGAGGGATGGCAGGCTGATGTTCATTGAGGTGTCTATCTGTGCGGTCGCTGCGAGTTCGCAGTCGAGTCTGCCGTAGAAAGATTTGAGCATTGGCATAAGGGTGTCGACAGCAGGCATCATCTCGACTATCTTTTCTGCAGTGATGTCGGTAAGGTTGAGACTGAACCCGGCGGAGATGTCGCTTTTGGTCCTTGTAGAATAGAATCCATCGAATGCAAGATTGCCGACATTTGACACGGCCTGTATGTCGGTCAGCTGGACGCATCTCTCCTTGACGGTCAGGTTTGCTTTCATTGTGCTCATGTTCATCTTGGAGAATGTCACATTCGAGGCATCCAGGGAGATGTCTGCGACAAGATTTGCAGGGACCACTATCAGGGCGGTGGTGACATCCGAAGACAGGGTGTCGACTGCTATCATATCTTCGTATGTCTCGTCATCTGCGGAATCGGCGGCGACTGCCAGACTGTCAGCCTTCTCTCCTGATTTTTTCCCGAGGGCGTATGCGCCGAGCAGTTCGTTGATATTCAGGGTCCGGGACCTGATGTCCAGATCCAGGTTGACAGGCATGTTGTTCAGCAGCGCCCTCCTCAGGCCGGTCAATGCTCCGCTGGCTTCAAGGTCTGACCGGCCGCTGCGCAGGGTAAAGCTTCGCAGGGTCAGCTTGTCGTTGGTAATGTACCCATCGAAATCTTTGATACTTGTCCTCAATGGGAATGCCGGGGTCATGACCGAAGCCCTCCTGAATTTAAGGTCACCGTAGAAATCCCATTCCTTGAAATATCTGGCCATTGAGTCACCGAGCTTCAGGTTCAGGTCGTTCTTCCTGAAATCTTCCTCGGAGAGCCAGTCGGGGAGAGTCGCTGTACCTCTCGTTTTCCTCAGATGGCTGAAAAGCGAGTCTCTTGGCACATCCGGAAATCTCCGGGCGAGAGAGTCTACGAATGCCCTTGCCATACGTTTGCGTCTGGCATCGCTCTTTGTCGCTACTATGTTGATGCCCAGATCCCTTACTGATGCCCTGTCGAATGAGGTCTTAAGGCGGATTGCCTTGCTATCGCTTTTGAGAGACAGTACAGGTATCTCCTTGTCCGCCCTTGACGGGGATATCCTGAAAGTGTTTGTCGAGTTGCGCAGCACTATGCGGCTGGTGTCGCTGTCTGTCATCGACAGCCGGCCTATCTCCATCTTTCCGCTGAACGGGTAGTATGATGATGAATCTTTGGAATCGAAGATGGCGGCGTCGTTCTGCGCCTTGAGCGACAGGTTGCTGCCGGAAACGGAGAAAGCATCCTTGTATCTTATCGAAGTGCTGTCAAGACGGGCAGATATGGCTATCATCCGTGTCCCTTCCTCCACTCTTCTGTCATATTTGTTTCCCACGGTTGCAAGCACTATCTCCAGGCTGTCGATGCTAAGGTCGATGCTGTCCTTTTTGGAATGCACATCCAGCCTGTCGCTCCTGATGAAGCCCGCAAGATCCGCTTCCGCAAATGAGTAGGGACTTATCTGTGACATCCTGATCTTGCCTTTTGCATCGGCTGACAGACGGCCGGATACAGCCAGACCGGTGCTTTTTCTGATGAACTGTCCGAGAGTGTCCAGGGATATGCTCAGCCCGCCGTCTATGTCGAACAGGGGGTCGGCCCCAAGCAGGTCGCTCGCTGAGCCTTTCAGGGAAATGTCGAGAGCCTTGCCTTTTGTATGGAAGTCATTGATGCCGACATTTATCGGTGCTCCTCCGCCTCCTTTTGCCCAGATGTCTGCCGCGATGTTGCTGTCCAGCCTGATGCCGCTGTGGACAACAGGGCTTTCTGGGATGTCCAGTGTCATATCTATCGCCGGGATGCTCCTGCTTCCTGAACTGTACCAGCCATCGATATCCGCATTCATTGATATGGTGGCATCGGTTTTCAGCTTCGAGAGCGCAGGAATGAGCTGTCTTCCCCAGAACCTGAGGATATCGTTCAGTTTGCACTGGTCTATTCTGGCATTGCCTTTCACATAGATGCTGTCACGATGGAATCTGGCATCTCCCTTCACATCTATCGGGAGCCCGGCGATGTCAGCGGTAAGCCGGTGGATGGATATCCCTGGCAGAGAATCGCGGACAAAACTGATTCTGGACTCAATCTCCACAGGCAGGAATATCCTGCCGAACGATCTTGTGGCAATGGCTGCCCCCGCCTTGGCCTGGAGGCCGAAAAGCCCTTTCTGTTCCCTGAGTCTCAGCTTCTGCATGGCAAAAGCAAGGGTGTCCGTTCCAAGTCTCCCTCCGACAAACAGACTGTCGGCCATGAACCCTATCCTGTTGCGGCGCATCTGCCTTGTAGACAGCCTGCCACGGAACTTCATCTCCTTGATGTTCAGTGCGGCGAACAGTGTGTCCTGTCTGCTGCAGAATACTATGAACGGCCTGCCATCGAGACTTATACGCTCCAATGTGATCTTTGGAAGAGTGGAAAACAGGGATGCGGTGTCTGCCCCGCTGTCCCGGATGCCTGCCGAGTCCGCCGCGGCATCCAAGGGAGATGTTCTGAATATGTTCCAGTTGGCGGTGGAGTCATTATAGCTTTTGGCGAATATTCTCGGCGCAGTGAGTTCGATGTCGGGGATATGGATGGCTCCTGCAGCAAGGGATGCAAGGTCTATGGAAGCAGAGAAACTCCTGAATGCGGCAAGGGTGTCCCCGGTCTCGGCCTTGCCCATCCGGAGCAGTCTCGCTCTCTGGCTGACATCTTCATATTCTGCATATCTGTCAGTCGGATATGTCAGTACGACGCTGTCCAGAGTGACATTGAGGTTAGGGAAATTTTTCAGCACCGATACCGATATCTTGCCGAAATTGAGCCGTCCATCGATATAGTCGGCAGCAATACCGTTCACAATGCGTGTGAGCATGGCTGGAGACAGGGCCACCTGCACGGTTATCATAAGCACGGCCAGAATCCCTATAATCCACAGGCACACTTTAAGCGGTGTCCTGCCTTTCCCGGATGTCCTTTTCCTGTCCATATCAGATTGTATTGGTCATATTGCAATCTACAAATATAATGAATTAATCGATAGCCTGTCTATGGAAATGAAGGGAAAAAGCAACTAGGGAATTGTCAGCGATTTTCTTTATATTAGCCCTTGGGGTATTTTTGCGGATAAGCAATAAAAATTTTATACAAAATTATAATATTCAATACAATACTTCGGTAAATTTTTACCGGAGTATTGTTTCTTTTTAACATATAAATATCTTATTATTAGTAACTATTTCCAAAATAGGAATAACATTGTAGATAGAAAAAATGCTTATCCGCAAAAATACCCACTATACCGAAAAAGTTCGGTCCGGTAAATCCCTCCCACCGCTACGCGGTCTGCTCACTTTCGGATGTCCGCCGGACATCCTGATAAACCGTTCGCTACCTCCCGTTCACGGGGCCACGGGCGGTCACGCCGTCCGAACTTTTCGTCCTGTCATTCTTTTAGGGGTGACAATGCGGATAGACATTATGGAAAATTATTATATAGTATAGGACTGTCGTAAACAGTCAAGTAATTTTAGTTTCACAAATTATTTCAAATTCTTGAGTTGCTTTCTTCTCATTCAACCCTGACTTTATTGCTATGGCAAACAGGTCCTCTTTTGTTGGCTCAATCTTATCATTAATAGAAGTAGTACGAAAGCCATTGATGCCATCGCTAGGCAGCAAGTCATAAGCCGGAGCAAAATGCCAATCTCCATCACGATAAATGAAGGCAAAGTTCTTGGCATGATCATCTTTGTTGCCTATCAGATAGTTGAATACCATAAGCCGGTAGACCTTCCACAGCTCGGCTACGCTATGTGTAAGCATGGCACAAACTTGAAATATATGAGCGTAATCAATGCTTGGTAAACGATAATCAGCACCTATAAGGCCAGCCATACTTACTACATGCAATTTGCCATTTGAAGTCCGGTCAAATCGTTCCACACCAAAATATTTATCTTCAAAGAGACGTGTTTCTGGCATTTCAATTCCGCATTGCTTGGCAAGAAGCGAATAACGGTATTCATCTATACCAATACTCTGCGGATCTCGTTTTGCACGGAATTTTACCAACCACTCCTTGCTGTCATAACGAACGAAGATTTTAGGTCTTGCACCTCCAGGCGAACCGCCGCGATCTTGAAACTCCTCAATACCTTCGCCCGTATAATCGTCACTATCCAATATTTGTTCTGCTTCCAATGCCAATTTCTCGAAATCGACATAATCCTGTCTTGTAATAACACTATTATCCGGACGAAACTCCAATGCTCCACGTCCAGTTGAGCCTACCAATGCAAGACGATCCAATAAAGTTAAAGTCCGTGGATTGATTCCTTTTTGTTGTAAGTACCTGTCCAGAATAAGCAAGCCCCATCCATCAGGTAAACAATCATCGAAAACACCAAATCCTCCTTCAAACGGACGAGGTTTAGCTATAAATACACCGCTTCGCAAGGGTAATTCGAATGGTGAAATGGAAAAACCAGAGCCAATCCATTCGGCTGAATATTCAAATGCACATAACCCCTCTTTAGTTAGCGCTAAGCGCCCGACCAACCGATTATCATATATCACTTCAATCTGCTTGATATTATTCATTCTTCTTACCTCTTTTACGGATAACATTTTGTTCGTTTAATACATCGTCTAAGGATTGATATTGCTTTTGCGCAAAAAGAGCGTCAAATTCGGACAACGCATTTAAGGCAAATCCTATTTGAAGCAAACCCTTTAAAGATATCTCCCCAGTCTGCTCAAACCTACGGTAAGTAGCAAACTTAAGGCCGGCTCTTGTAGCTATGCCTTCTTGAGTTAAGTTTAACTCCAATCTCCGTGCTTTTACTCTTGTGGCAATTTGTTTTGCCACATCACTGGGAGCTGATAAATTAAACGATATTATATTATTCATAAAGCTACTATTACATATATAACAAATAAAATATTATTTATACAAAGATACGGATAATATTTCAAGACCAAGTGTTTTGAAAGCTATTTTTTTAGCTTATACGAATAATATCTATGTTAACTTGAATCTGCCGTGTTTTTGTACCTTTTCTCATCAAAAAAACGGCATTTTTCACAAGTTTTTGTACCGCACATTTTGATATTCAAGAAATTACACTTGCTTTTACTTTCCAAAATGGAGGTACAAGCCGAGAATGGTGCTAAAAATCACTAACTTACACATTCTCAGATATTTGCCAACCTGCTGGTTGTGCCTTTTGGAGTACTATGCTGTTGATAATCAATGATGTACATATACTGCATCGGGAAACATATCCTTGTCAAGATCGATTCAGGGCACCTGACTCAGGTATGACTTCTTGTCCATTGCCGTCTTTCATATGAGCAGGATAACGGACTCATCATTGGGAATGGCACCGCGCATCCTCGTGACCGGAAGGTCGCGAACGGTTTATGTGAACGCCCACCGGGCATTCGAAAGTGAACAGTACCACAGGCGTGGGAGGAATTTACCGTCCCGATTCATCCCTCCAAGACTAAATAAGGGCAGATTTTTGCGGACAGGCAATTGATGATGAGGCCGGGATTCGGGGCCTGGGTAGAATGAAACGGGCGGACCCCGACTGTCCGGATCCGCCCTATTCCTGATATTGCCGATGCTGTGATATGTCAGCAATTATAGTCTATGTGTCAGGAGGACAATTACTGTTCGTCCATCAGCTTAAGATGCTGTACGTAGATGGCTTTCTTGATTTCTTCTCTCCTTTTCACGGATGGCTTAACAAATGCCTTCCTCGCGCGAAGTTCGCGGATTGCTCCGGTCTTCTCGAATTTCCTCTTGAATTTCTTGAGAGCCTTCTCGATGTTCTCTCCTTCTTTGATAGGAACAATAATCATAGCTTTAAATCACCTCCTTTTATTAGCGGGTGCAAAGGTAAATAAATTTTGGATACCTCCAAAATTTATTTACCCTCCCGTTTAACAGCCGTTCCGGTCAGTTCCACAAAGGTTTTCATACCTCTGGTGGCGATATCCCTGATATGGGTGATCCTCCTGTCCTGCACCGGTACATCTTTCGGGTCTATGATATATATAGGAGTGTCCGCCTTTGCATAACGGTAAAGGCCGGCTGCAGGATATACCTGGAGGGAGGTCCCGACAATCAGCAGGATGTCCGCAGCTTCCACTGCATCGATGGCCTGCCCTATCTTTGGGACGGCCTCCCCGAACCATACGATGTGCGGCCTGAGTTGTGCACCATCCGGTGCGAGGTCACCGGGATGTATCTCCCCGTAACCGATGTCGAACACTTTCGCTTCCGAAAATCCATCCCCGTCGTTGCAGCTGTCTTCCGGCCTGACCTTGGTCAGTTCACCGTGAAGATGGATGATTCTTGTGCTGCCGGCCCTCTCGTGCAGGTTGTCCACATTCTGCGTTATTACAGTCACATCATAGTCTTTCTCGAGATCCGCGATGGCCAGATGGGCTGCGTTCGGCTTTGCGGTAGCCAGTTCTTTACGCCGGATGTTGTAGAAGTCGAGCACCAGTCCTGGATTCCTGTACCATCCTTCGATGGATGCCACATCCTCCACATTATAATTGTCCCAGAGACCGCCGCTGTCCCTGAATGTACTTATTCCGCTTTCCGCGCTGACTCCGGCTCCGGTCAGCACGGCAATCTTCTTTTTCATGACAATCCGAAATAATGTTTCTTCACCCAGTATTCAAAGAGAGGATCGAGTATCGATGGCTCATCATTCTCGTTGAATGTCAGTATCTCCTTTTTCATCAAGGCATCCTTGACCCTCTTGACGTTTGCGGAAGAGTTAAGGGAATATTTCTCTATTACATCGGTGGAGCTGAACCTCGTGACCCCATCGAGGACAGCCTTGAGAAACCTCACCTGATGTTCTGTAAGGTTGTCCACCATTGCCATGAAACGAGGTTCGTGGACACTGATGAGCGCCTTGAGGGCATCCAGCATTATGCCTTCGTTGATATAGCCTTTTGACAGGTAGTCGCAGACTGCAGAGAAATGGTTGATGTACCAGATGTTGCCTTTGAACAGCCTGCAGACCCCCATAGCAAGTTCCTTGTCGATTTCCTTGCCTCCTTTCAGGAATCCTCTTCTGATGTGTTCCATGAGTTCGTTCTCGTTGATCGGCATCAGCGGCAGACGCTCCACCTGCCTGTAGAAATATTTCCTGTGGCAGAAAATGTATTTCATCGCATTCACTTTCGACCCTGAAATGATATATGAGCAGCCGGAGTCCTTGCCGTTTTCCCTGAATACGGACTCCATCACCTTGAGGATGGTGTCGCATTCCTCAATGGCGAGGATGGACTGGAATTCGTCGAGGACGACAGCCAGCCTGGCATATCCTGCCCTTGCGAGACTGAATGGCAGGGAGAACATCGCCTTTATGTCCGCCTCGTCCGGGCTCCAGTTGAGGGACACCACTTCATCGCAGTCGGCAAACCTCTGTCTGTCAAATACGAAATGTGTCCCGGCAAGATGGTCGGAGACTATCTTGCCATATTCATCCGGAGAAGATGCGATGCTTCGGATGACTGTGCTCCCGAACCTGGTGAGCAGTTCTTCGGCAGTCCTTATGCTGAACAAGTCGAGAATTGCGGCGTTGAGAATCTTGCCCCCAAGCCGCATAACGAAGAAAGCCTGATGGATGAGGGATTTCTTGCCGCTTTTCGGAGGCTCGTACAGGACGATGTGCTCTCCGGCTTCGAGCAGGTTGGTCAGTGCGAGACATTCGCTTTTCCTCCCGGCGAAATCCTTGTTGGTAACGTACCGGTCATATATGAAAGGAATATCCATCTGATGTTTAGATTTTGACGACAAAAATAATAAAAGTATAGTATATTTGTTCCCGAAATAAGAATAGCCATGATCACATTTCTTGTCTGCATCGCCGCTCTGGTGGCCGGGTTCTTTCTCTACGGAAGATTTGTCGACAGATTTTTCGGCGCCGACCCCTCCAGGGCCACTCCGGCCGTATCCAAATCGGATGGCGTCGACTATATCCCCCTGCCTACGTGGAAAGTTTTCGTCATCCAGTTTCTCAACATAGCCGGGCTGGGTCCGATTTTCGGCGCGATACTCGGTGCCGCCTACGGACCGATGGCCTATCTGTGGATAGTCCTCGGCTGTATCTTCATGGGTGCGGTGCATGACTATTTCTCCGGGATGCTGTCCCTGCGCAACGGGGGTGCCAACATGCCTGACCTGGTTGGGAAATATATGGGCCGTGGTGTCAAGAAAGCGATGACAGTGCTGGTGTGTTTCCTCCTGCTTGCCGTGGGAGTGTCCTTCGTCACCGGTCCGGCCGATCTGCTGCAGTCTCTCACGGGATGGGACAAGACCATCTGGCTGTATCTGGTATTTGCCTATTATATCCTTGCGACGCTGCTGCCGATAGACAAGATAATAGGGTCGGTCTATCCTCTTTTCGGGGCCGTGCTGCTTTTTATGGCAGCAGGGATATTCGGTGCACTGGTGGTCGGTGGCATCAATGGTTCCGTGGAGATGCAGGAGCTTTCATTGTCTTCATTCCGGAACTTCCATTCCGACCCGGGGAACAATGTGCTCGTCCCGATGCTTTTTGTGGTGATATCGTGCGGAGCGATCTCCGGTTTCCATTCCACGCAGTCTCCGCTAATGTCCAGATGCCTGAAGAACGAGAGGTATGCGCGTCCCGTGTTCTACGGAGCGATGATAGCCGAGGGGATAGTGGCTATGATATGGGCTGCCGCAGCCATCGCATATTTCGGCGGTCCCGAGGGGCTGAACCATGCGGCGACTGAAGGGATTATGATAGATGGGGTGCTCACGAAAGTGACTCCGGCGATAGCCGTCGACTTGATATGCAAGAGCTGGCTCGGCAAGTTCGGGGCTGTCATCGCCATCCTTGGGGTGATTGTATGTCCGATTACATCTGGAGACACTGCATTCAGAAGCCTGAGGCTTACTGTAGCAGACCTGACGAGATATGACCAGAAGAAGATTTTCAGGAGGCTTGTGATCTGTATCCCTGTGTTCGCTCTCGCATATTTCTGCTGTATGATGGATTTTTCTACCGTGTGGCAGTATGTCGGGATATGCAACCAGCTTCTTGCCGCGTTCGTGCTATGGATGGCGACAGCCTACCTGACAGGGGAGAGAAAGCCGCACTGGATGGTGTCCCTGCCTGCTTCGTTTCTGACATTCGTATGCGTCAGTTACTTCTTTATAGCCCCATACAAGGCCGGAGGACTGCATCTTGCGCCTGTCATCGGCTACATCGCCGGTGCGGCTGCTGCAATTGCCCTGCTGATATACTTTATCATAAAAGGCCGTAAGCAGGGCACTGTCAGCCGCGCCTGACAGGATATTTCTTCCTTGTCGGGCGGGCTATCAGCTGGATGTCTATGTCTTCAATCCTGAAGCCCCGGAATTTCCTGCGCCCGAGGTGTGTCTCGATGAGTTCCATCAGCTCCTCGTCTATCAGGTCCCTGTAGCAGTGGTTCTCGCAGTCATAGATATGGATATGCCGGAAAGTATTGACATCGAAATACATCTTGTTGTTGGAGCTCATCCTGTGCCTGTATATTCCGAGTTCTGACAGTTGCGTGAGAATGTTATATACTGAAGCCACGGTGACATTGATGGCTCCGGTGCTGCGGATTGTCTCCGTCACCATATCGGCGGATGCATGTCCAAGGTTCAGCATGGCCTCGTGTACTGCAAGGCGCTGTGGAGTCGCCTTGAGTGAATGGCGTTTGAGGGCAGCCTTGAACTGCTCCATGTTCATTGTCTTTGTATTCTGTGCAGGCATCGATTTTTGCAAAAATAAGCACAAAGGTACGGTTTTTATCATATTTTACAAAATAATATTGAATAATTCTAAATTGACGGGCTGCCCGGAACCGGATTTGCTGTGATAAAAATTCAGATGGCTTGTAAAATTTGCTAATTTTGCAGGCTGTCGTCAGCGGATGTCCCGCACCGGAATGTCCGGCCGACGCAGAAAAACACCGTAAAATGGATTCAGGAGACATAAGATCAGGAACTTTCGCACTTGTGACCGGTGCGGCATCCGGGATGGGCAGGCTGTATGCACAGAAACTTGCCCGAATGGGGTACAGCCTTATCCTTGTGGATATAGCGGCAGACAGGCTGGAGCAGACAGCCGGGGATATAAGGCGTGAAATTATGCCCGGTACAGGGCAGGCTGCATCAGCGGTGCAGGATTGCGGTACGGGACATTCATTCGAGGTCAGGACTCTGGCGTGTGACCTGTCGCGGCAGGAGGCTGCCGGGGAAGTCGCGGCCTTTGCGCGTGGCTGCAATGTGGAGGTCCTGGTCAACAACGCCGGTATAATGTATTGCCAGAATATATGCAATACATCGCGCAAGGCTCTGTCGCTGATAATGATGCTGCATAACTACACCCCTCTGATGCTATGCAGGGAATTTGTCCCTGCGATGGTTGCCAGAGGAAAGGGCTATGTGCTCAATGTCTCTTCCCTTGCAGCCTGGATGGAGTGGCCGGCAATCGGGATGTACGGCAATACAAAACGCTTTGTCAAAGGTTTCTCCCGTTCTCTCCGGATAGAATGCCGCGGGACCGGTGTGAGCGTTACAAATGCATATTTCGGAGCCGTGGACACCCCTCTGATTCCGCTGAAGCCATCCCTGAGGAAACTCGCACGCCGTCTCGGGGTGATGATTTCTGCGGACAGGGCGACGGACAGGGCGTTGTCTGCCCTGTTCCACAGAAGGAAAGGCACGATGCCGGGACTTCTCAACAAGATATTCCTGCCTGTTGTGGTGGCGCTCCCGGATTGTGTCATAGCGTGGATTGTGAGGAAACTGAGCCGTTACATTATGATGGATGTGTGAAAAAATTAGTATATTCGCAAGTTATTACGGTGTCCGGTCATGATCCGGCCGCCAGATTAAAAACCGAAACGGAATGGAAAATATCAGATGTCTGATCATAGGCGGAGGACCTGCAGGGTACACGGCCGCCATCTATGCGGCGAGGGCCAATCTTTCGCCTGTCCTGTATGAAGGTATCCAGCCGGGAGGCCAGCTGACCACGACCACTGACATTGAGAACTATCCCGGATTCGAGAGCGGAATTTCCGGGCAGGTGCTTATGGATACGATGAAAGCCCAGGCCGTGCGCCTCGGGGCGGATGTCAGAAGGGGAGCGGTCACTGCGGCCGACCTTTCGGAAAGGCCGTTCAGGATAGTCGTGGATGACGGGACGGAGCTCGCTGCCGACAGCCTTGTGATAGCCACCGGAGCTACTGCAAGGTATCTCGGATTGCCATCGGAAGAGAAATTCAAGGGTATGGGTGTATCGGCATGCGCGACCTGTGACGGTTTCTTCTACAGGAAGAAGGATGTGGCTGTCGTCGGAGGAGGTGACACCGCCTGTGAGGAGGCTTCATATCTTGCCGGTATATGCAACAAGGTCTATATGATAGTCCGAAGGGATGTACTCAGGGCATCCAGTGCGATGCAGGAAAGGGTTCTGAACACCCCGAATATCGAGATTCTGTGGAACTGCAACACCAGGGAGGTGCTCGGGGACCTGAACGGAGTGAACGGGGTGCGGATACAGAGAAAGGATGGCGAGGTATTTGATATCGCTGTGGATGGCTTTTTCCTTGCCATAGGACATCATCCCAACTCTGAGCTTTTCAGCAGCTGGGTGAATGTCGACGGGGAAGGCTATATCATCACCGATGGCAAGACATCCAGGACGAATGTGGAGGGTGTCTTCGCCGCAGGAGATGTGCAGGATCCGCTCTACAGACAGGCGATTACGGCTGCCGCATCGGGATGCCGCGCGGCAATGGATGTGGAGAAGTTTCTCAACTCAATGAAACAGAACTGACGACAAGATGAAGTTTTCAAGGTTAATTCTCGTGTCGGCCGCCGTTGCAGTGGCGGTGTCGGCCTGCAAGTCCCAGTATGAGGCGCTGCTCAACAGCAATGATGCAGATGCCAAATACGAGGCGGCATTCGAATATTTCAACAGTGGCAAGTATTCCAAGGCGGCAGCCCTCTTCGAGTCGCTGTCCGTGCTGACGAGCGGGACGGAACGGGATGACACTGTCCAGTATTACTGGGGTCTGAGCAACTACAGGTTCAAAGACTATTACACCGCCGAGACCAATTTCGCAAGTTTTGTGGAGAATTATCCGCGCAGCCCGTTCGCATCCGAGGCGCGTTTTCTCAGGCTGGACTGCCTCTACCGTTCTACCTACAGGTATGAACTGGACCAGAATCCTACCCGGATTGCCATGCAGCACATTTCGGAATATATGCTCGAATATCCGAACTCCTCACATATCGGTGCCTGCCAGCAGATGATGGATGACCTCCAGACAAGGCTGGACACCAAGGCTTTCGAGGCTGCAAGGCTGTACTACCATATGGAGGATTATCTCGCTGCGAGGGTGGCCTTCAGGAATGTCCTTAAAGACAATTCGGAGAACATGTACCGAGAGGAAATACTCTACTATACGGCCATGGCCTCCTATAAATATGCCCGTCTTTCAGTGCTAGGCAAGCAGAAGGAGCGTTATATGGTCTTTGTGGATGACTATCTCAATTTCATAGGGGAATATCCGGAGTCGCAATACAGGAAAGAGCTGGATGCCTTGTACAAGAGGGCGCAGAGGGCGCTCGGTCGTGCTGCAGTCATCGATGCCGACATAGATATGAAAGAGAAAGCTTTCGCAAAGGAACGCAAGGAGAGGGAGAAGGCCATGAAGCAGGAGGCTCGGAAGAAAAAGATTGAAGAGCGCAGGTCAGAAAAATGAAACACTGCCGTGAAACTGCGGTATAAATAGATGGAAGGGGAATTTCAGGAATGCTCTTCCGGGAAGATAAAAGTGAAAAAGGATTAAGAAAATGGCAAATTCCAGGAAAATACCGGTGAACACCATCACCAGAGACCTCTGCAATCTCGCGGAGCCGACAAAGAACATTTACGAGACGGTAGTCATCCTTTCCAAGAGGGCGAATCAGATCGCCATCGCGGAGAAGAAGGAACTCACCAGGAAGCTTGAGGATTTCAAGAATGACCGTGACACTATGGAGGAGGTCTTCGAGAACAGGGAGCAGATAGAGATTTCCAAATATTACGAAAGACAGCCCAAGCCGGCTCTCGTGGCGATATCGGAGTTCGAGAACGGTGAGATCTACTACAGGATGGCAAAAGAGGACAGCAAGGAGGAATAGGTCACAATGCTCCGGCGGCTCCAGGTAAAAAACTATGTGCTTATAGACTCTCTGGATATTGAGTTTCCGGAGGGTCTTGTCATCATAACAGGCCAGACAGGAGCCGGCAAATCCATCCTTCTCGGTTCTATATCCCTGGTGCTCGGGTCGAAGGCTGACGCGGCGGTGATAGGGGATAGCGCGGACAACTGCGTCGTGGAGGCGGAGTTCGATATCGGCAGGGATGATTCTGCATTGAGGCATCTTCTGGAGGAGAACGATATCGAGGCGGAGGATGACCGCCTTGTCCTCAGACGGGTGGTGTCGCGTTCCGGCAGGGCACGGGCGTTCGCAAATGACTCTCCGGTTTCTGCCGGAGTGCTGTCTTCCCTGTCAGCCCATCTGATAGATATCCATTCACAGCATCAGACGCTTCTGCTGTCGGACAGACGTTTCCAACTGTCTGCCCTTGACCACTATGCAGGCAATTCTCTGCTTCTGGACAGATGCGCTGCCCTGTACAGGGAGTACATATCCCTGAAAGCGGATCTTGATGATCTCAATGCTAAGATTGCGAGGATAGAGGGGGAGCGTGACTATGACCAGGCGAGATATTCGCAGCTGGAGTCGGCCAATCTCAGGGATGGCGAGCTGGAGGCTCTCGAGGCAGAGCAGAGACAGCTTGCCAATGCTGAAGAAATCAAGGACAGCCTCTATGCTGTGGAGACTCTTTTTTCATCTGATGATGAGGGCGGGAGGCTTTCTCTGGATGCGATTTTGAGGGAGAGCACAAAGCGGCTGGAACGCATCAGCCAGTATGTTCCGGGTATCACATCCGTACTGGAAAGGATTGCTTCTGCAAGGGTGGAACTGGATGACATCCTTGCGGAGATTTCAGATATGGATTCGAGGACTGAAGTCTCTCAGGAAAGGCTGCAGCAGGTGGAGGACAGGCTGTCTCTCCTGTATGGACTGATGCAGAAATTCTCCTGCAGGGATATTGCAGGGCTTGTCGCGGTCAGGGACAGCCTCAAGGCGGTCCTGCACGATTCCTCTGCCTTTGTGGAAAGGCGTGCGGAACTTGAAGCCAGGCTTGATACAGTTACGGGGAATCTTGCCAGTGTGGCCGGCCAGCTGCATGATACAAGGCTCAAGGCAGCCCCGTCATTCGCGCATGCTGTCCAGGATTCAATACGTTCTCTCGAACTTCAGCATGCTGTCTTTGAGGTCAGTCTGCAGGAAGCCCCTCTTTCGGCATCCGGAAAGGATTCGGCGGTCTTTCTTTTCTCATCCACCGGACGCAACGCCGTTGAACTGTCCAGATGCGCATCCGGCGGCGAGATGTCCAGGATTATGCTCTGCCTCAAAGAGATGATGGCCCGCTATACGATGATGCCGACGATGATATTCGATGAGATCGATACCGGGGTGTCCGGCAGCGTCGCTGACAAGATGGGTTCCATGATATGCAGGATGGGGGACAATATGCAGGTCTTTGCCATAACGCATCTGCCCCAGGTGGCGGCAAAGGGAAAGGCGCACTATCTTGTGTCGAAGATTACGGATACCGTGTCCGGCAAGACATCGACAACCATTGCCAGACTATCTCCGGAAGAGCGTGTGATGGAGATGGCCAGGATGCTCAGCGGCTCGGAGGTCACTTCTGCCGCCATAGAGAATGCAAGGACGCTTCTGTCGTTATCTGACAAGGGTGACTGAATAGTCAGGTCCGTATATGACGCGTCGTACCGCATTCCGTTCAAGACCTTCCCCTGTCTTTATGAAACTGAAATCCGACATCAGCATTTTCCTGTTTTCCGATGTCAGATGCGCTGACCACCCGTTCCCGTATCCTGAACATATTTCAGAGAAGAAATACATTATGTCATAGCCCTGGAAAGCCATCTGGGATGGCTCTGTGTTGAACAGTGCCCTGTATTTCATTAGAAAGTCCCTGACTTCAGGCGTGTCGTAGTCTATATAGTAGGATGCGGATGTGTGCAGGGATGCGTTATGCAGGTTGGCTACATCTATTGTCTCATAGCTCCTGATTCTGGATGCGCCGTATAATACGATATTATATCTGTTGTGTATCAGCAGGTTGAGATTACGTACCACATCGTTCACGAAAGCTTCGCTCTCCGAAGCTACAAGTACGCGGTTCACTCCCTCAAGAGTCAGCTTCGATGCCAGGGAGTCGAGTATGTCCCTGCCTTCAAGGATGCTGTATGAAAACGAGGAATGTTCCAGATGGCTTGCACCGATGATTTCCTGGAATTCAGCTTCCTTGCGCAGGTCTTTTATCCCTTTCTCGTATATGATTACAATGCTGTCGTTCACCCCTCTGTCTTCGCCTATCCATTTCAGGAGGTCTTCGTATTGGACTATGGATGGGGATGGTACCTGGATGAAATTGCTGTGCGTCTGGACAAGCTGAGCCGTCCTGGTGTCGAGTGGTGATATCACGGAAGTGCTTTCGGGACACAGGGCAAGCAGGTCTGTGAGCCCTTTTAGGGATGGCGGGCCAATGACAAAATCGCTTTTAGCCAGCCGTTCTTCAGTTATCGGCAATGCATCGCCGTATGTGTCATATACGCTCAGCTCGATATCTGTCCCGGCATCTCCTAGCTCTTTGGCAGCAAGGAGCGCACCGCTGTAGAAGTCCATACAGATGGAACTGGGAGTCTCGCTTGCCGCATTGAACGGGAGCATAAGCAGCGCCCTCACCTTATTCCTTTCAGTCAGCCTGTCTATTATACTGTAGTCAGGACCGGTCTTTTCGGGCAGGGCATTGCTGCCTTCCGTCTTTTCCGGTGCCGCGTCACCGGCCTTTCCTGCCTCTTTCTCCATATATTCCTCGAGATTGGTCGGAATCTTAAGCTGCTGCCTGTTCTTGAGTTTCCGTCCTTCCAGTCCGTTGATTTCCATTATGATCTCCGCTGGCACCCCGTATTTCTCCGATATCGCATCCAGGTTTTCATACCACCGTACTGTGTGGATGAAGAAATCTTTCTGGGCTGCTTTCCTCCTTCTCTTCTCTTCTCTTGCCGCCTTCCGGTCTGTTGCCTTGTCTGCCTTTACGCTCTGCCTGTCATTTCCCGGTTCTTCCACTGCCGCTGGCTCCTTTACGGGAATGAGAATGATGGCATTCTTTTTCAGTCCTGTCTCCTTGATGGAAGGATTGGCTGCATAAATATCTTCGATATCCACCTGATACGCTTTCGCTATTGAATACAGGGTCTGTTTCTCCAGTACGATGTGCGAATAGTACGCTTTCCCGTCCAGCTTCACCTTCTCCTTGGATATGGTCACAGGAGGAGCCACATAATCCTGAGCGGCAGCCTCTCCTGATGATGATACGGCGAGGCATATCATCAGAATCTCCAGTGTCAAGAATATCTTTCTCATAATCATAGCGTTTCGTAGAATTCAACCAGCTTTCTGCAGAAACTGCCCCATGAAAGCCTTTCCTTTTCTTTCCTTATGTTCATTATGCAGTTCCCGGCTGTCGACGGATTGCTGAAATATTCCAGTATCTCTTCCCTGATCGCTTCGGGGGAGCAGTCCCGTGCTACAATACCGGTGCCCCTGTCTCCTATCATCTCTTTCAGCCCTCCTGCACCGGTGACTATCATCGGCACCTCGAAATGGTAGGATATGGAACTGATGCCGCTCTGTGTAGCGCTCCTGTATGGCAGGACCACGACATCCGATGCAGAAAAGAATGAACTCACTTCCGCATCCCTGATATAGCGGAGGAACAGCTTCACCCGCCCTCCGTCATCCATTCCGTCGATTATTTTCCTGTATCTGTCGAACGGACCGTACGGTTCGCCCGCCACAATGAGCCTGTACTCATCCGGAAGTCCGGCAAAAGCCTCCAGCAGTATGTCCAGTCCTTTATATTCCCTTATCAGGCCGAAAAACAGGATGTTTTTCTTTCCGTGCTCCAGTCCGAGCGTCTTCTCCGCTTCCTCTCTCGGCATCTTCTGTCCGAAGTGCGAGTACAGCGGATGAGGAATGACCGTGTATCTGGCATCAGGTCGCAGTCTCAGCAGGTCATCCGCGACTGCATTGCACAGGGTCACATAGCCATCGCTTCCTCCGAGAAAATATTTCGTGAGCGGCGTGTCGAAAAACCTCGACTCGTGAGGCACGACATTGTCCAGAATGGAGATAACCTTGCAATGCCCCTTGAGCCTTCGGGTGACATAGCCGAGGGATGGGGCGAAATAGGACATCCAGTATCTTGTCAGGACCAGGTCTGGCCCCCATTCCTTTATCGCTTCGGCAGTGCGCCGGTATGTAAACGGATTTGCCGTATCCAGCAGGGATATGCTCTCCACCGGTACGGCGTTGTCATCTTCCGTCACATACTGTGTCTTCCCGGGGAAGAGGAAGGATGGATACTGCCTGCTGAAATTGAATGCCCTGACCTGATGGCTCTTCCCAAGCTCACCGTAGAGACAGGCATTGAACTGGGATATCCCCCCTCGATAGGGGTAGAAGCACGACAGTATCGCGATTTTCAACTATTCCTTGTTTTTGTTCTTGACATATTCCTCGTTGAGGCCTGCAAGCACATCATCGGTAATGTCTAGTGCAGGGTCTGCCGTGAATACCGGCACCCCACCCTGGTTGGTGAGGATCATCGAATATTTCCTGTCCTCGTTGTATTTGTCCAGATAGGTCTTGATGGCATCCACGATCTGGTTCGTCATCACCATCTGTTCCTCCGTTATCTCGTTCTGCTTCTGTGCGGCGTAGTTGTTGAACTCGTCCTGCTGCTGCTGGATCTTCTGCCCCTGCACTTCGGCTACGGAACGGGTCATCAGCCCTTTGTTTATCTTTTCCTGGAAATCATTGTAGTCCTTCTCAAGCTTCTGTCCCCTGCGGTTCACTTCTGCCTGTATGTTCTGCACCTTGGTCTCCACCACTGAACGGAGGTCGTTGGCCATATCGTACTCCTGGAATATCCTGTCCAGATCGATATATACAATTGAGCCTTCAGCTGCGACTGCCGTAGTGTCTGAAGCATTGGCGACAGTCTTTTCCCCCTTGCTCCCCTCGGACATGGATATCGCCCCGAATACGATTGCGGCAATCAGGGCCACAACACTGAAAATGATAGAAAGGTTGTTCTTCATATAATGGTATTTTTAGTTCCGGTTCTGCAACAGCAGGCAAATATAATCAAAAAATTCCATAGCAGCCGTCAGCAGCCCTTGATTTTTGAAAGGTAAGCCTTTATCGTGTTTTCAAGCCCCATATAGAGGGCATCGCAGATGATGGCATGGCCGATGGATACCTCATCCGTCCACGGTATTGTCCTGATGTAGTATTCCAGGTTGTCCAGGTTGAGGTCATGTCCTGCATTCAGCCCCAGTCCGCAGTCACGGGCGGCGCGGGCTGCCTCGACGAAAGGGGCTATGGCCTTCTCCCTGTCTTCCGCATATCCTTCCGCATATCCGGCGGTGTACAGTTCGACCCTGTCGCAGCCGCACAATTTCGCTCCCTCCACCATCACCGGATCGGGATCCACAAAGATAGATGTCCTGATGCCCCTGTCCTTGAATCTCCTGCACACTTCCGTCAGGAAATCCCGGTTGTTTACGGTGTCCCACCCGGCGTTGGATGTGATGGCATCCGCGGCATCGGGCACAAGAGTCACCTGGTCAGGAACCACTTCCAGCACGAGGTCTACGAACGAGGGTATCGGGTTGCCCTCGATGTTGAACTCTGTCGACAGGGTCGGCCTTATCGCCCTGACATCCGAATATCTTATGTGCCTTTCGTCCGGACGCGGGTGTACCGTGATGCCTTCGGCCCCGAATCTTTCGCAGTCGAGTGCCGCCTTTTCCACATCAGGCATATTGCCGCCCCTTGCGTTCCTGATGGTGGCGATCTTGTTGATGTTTACGCTTAATCTGGTCATTTGCAGATCTCCTTGCTTCAAAATGTCTGTGTCCTGCCAGGGCCCGTCCCTGATGTCAGGAGGCGCAAAAATATATATTATTGTCCAATTATTGTAAATAAAGTGCTATTTTTGGAAAATGTTTGTAAACAGATGAGAATAGCGACATATCTCAGGAACAGCAGTCTCGAATACGATGCACGGCTTGTCTCGCTCCTTTCGGCCCTCGAGGATGCGGGATGTGAGGTGTGCCGTGTGGACAACCGTTCCGGCATACCGGGGAATACCGATTTCCTGCTCAGCATCGGCGGCGATGGCACTTTCCTTTCCGCAGCCGCCCTGGCAGGTGACAGCGGAATCCCCGTGCTCGGCGTGAATCTCGGACGGCTGGGCTTCCTTTCTGAGAACAGGCCTGAGGCGGTGGCCGGAGCCTTGCTTAGAGGGGAATATACCATAGAAAGCCGCACAATGCTCGGGGCGGAATTCTCCGGGCCGACCGGGAACAGTGCGATAGACGGCAGCCCGTTCGCTCTGAACGAGATCACTGTCCACCGTTCCGGAGGGGCGATGCTCGGTGTGGATGTGACTGTAGACGGTTCGGCCCTGCCTACCTATTGGGCGGATGGGCTGCTGGTCGCCACGAGTTCCGGCTCCACCGCATATTCCCTGAGCGTGGGAGGGCCGATAGTGCTTCCTGAGTCGAAAGTGCTTGTCATTGCCCCTATAGCTTCCCACAATCTGAACGTGCGACCTCTGGTTGTCCCCGACACATCGGAGATAAGCATCGGCCTGCAGTCTCGTGATGAGCAGGTCATCCTGACGATGGACAACAGGTCTGCAGAGGTGAGCCCGGACATTAAGGTAGGGATTTCGATGGCACAGTTTTCGCTTAAACGTGTCCGGCTCAACAGTTCCGATTTCATAAACGCCCTTACAAGCAAACTGTTCTGGGGCGAGGATATCAGAAATTCAACTGTAAAGTGAATATGGATGAAAACAAGCGTTTGCCGGTCCACGTGTCCATTATAATGGATGGGAACGGAAGATGGGCCCGGGAGCGTGGCAAGGAAAGGATATACGGCCATGCCGAAGGGGTAGAGAGCGTCAGGGCGTGTACTGAGGCCGCAGTGGAGACTGGGGTCCGTTATCTGTCGCTTTTCGCTTTTTCGGAGGAGAACTGGGGACGGCCGGACAGCGAGGTCGGCTTCCTTATGGAGATGATGCTGAAATCTATCAGGGAAGAGCTCCCGAGCCTGCTCAAGAACGGGGTGAGGCTGCTCATTCTGGGGAATCGCGCGCGTCTCTCTGACACCTTGAACAAGGCAATAGATGAATGTATGGAAGAGACTGCGGGAAATACTGTCCTTACCCTGGTGATCTTCCTCAGCTACAGCGGCAAATGGGATATTCTCCAGGCCGCGAAGCGGATGGCCGTGGAGCTGGCGGCCCATCCTGAACGCAGGGATGAGATACTGGGGATGGGGCCGGAAGATTTCAGCAGATACCTTGTCACTGCGGGGATTCCTGACCCGGACCTGATCATAAGGACTTCCGGGGAGCAGAGGCTGAGCAACTATCTCCTCTGGCAGGGGGCGTATTCTGAATTCCTGTTCACCGATGTCCTGTGGCCGGATTTCAGAAAAGATGACTTCAAGGCGGCTCTTGATGCGTACGCCAGGCGTGACAGACGGTATGGGAAAGTGAAGTGAATTCCGATTGTGCCTGTATCGTGGCCGAAACAGTCCATAAAATTTGATAAAATTTCAAATAGCACCTATATTTGCAGTTTTGAATTCCGATGAGAAAGATGAGATGTCATAGAATGGTTCTGCTCTTGCTCCTGTCTGTACTGGGGTATCCACTGGCTGCCCAGCAGGAGGACAACGGAGTGACGGTGGATTATAACAATCCCAGGAAGTATATTGTGGGCGGAGTGACCGTGGAGGGCAACAACTATTTCGGTCCGGACCAGATAATCCAGCTTACAGGTCTGCAGAGAGGGCTTGAGGTCACTGTTCCGGGGGATGACATATCATCCATTGTCAACAGGCTCTGGCTGCAGAGGTATTTCGAGGATGTGTCGGTTTCGATTGACCATCTCGGCGAGACTCCGGACACGGCATATTTCAAGATAAGCATAACAGAGAGGCCGAGGGTGTCGCGCTGGACTTTCTCCGGAGTGAAGAGCGGGGAGCAGAAGGAACTGATGGAGAGGCTCAACCTCAAAAGGGGAGGCGAATTCTCCGACTATGTGGCCAAGACGGCCTCCGACATCATAAAGAGATACTACAAGGAGAAGGGCTTCCTTCTGGCAGAGGTGGATGTGCAGACCCAGAGGGATACGATCATCAAAAGCGCGATCAGGGTGAACTTCGCCATAGACAAGGGTAGCAAGGTCAGGATCAAGAGGATAACTTTCGAGGGCAACGACAATGTGAAGGAGGGGAAGCTTGTCAGGGCGATGAAGAAGACCAAGGACAACAGGCTCATCAACTTCTTCAGTTCCAAGAAATTCAACGAAAAGGAATACGACAATGACAAGAGGAGTCTCATCAGTGCATTCAACGAGGCCGGATACAGGGATGCAAGGATTGTCAAGGACTCGATATATTATATGGAACCCAACAGGCTGGCCATCGATTTCAAGATAGACGAAGGCAAGAAATATTATTTCAGGAACATAACCTGGACAGGCAACTCCGTCTATTCTACCGATGTCCTGAACAATATCCTGATGATCAAGAAAGGGGATGTCTATGATGTGGTCACGATGGAGCAGAGGCTCTTCGGCGGCGGCAAGCAGAACGAATACGATGTCTCCAAACTCTACCGGGACAACGGCTATCTTTTCTTCAATATCCAGCCTGTGGAGCTGAACATAACAGGCGACAGCGTAGATGTAGAGATGAGGATAGTGGAGGGCAAGCCTGCCACCCTGAACAACATTATCATAAACGGGAACGACCTTACCAACGAGAGGGTGGTCCGCCGTCAGGTGTTCACCCGTCCTGGATATCTTTTCAGCCAGACGGATTTCGAGAGGTCCATCAGGGAGATAGCATCAATGGGCCAGTTTGACCCGGAGGCCATCGCCGATCCATCCAAAGGTTACTCGATAATCCCTAACCAGTTGAACAATACTGTGGATATCGTGTACAATGTCACGGAGAAGCCGTCATCCCAGCTTGAACTTTCCGGAGGATGGGGAGGAAACACTTTCGTAGCCACTGTCGGAGTCAGCTTCAACAATTTCTCCACCAGGAGGTTCTTCGACAAGTCTGCATGGAGACCTGTACCTCTGGGAGATGCCCAGAATCTGGCGATAAGGTTCCAGACCAACGGTACATACTACACCAGCCTGTCTGCAAGCTTCATGGAGCCATGGCTGTTCGGGAAGAAGCCTACATCCCTGAGCATGTCGCTCTACTACACCAGACAGACCAACTCCTATATCGCCCTCGGTATGCTCAACAACGAGGAGTATATGGAAGTCTACGGAGCGGCGGTCGGTATCGGCAGCCGTCTGAAATGGCCGGACAACTACTTTGTCCTGTACAACCAGCTCAGCTGGCAGACCTACAAGCTCCATGACTGGATAAGCGGGTACTTCCTGTTCGACACGGGTATCTCCCATAACCTCAGCTATACTGTGAGCCTGTCCAGGAATTCGACAGACCAGCAGATATATCCGCGGCAGGGTTCGGACTTCAGTTTCGCCCTGCAGCTGACACCTCCTTACTCCCTTTTCAGGAAGAAGGATGCGGATGGCAACAGGGTGGACAGCTGGAGGGATGTCAATTACGACAGGATGACTTCAGAGCAGCGTTACCGCTGGATAGAGTATCACAAATGGACCTTCAAAGGGTCGATATACACCAAGCTCGTGGGAGACCTCGTGCTGATGGCCAGGGCGCAGTTCGGATATCTGGGCTATTACAACAGGAACTGGGGCTACTCTCCGTTCGAGGGCTTCCTGGTCGGAGGAGACGGCATGTCGGGCTACAACACCTACGGTTCGGAGGTGATTTCCCTGAGGGGTTACGAGAACTATTCGCTCACCCCGTATGTGGCGACACCTTACGGCTCAGGCACGGCCTATTCGGGTAATGTCTATGACAAGTTCACCGTCGAGCTGAGGTATCCGGTGATTCTCCAGCCGCAGTCGACCATCTATGCCCTTGTCTTCCTGGAGGGCGGTAACTGCTGGTCGGACATCAGGGACTTCAATCCGTTCCAGATCAAGCGGTCGGCCGGTGTCGGCGTGAGAGTGTACCTGCCGGTGGTAGGACTTCTCGGAGTCGACTGGGGATGGGGATTCGATGACCCGACATACGGAGGAAGCCAGTTCCACTTCGTGATAGGACAGCAGTTCTGATGCCACAGGACGGCAATGGCTGAAATTATGGAAAACTTATAATTCTAGATTTATATGAAAAGATTTATCGTTACGATTGCAGCTGCGGCTCTGGTCTTCACAGCAGCCAATGCTCAGAGCTACAAGTTCGCCCATGTAAACTTCCAGGAACTTGTGCAGCTTATGCCGGAGATGGATTCCGCGAGGGTGCAGATAGATGCGGCCAACCAGGAGACCCAGGAGACATACGGAGCCATGGTACAGGAGTTCCAGGACAAGTTTTCCCAGTATGAGCAGAAATCGGCTGAATGGTCTGCGGCAATACGCCAGAGCAAGGAGAGGGAACTGACTGAGATTCAGAACAGAATCCAGGATTTCGAGCAGTCTGTACAGCAGGAGATGCAGCAGCTCCAGAACCAGCTGATGGGGCCTATCTATCAGAAAGCCCAGGAGGCAGTGAGCAATCTGGCCAAGGCTGGAGGATATATCTATGTGTTCGATGCATCACAGGTGCTCTATATTGATGCATCCCAGAGTACTGACCTTACCCCTGAAGCCCGTACTGCCCTGAATATTCCGGCAGACAGGACTCTCGAATCCCTGCAGCAGGAGCTCCAGTCCCGTGCCCAGGCAGCGCAGACAGCTCCGGCGGCAGCCCAGTAGACAGTATTTAAATGTGGTGAAAAATAACAGGATGCTGAAAAGGCCGGTTCAACAATGGAACCGGCCTTTTCGTTATGAGTGCCTTTCCGGAGCGGAAGGCATAAGATGATTACCAGACGAACTCGAAAGTGATGTCGCGCGGAATGCCGAGGTTGTTAATGTGCGCTATGTCAGCCGAAAGGGCTTCGGAGACCTTGGCGTGGTTGGCTGAATATTCTTTTGCGAACATGTAGTTGCCGGTAGCCTGGGTCGTGAGTATCAGGTCAGCCCACGCATCGATGGCTTCGAGAGCCTTGTCATAGTCGATATGGTAGAATCCGTCCCTGTTGCGGGTGAATGCCCCGTATTCTCTCATGAAGTTGTAGCACATCATGTTGGCCTTGCCGTGGGATGATGCAGACCCGAACCTTACGGAGCGTACCAGTCCGGCGATATAGGTGGTTATGGCATCTTCTTTCGATATGAGAGGAATCTCCTCCATATCTATCAGTTCGCATACCATAAACAGGCCGAGGATATCTGCCTTGGCCTCTTCCCAGGTGGTCTTCTCATCCCCCATTGCCTCATCTACGGAACCGAGACCGTTGACAGTCTGCTTCACTCCGAGACCGTGTGCCACCTCGTGGAAGGTGACATTCCAGAAGAATGCCTCCGAACGCAGATGTTTCTGCTGCTCATCTTCGATAAGCGCTCTGCCGATAGGAAGCAGAATCTTCCCGAACTTGTCCATCATGCTGTTGTGCAGCTGGAGCCTGCGGGTCCCTTTCAGGGCATGCACCCTGTCATCGTTAGGCAGGTTGATGGCTATGGTCTTGCTGCCGGCATTGCAGTCGCCTGAATAATAGATGGCATCATACACATTCAGGTCTGAAGATGTGCCGGGCACGAAAGTCTTGTATTCAGGCTTGCACGGGAGCATCTTCTGCAGGTCAGGAAGCATTGAGACATATTTGGCGAGTTCGGCACTTCTTTCCTCGTCCTTAAGGAGAATGAAGCATTCGTATGAAGTCTTGAGCTCGTTCAGCTTGTCATCATAGCTCTCGACAGGTCCGATGACGATGTCTATCTTGCTGTCTTTCATATCCATCCACGCAAGGTCGCTTTCGAAGTAGTCATCGGTGCGGAATGCCTCGACCCTTTTGAGCAGGTAGTTGCGCAGTCCCTCGTTGTCAGTGATTGCAGCAGCCTCCTCGAGATAGAGGCAGATCCTGTCGAGCTTATCCTTGTACTCGTCCCGATACCAGATGCATTTCAGATTGCCTTCTTCATCCCTGCGCAGCACTGTGTATGGACTGTTCTTGTCAGGGTCGCTGAAGGCGGCGAACTCCTCTGCAGTGATGTCTGCCGGATAGTAGTTGGCACCGAGGGGCTTCTCTCCGAACCCTTCGATGAAAGGCCGGTTGTCATCAAGCCGGTCCCACGGCCCGTAGTTGATGCCGGCATACATCTTCTCCGCCCCATCCTTGAGTGAGGATGTAAAGTCCGGATTCCCGAATGTCTGCTCCCAGAAAAGCTCATCTATGATCTGGCCGGCCTGCCGGAACAGGTTGAGGACCTGCTTGTCCTTGTCGGACAGCTTGTCCATCAGCGGTGAACTGACTTTCACTACGGCGTATTCATCCACTTTTTTCTGGATATCTGCCCTCTGTTCCTGACAGCCGGTCAAAATTGCCCCCATTGCGATGAGAAACAAAGCCTTTTTCATCTTCAGAAGCTCTTGGCGATTGCAATGAAGTCATCTGCCTTGAGTGCGGCGCCGCCGATCAGCCCTCCATCGATGTCCGGGCAGGCAAAAAGTTCCTGTGCGTTCGATGGCTTGCAGCTTCCTCCGTAAAGGATGGTGATTTCATCGGCGAGGGCACCGAACTTCTCTGCAAGTACCTTGCGGATACAAGCGTGGATTTCCTGTGCCTGTTCCGCTGTGGCGGTCTTGCCTGTACCGATGGCCCATACAGGCTCGTATGCTACGATGACTTTGGACATCTCCTCCTCGGAAAGGGTGTAGAGTACGTTCTTCACCTGGCCGGATACCACATCGAAGTGGTGGCCTGCCTCTCTCTCATCGAGGTTCTCTCCGACACAGAAGATCGGTGAAAGCCCTCCTGCGATGGCGAGCTTTACCTTTACGACGAGTTTCTCGTCAGTCTCTCCATAGTACTGGCGACGCTCGGAATGGCCGAGGATGGTATATCCGCAGCCTACGGATGACAGCATTGACACGGAAACCTCACCAGTGTATGCCCCTTTCTCCTTGTCGGCGCAGTTCTGTGCAGACAGACCTACTGGTGAGTCTTTCACCACTTCCGCTACAGGAGCGAGATGGGTGAAAGGCGGAGCAATGATGAGCTTTACCGATGCAGGCACTTCAGATGCCTTTGCTACAACGTCTTTTGCAAGCTGTACTCCTTCCGGGACTGTAGTGTTCATTTTCCAGTTCCCGGCTACGATGTTTTTTCTCATGATATTGATCTTTTTATTAAAATAATTGTCATAAATCCGCCTCTGTGGCAAAACCTCGCAAATTTACGAATTATTTTGATTACCTTTGTAGGTTGTGGCCATATAATGGCCGTTTATTTTTGTAGGAAATATAAATTGAACATATACAACCGATGAAGAATTTTGTGGAAGAACTCAGATGGAGAGGCATGATACAGGATATCATGCCGGGCACAGAGGAGAAACTGATGGAAGGTCCGGCAGGGGCATACGTCGGGATTGACCCCACGGCTGATTCCCTCCATATCGGACATCTCGTGAGTGTTATGATACTCAAGCATTTCCAGAACTGCGGGCACAAGCCGTTCGCTCTTGTCGGAGGTGCAACGGGGATGATAGGCGACCCTTCCATGAAGTCACAGGAGAGGAACCTGCTGGATGAGGCGACCCTGGCCCATAACGTGGCTTGCATCAAGAAGCAGCTCTCGCGTCTGCTCGACTTCGATTCTGATGCCCCGAACAAGGCTGAACTGGTCAACAACTACGACTGGATGAAGGACTATACCTTCATAGATTTCGTGCGTGACATAGGCAAGCATATCACCGTCAACTATATGATGGCCAAGGATTCCGTCAAGAAGAGACTCTCTTCCGAATCCAGGGAGGGAATGTCTTTCACGGAGTTCTCTTACCAGCTGCTCCAGGGGTATGACTACCTCTACCTCTATGAGCACAAGGGCTGCCTTCTCCAGCTGGGGGGAGCTGACCAGTGGGGAAACATCACCACAGGGTCGGAACTTATCCGCAGGGTGCTCGGCAAGGAGGCGTACGCCCTGACCTGCCCGCTGATCACCAAGTCAGATGGAGGAAAGTTCGGCAAGACTGAGAAAGGCAACATCTGGCTCGATCCTGAGAGGACATCGCCTTACCAGTTCTACCAGTTCTGGCTGAATGTATCGGATGAGGATGCCGCGAAATATATCAGGATATTCACAATGCTTTCCAGGGAAGAGATCGAGGCGGCAGTGGCGAAGCATTCGGAGGCTCCGCACCTCCGTCATCTGCAGAAGCTGCTTGCGCGTGAGGTCACGGTCATGGTGCACGGGGAGTCAGAGTACGAAAAGGCTGTCGCAGCTTCGGAGATGCTGTTCGGCAATGCTACTTCAGATGCGCTCAAGTCATTGGATGAGAAGACTTTCCTCGATGTGTTCGCAGGGGTGCCGACTTTCTCTGTCTCAAGGGAGAGCCTGCCGATGAACGTGCTCGACCTGCTCGGTGCAGAGACGGCTGTATTCCCGTCCAAGGGAGAATGCCGCAAGATGATACAGGGAGGCGGAGTCAGCATCGACAAGGAGAAGGTGACTGATATCAGCGCAATGATAGGGGAGGAGTCCATCCTCAACGGGAAATATATCCTTGCGCAGCGAGGAAAGAAGAATTACTATATCATAAAGGTGGAATAATGGAAGGCGAGAGCACAAGACAGCTGAAGGTCGCACGTGAAATCCAGAAGGATATGGCGGAGATCATCAGGAGCAAGGGAATGGCTGCATACGATGGGGCTTTGGTGACTGTGAGCGGGGTAAGGGTAAGTCCGGACCTCTCGCTGGCCAAGGTCTATGTCAGCATCTTCCCATCAGCCAAGGCCGAAACGGTTATGAAGTCCCTTGAGGACAATGTCAGGACATACCGTGGTGAACTCGGCAGCAAGGTGGCGAAGCAGCTGCGCATAGTTCCCGATATTGTCTTTTACCAGGATTCTTCCCTCGACTATGTGGAGCATATCGAGGAACTCCTGAAGAAATAGGGCGTCTCTGGGCGCTGCAACCGGAATATTGGGATGAATCTGCCTCTCTTCATAGCCGGACGGTATCTTTTCGCAAAGAAGTCACACAATGTGATCAACATAATCTCTGCGATAAGCGCGGCGGGGATGGCCATAGGTACGGCAGCCCTGATCATAATCCTGTCCGTGTACAACGGCTTCGATTCTCTGGTCAGGTCTATGCTCGGCAATGTGGAGCCTGACCTGCTTGTCACACCGGCGGAGGGCAAGGTGTTCGTTCCAGGAGATGAAGCCTACGGCTGGCTCTATGACCAGGAGAGCGTTGCCACCATCTGCACCGTTCTCCAGGAGAATGTCTTCATCAGCTACGATGGACGGCAGGGGGTCGCTTTGGCAAAAGGCGTGGATTCCATATATGAGGAGGAGAGTCCGCTCCGGGACCATATACGCAGCGGAGATTTTCTCCTGCACAGGGGCGATGTGCCTCTTGCCGTTGTCGGAGCCGGTCTGGCTTACAGGATGGGCATCAATCCGAGGTTTGTCGCCCCGATAGAGATCTGGTTCCCGTCCAGGACGGCGCCTGTCTCGATGAGCAATCCTGCAGCGTCTCTCAGGAGTGTGAATGCATATCCGTCCGGACTCTTTTCTGTCAACAATGATGTCGATGATGAACTTCTTGTCGTTCCGATAGAATTGATGCGCGCGCTTCTGGAATATACGGATGAAGTCTCTTCCGTCGAGGTGAGGATGGTGCCCGGAACCTCTCCGAGGGAACTGCAGAGAATCCAGAAAGAACTGTCCGTCCGTCTCGGGCCAGGATTCACCGTCAGCGACCGGTTCCGACAGAACGAGTCCCTATATAAGATGATGCGGTATGAGAAGATTTCCATATACCTCATACTGCTGTTCGTGATAATCATCATCGCATTCAATATCTTCGGATCTCTGTCAATGCTGATTATCGAGAAGCGCGGGGATATCGGCACATTTTTCAGTATGGGGGCGACAGCGTCACTTGTCAGGCGCATATTCATCCTCGAAGGATGGCTTATCTCGCTGTCTGGACTTGTCTGCGGCATTGCCGCAGGTGTCGGGTTTGTGCTTTTCCAGCAGGCTACAGGCCTTATCAGGATGCCTGGCAATTTCATCGTTCAGGCCTATCCCGTGATCCTGTCCTGGACGGATGTGCTGGTGACGGCTGCCGGAGTGGCCCTGATCGGATATGTAATCGCCGTACTTCCTGTGCTGGCATTCAGCAGGAAATACAGTGTCTAATGCAGGATGCTGATCACCACACCTGTTTTCCCTGAATCATCCCACAGCCAGAACTTGTCATCCTCATATCGCGAGACCGTAAATTCTGCCTTTATATGGGGAATGTCATCCTGTGTGGTATATATCACTGTGGCAGAGATTACATCCCCGACCTTCTGAGGCATGCTGTCCATAGTGACAACGAAATAGTTGTTCAGGTCGTCGTCCATCACCCGGAACTGCAGGTCGGTTTCGTCGTATGCTATCTGGTGGGTTTCCTCATCGAATTTCATCTGGGTCCTTCCGTTGACTGTCAGGGATATGTCGGACACTTTCGACACGAAGTCTGTCTCTTCCATAGTGCTGGAAAGGCAGCCGGAAAGCCCGATAGACAGGATGGACATAGACAGTATATGTGGAATCGTTTTCATCTTATTGTGATCGATCTTTTGATTATTTCTATACCATCAGGGTATATCACTTCCGCTTTGAGCTCCCCGTCCTCATCGAGGCTGTAGTATCCGTCATCAGTGCCATCGGAGGCAGCGGTTATCGTCTGGCCGTTGAAACTCCATACTATGGATTCTGCATCCGTGGCATTGATGACCCTGAGCGGTATCAGGGTGCCCTTGACGAATGACCCGTTGCCGGCCTTGCCTGATACCGGGAAACTGATATACGGGAATGCGTTGCTTGCCGGAAGCCGTCTGGTGGTGAATTCTTCGGATACTTTCTCCCCGTATTCCCCCGTATCTGACCTGAACCGGATGGACAGGGTGTATTCCTTGCCCGGAGACAAGCCTTCTATGGTGCAGCTGTATTTCCCTGCCGAGTATGGGGAAACCTCGATTTCCTTGCTGTCCCACGAGCCTGTCAGCCAGGCAGTCCTTGTCGTGGATATGTTGCTTTTCCACGAGATTATGGCGGCATCCTGGAAGGCATCCACAGAGATGTTGTTCGCTGCCGGAGTTACCCCGGAGGTCTGGACTACAGAGAAGCGCACATTGTCTCCATCCATCGAGATGTCCACAATGGACAGCGGAGACAGGTTGTCATCCCAGTCCTTGAATGCCGGAGTCCCGTCGGGTGTGAAAGATGTGCTCCCTGCCGGGAAGAAGATTCCTGTCAGGTCCCTGCCGCCTGTAGATGTCACTCTGTCTGTCCTCCCATCCGCCTCGATGAGGTCTGCGCACTGGTGTTCCGGATTGGCATTCACCTCATTGTGAGCCCCCCATCTTTCCTCCGGCGTTGTCTCCTTGCCATATACGCTTGAATATATTAGGTGCGAGGATGATTTGTCCACATGGTATATCAGCAGTCCGGAGGCGGGACCTGTACCGTTGTTGATATAGGCATCCCATTCTTTGCCGGAGCGGCATTCTATCAGGAAATATTCCCCTTCCGTCTCCGTATCCATCCTGAGGTAGCGTCCGTTTTCGGATATCGGTTCGAGGACATATTCCCCCTCCGCAAGCATCTCCGGCTCGGAGATGCCGAGATATTCCCTTTCGACAGCATTGAAATACGGCGGAGTGTGGCCGTTATTGTTGTAATTCCCGGCATCCATCAGTGATGTGCTGTTCCACAATGCGGCACTTATGAGTCCATCCTCTCCTTCATAGTCCGTGTCATAGAAGTCAGGCAGTCCGAAAGTGTGGGAATATTCATGGCAGAAAGTCCCGATGGAGGCCATGTCCGATGTCCCCGAAAGTTCTGAAGAACAAGCATACCTGTTGATGACCTTGCCATCGAGGGTGAGGTTGATATCTGCCCCGTCCTTGATGTACCATGCGTGTGACCATATAAGGTCAGGGTCTCCCACCTGGGCTTCGTCTGCACCGGCGTAGAACACGAACACATTGTCCACCTCTCCATCCCCGTCATCATCATATCTGGAGAAGTCTATCTCGGCATCTGCAAGGGTGCAGGCGGCGGCAATCATCTCCGCCGGCTTGAAGTCATTGCCATCGATGTTGTTGTAGTTCTTTCCGTAATACGACCTCGCTTTCGGCAGGGTGACAATTTCGCTCACGTCGAAAGAGAATTCCACACGGCCGTTGAACTGGGCGTTGAAATAGTCGATGGCGGAACCGGTCGCCCCATCCCTTGAGTAGCCTTCCGCAGTCAGCATCTCCACGAAATCCTCTCTGGTATACCGGAAGGTCACATCATTGAACTGGGCCAGGATGACTATCCCGTGTTTCAGGGCAGGACCGTCGGTCTTTGTCATGGCACCGGCTCTCATCACCCTTTTCAGCAGAGGTTCTGCATCTGCAGCCATTGACTGCTTCAGCCTTGCCTCCTGACCGGAAATCCGGCTGTACCCTGCCTGCCTGCTGGCGGATAAGACTTCAGCAGGGACATTGGAGTCCCCGATGCGGTATCCGCTGCTGCAGCGCGACCCATCGCTGCCGGGTACGGCATAGCAGTAGTATCCGTCATCGTCCTTGACTATGACGCAGCCATCCATAGTCTTGAGAATATGGGCGAATTCATCTCCACGAAGATGGGCGCTGAAAGTGTAACCATCCGGCTGACACAGAACTACCTCCCTGTCTGTCGGGGAGGCTGTGGCCAGTGTCGCTGCAACTGTCAGCACCAGAACGGCGAGAAATACACGACATCTATTCATGTCCAGGTCAGGTTTGAAGTACGTATCGGTTCCGGTGTATGTTTCGGCACAATGTGCTATATTTGTACCAGAATACAAGATTAGTGATAATTTATGAGACGAACAACTTTATTTTTAACCGTTATCACAAACTTGCTGTATATAGATGTCTGGGCGCAGCAGGACATTGTGGAGCAGATCAACAGGACAGGGACGATGGATTCGTGGTGTGTCCGGTGCATCGAGGAATCGGACATAATAGGAGGGAATACGAGATATCTATATGAATTCTACGGGCACAGCACTGATACTACATTTTCCAGGGAGGCGCTGTCAAAGCCTGCTTCGTACCACTGGAGGACCAACAATGTCCTGGCAAATGTCATGGGTGTGATCAAGACCAACTGCACTGTCTTTCCTGAAAGGCGCGGGGACGGCTGGTGCGCAAGGCTGGAGACACATATAGAGACTGTCAAGGCACTGGGCATCAATATGGATGTTGTCTGTCAGGGAGCAATGCTGACAGGTGATATCGAGGAACCTATACGCAACACCAAGGATCCCATGTCGAAAGTGCTCTACGGCATTCCCTTTTCCGGGAGACCTTCTGCTCTGGTGTATGACTACAAGGCAGAAGTGGGACACAGTACAATCAGGGGGACCGGATTCTCGCGTCTCAAGGATATGGGCTGGCCGGACTACCCGGAAGTAGCCATCATCCTGCAGAAACGATGGGAGGATGAGGACGGGAACATACATGCCCTCAGGGTAGGCACAGGCTGCGAGACACTTAAGAAGAACGTGCCGGAGTGGATAGACGGACACCGTCTAGAAGTCAGGTACGGGGACATCTCATCAGCTCCGGATTTCGACCCGTGCATGGGACTGAACAACAATCCGGACCGGGCTTTCTTCGCTGTCAATTCAAAGGGAGAGAAGGTGATGGTGTCGGAAGATGGCTGGGCAGATCCTGATGAGGAACCGAACTGGCTTATAATCAAGTTCCTTGCCAGTGCAGGCCAGGCCTTCTACGGGGGAGTGGGCAATATCCTGTGGATAGACAATGTCCATCTGGAAATGTAAAGGGAGCGGGCAACTGCTACATAAAACCCGCTCCCTAAACCGTGTACTAAAACCTAAACCTGCCATATAGATGCAGACCGCCTTCCGGATGTTGCACCGGAAGGCGAAATTTTTATAAAATAGGGACAGCCCTGATACCGGACTGCCCCTTAGACTTGTAAAGGCTTGCGAAAGATTTATTTTGCGCTCTCCACTGAGACTTTTCTGAAATCCTTCATCATCTTCATGATGTTCAGGGCTGCCTTGCGTGCACGGGCACCGGCTGCCTTGTTGCCTTTCTCTACCTGAGCCTCAGCGTTCTTAGCGAAAACCTCGTACTCTGCCTTGATCTGATCTACAAGCTCTTTCATGTTAGTTAAATTTTTAAATACTTCGTTAAACATTAAGCATCAAACTGTGCGCAAGGTAGCAATAAATTCATATAAAAACAAAAAAATCTGCCTTTCTTGAATTCATTTAGTCCTGGTATTCACGATGTTCATAGCTCTGTCCACACCGAGGGCGGCATACGACTTGACCCCTTCGATGGCTCTGGTGCATATCCCGGGCATTTCTGCGGTTTCTTCCGGTGACAGCTCGCCGAGCACGAAGTCTATCTGTCCTCCTCTGCTGAAATCGTTTCCGATTCCGATCCTGAGCCTTGCGTAGTCCTGTGTCCCGAGCATTTCGGTTATGTTGGCAAGGCCGTTGTGTCCCCCTGCGCTTCCGTTCTTTCGGAGTCTCAGTGTGCCGAAGGGGATGTTCAGGTCATCTGAGATGACAAGGAGCTGCTCAAGAGGCAGTTTCATCTGCCCCAGCCAGTACCTGACAGCCTTGCCGCTCAGGTTCATATATGTGGAAGGCTTCAGCAGGGTGAACCTGTTGCCTTTGAACGGCACTTCTGCTATACTTCCATAACGGGATGTCTCAAAAACAGTATTGGATGCCTTAGCCCAGGCATCCAATACCATAAATCCCATATTATGTCTGGTATTCGCGTATTCTGCGCCGATATTTCCCAATCCGACTATCAGATAGTTCATACCGTGACAGTATCAGGGTCCTTGATTAAGCCTCTTTGGCTGCCTGTGCCGTAGCTCGGGTAGGACGGACAGAGCAGATTATCGTACCCTTAGGGGACACGATGGTCACTCCCTCGTAGTGGAGGTCTCCTGCTACTATCTGCTTGCCTATCTGCAGTGAAGTCGTGTCTACCTCTACTGAATCAGGAAGCTTGTCCATATATGCGCTGATGCGGAGCTTGCGGCTCGATACCAGGAGCTTGCCGCCCAGCTTGACGCCCTCTGAATGCCCCGTGATGATGATAGGGACATTGATGACCACAGGCTTGTCTTCGGTCACTAAGAGGAAATCTACGTGAAGAGCCTCGTCAGTGACAGGATGATACTGCACCTCGTGAAGGACTGCTGTGTATTTCTTCTCTCCGAGGTCGAGGTCTACGATGTATGAGTTAGGTGTGTGGGTAAGGGATTTGAGATCCTTTGCGCTTACTGTGAAAAGGACATTCTCCATTCCCTGTCCGTAGAGGTTGCAAGGTACGAGACCTTCTCTCCTGATGCTTTTTACTGTGGCCTTGTTCCCGACCTGGCGGATCTGGCCTGTAAGTTCGATGTGTTTCATAGAATTTTATAAAAATGTGTTACTCAGAGACTGCCGCAAGGATTTCTCCCAAGGAAGCCTCCCCATTGCACCAAAAAGCCCCTGCTTTTTTATGGGGCTGCAAATATATGAAAATTTCGACAATTATGTATGCGGGACAAGAAAAAACTTTACTTTTTCACTTTCCTGCCCCTGTTCCGGATAATGACACCAGTCCTGTGGCTGCGTCCCAAGCCAGATTCCTGTAGAAACTGTCAAGATATCTGCTCCCGTTGCCGGGAAGGTACATACTCAGTCCGGAATACCTGTCGATGCTGACTCCGATGAATTTCTCTGTGGCTGCCTTGTAGATGATGCAGTTGTCAAGAGCGGTATCCAGCAGGTCAAGCTCGGTGTCGCTCGCACCCGCATTGGCCGCAATGTCCCTCAGGTCGTAGAACCAGTGGTCGTAGAACAGGTGTCCGCCTTGCCATACGGGATCCCCGAACCGGAAATATTCCTGTATCCCGGTCCCGTCAAGGGCATCCAGCTCTTCCCTGTGGTTGCTGAATATCTGTCTGCAGGCTTCTGCCAGCGGCTCCAGTCTCGAGCAGTCGACAAGGGTCACTGTCGCTGACTGATAGTCTCCGCTCATGGCAGCATATCTGTTGTAATAGTCTCTCGCGACCCCTTCCAGGTCGGGCTCGCTGTCTCCGAGAAGATGCTGCCCCATTGTATCGTAGTTGAACCCGAGCGAGAGGACTTCCGTAGGTGAGAATATTATCCTGTCGCAGACATCCTTCAGTTCGTATGCCACTTCTATGCCCCCCATAAGGCAGCAGTCGAATATGATGTAGTCCAGGGTGTACGGTATGGCTCCGGCGAATTCCTGGATGTTCATCTCGTATGATACCATCTGTCCGCCCACAAGCGCCCTGTCCTGGCAGATGCTCTTCACGGGAGGCAATGACGGGTCCTGCCATTTCTCCACATACGGGACCCATTCTTCCGTGTCCGTCAGCCGTCTTGCCATTTCCCTTCCGCCTCCCATACTGTCTTCGTAGCTGTCGGGGTCGCTGTAGAATCCTTTCGGTAGCCACCCGGTGCCGTGAGAAGACACCAGCAGACCGTAACTCTTGGCCGGGAAACGGCTTCTCGCTTCATTGAGCACATCTTCCAATGTCTCCGCCGTGGCTCCTATGCTTGTCACCGGGTATGTGACGACAGTATCCCTCACCAGAGTGCCGCAATGTCTGTATATCCTTGTGAGATATGATCTTGTCGGAGAGGATGAGTTCGTGAGCTCCTCGTATGCCAGCAGTATGTTGCTGTTGTATCCTTCGGGGACATATCCGCTGCAGAAATCGGACATGTTGTCCCTCATCGCTGAGGCCAGACCGTTGTCCTTGCCGGCCATATATATGATGAACACATTGTCGATACTGTCAGGCATTGTAGGTATTTCGCAAGTCCCGTCCTTGACACAGGAGACTGTGACGGAAATGCAGGCAATGACCGCCGTAATTGTGTCAAGCAGTCTCGGAACTATATGTCTGGAATGGCGGCGGTCCATATTTATCTTCAATAGAACCTACAAAGATATGGAAATTTTATTACCTTTGAACCCATATTTGCAAGGAAAGTTATTGTTATGAAAGTATTCGATATGTTAATGACTTGTGGTGCAGCTGTTTCGATGGCGGCTTGCGGAAATGTGGGCTCTCAGGAGGACAGCTTCAGATATCTGATCGATGAATTTGCGGATGTCAAGATAATGAGGTATCAGATTCCGGGGTGGGACAGCCTCAGCCTTCAGCAGAAGCACTATGTCTATCATCTCGGAGAGGCCGCCAAGTACGGCAGGGATATCATCTGGGTGCAGAACTGTCGATACAATCTTCCGGTGAGACATATTGTGGAGGACATTCTTGACAGGTATGATGGCGACAGGGAGTGCGAGGATTTCCGGAAGTTCACCGTCTATGCCAAACGCCTTTTTTTCAGCAACGGGATGCACCACCATTATGCAGAAGACAAGTTTTTCCCGGAATGTCCGAGGGAGTATTTCGCATCCCTGCTGGAAGCGGTAGGGGATGATGGTGTCTATGTCGACCCGGAAGACAGTACGCAGGTGGATCTTCTGGAGGTCATCTACAGCCCGGATATCTTCCCTCAGCGCAAGTCTACCGACAAGTCCGGAGATATAGTGAAACAGTCGGCCGTCAACTATTATAAAGGTGTGACACGGGAAGAGGCGGAGCGGTTCTATGCGGCGATGGTGGATCCTGCGGACTCCACCCCTGTGTCATACGGGCTCAACAGCAGGCTGGTCAAAGATGCCGACAGCACCATCCGGGAGGAGGTCTACAAGGTTGGCGGCCTGTACGGACCGGCTCTGGAGAAGGTGTGCGGAGAACTAAGGAAAGCCGCCTTCTATGCGGAGAACGATACCCAGAAGAAGTGCATCGACCTGCTCATAGACTACTATATGACCGGAGATCTGGAGCTGTGGGATGAATACAATATTGCGTGGGTCAAGGATACGGCCGGAACGGTGGATTTTGTCAACGGGTTTGTGGAGGACTACAATGATCCTCTCGGACGCAAGGCTTCCTGGGAGGGGCTTGTGAACATAAAGGACCACGAGGCATCCCGCAGGACCGGTATCATCAGTGCGAATGCGCAGTGGTTTGAGGACAATTCCCCTGTCGACCCCCGCTTCAGGAAAGAGAAGGTCAAGGGCATATCCGCCAAGGTGATTGATGTCACGACTCTCGGCGGGGACTGCTACCCGTCAACCCCTATCGGAATCAATCTGCCGAACGCAGACTGGATACGCAAGGATCACGGCTCCAAGTCGGTGACCATAGCCAACATAACACACGCATACGATCTTGCGGCTCTGGAATCACCGACAAGCACCCTTGCCGAATTCGCCTGGGATGATGATGAGATAGCAATGGCGAAGAAATATCTTTCCATTACCGATGAGGTGCATACGGATCTGCATGAATGTCTCGGTCACGGTTCGGGCCAGCTGTTGCCGGGTGTGTCCGCCAATGCCCTCGGGGAATACAACTCTACCCTGGAGGAGACCAGGGCGGACCTGTTCGGCCTGTATTATATGGCTGACCCGAAGCTTGTCGAGCTGGGTATCCTTCCTGATGGAGATGCCTACAAGGCGCAGTATTCCAACTATATAAGGAACGGACTTCTGGTGCAGTTCACCAGGGTGGAACTTGGCCGCCAGAACACGGAGGCACATATGCAGAACCGCAAGCTGATTGCAGAGTGGTGCTATGAGAATGGATTGAAAGACAATGTGATAGAGAAAAAGGTCAGGGATGGCAAGACCTATTTTGTGGTCAACGACTACGAGGCGTTGCGCGGTCTGTTCGGCAGACTCCTGGGAGAGGTGCAGAGGATCAAGTCGGAGGGAGATTATGAGGCAGGGAAGGCTCTGGTGGAGAAATATGCCGTCAACATAGACCCTGAACTGCACAAGGAAGTGAAGGAGCGTTATGCCGCCCTCGGGCTGAAGCCGTATGGAGGCTTTGTCAATCCTGAACTTGTGCCTGTCGAGGAAAACGGCAAGGTGGTCGACTACAGGATTGAATATGTGGATGACTATCTCGGTCAGATGCTCCGTTACGGGCATCTCTATTCTACCCTTTGAATGAAGTGGCGGACAGCGGCATACTGAAAGATTACACCTCTTACCTCAGGATAGAGAGGGCGATGTCTCCGAATACGGTATCTGCGTATTCGAGGGATGTCGCCGCTTTTCTTGAATGGTACGCCGCTTCTGGTTCCGGCCTCTCTGCGGCAGGTGCGGGTAAGTCTGGCTGGAGGTCTGCGGATACGGCACCTTCGGGTATGAAGAGGCTGATATCTGTCACATCGCATGACATAATCTCATATCTGCATTCCCGGGCAGTTCCGGCAGCTTCCCCGGGCGGTAAAGAGCCTGTCTCCCGGTCCGGGACTGGCTTGCAGGTGCCACACAGATTGACCGGACGGCTTTTGCCTGTGTCAAAACGCTCTCAGGCCAGGATATTGAGTTCGTTGAGGTCCTTTTTCGTGTGGATGATACAGGAGGGCTATATGACGGATAATCCGTGCGATGGAGTGGATACACCCAAGATGGGGCGTTACCTTCCTGAGGTCCTTTCCATGGAAGAGGTCGCCGCCATTATGGATGCCGTTCCTCTGACAGACTGGATGGGGCTGAGGGACAGGGCAATACTCGAAATGCTCTATGGATGCGGGCTGCGTGTGTCGGAAGCATCGGGGATAAGGATTTCGGACCTGTTTTTTGATGAAGGCTTTGTCAGGGTCATCGGAAAAGGCAACAAGGAGAGGATTGTCCCGATAGGGGAGATGGCGATGGATGCCGTGCGCAACTATATGGATGTCCGGCCTGTCCCTTCATTCCCGGTGTCGCGTCCGGCTTCAGCCCAGCCATCTTGCCGTGCGGATGATATCCTTTTTCTCAACAGCAGGGGAACCCGGCTCAGCAGGGTCTCCATATTCAATATGGTGAAGCATTACGCAATGCTTGCAGGCATCACCAAGGAGATTTCTCCGCATACTTTCCGCCATTCTTTCGCTACGCATCTCATAGAGAACGGGGCTGACCTCCGCATTGTGCAGGAGATGCTCGGACACGAGAGCATTCTCACAACTGAGATCTATACCCATATAGACAGGGCGACATGGCAGACTTCAGTCCTCAGTCATCACCCGAGACGGTGAATTGATTGCGGTTGATTCCTCACTCGATCCTGCAGCGGGACAGCCTGGCTGCCATTTCCGGTTTCAGCACCCCTGCCTTTTCAAGCCCCTCGACAGTCCAAGCCTCCACAGGGTTGTTTTCCCTGTACAGGACGATGCCGTGGGCGGAGTATGAACCGATGTATGGATGCAGTTTCAGGGAGTCTTCCGGAAGGGACCACATCGGATATGGAGCGGTCGTCTCTTCCGATACTGTCACAAGATCATCCAGTGCATCATACTTCTCCCGGTCGAACCTGTATATGTCCATCAACTGTTCCTTGTAGGAGTAACCGTGCAGCCTTTCCCTGTATTCGATTATCTTTCCTGCAAAGTATCCTCCTATTCCCGGCAGGGCATCAAGTGCGGTGGAATCTGCAGTGTTGAGGTCAACCGGTGGAATGTCGATATACGGCTCAAGCCGTCTGTAGACCGAGTCCGCCACGACGAATGATCTGGCGAAATCGGTCTTCCTGTTGAATTTGCCTCCTTTGAACCTGTAATTGATGATGGACTGTGCCTGCCTTTCGGAAAACCCGAGCCTGCACAGGTCTTCTGCGGATACAGTATTGGGATTGAACCGGAAATTCTCCACCTGTCTGGTCTGTCTTCCGGTACTTCGGCCTGTCCCGGTCTTCCCTGATTCCGTTTTCTTCAGTCTTGAGCCTGTCCTCTGTCCGGATGGACTGTATATGTCCCCTGTCTTCTGGTCTATCCGGTATCCTCTTGCCTCTGACTCAATCCGTATGTCGTCCCTGCCGTTCCCGCTGCCGCCCTTTACGGCAATCTTTTCTTCCGCTGCATCCCCGCTGCCGCCTTTGTCATTGCCATTCTGCGGATATTCGTTCAGGATATTCTCCGCCTGACCGCCTTTCAGCACGGCTTCGGCCAATGCGCGGTCCATCACATAGACAGTGTCGGTCGTCGTTTCTTCGGCAAGTATCTTCGAGATTGCCGCCCTGTTGAGAAACAGGGCAACCTGATAACCCACAATGAGGAACACCAATGCAATAGCTCCGGTCACGAATGACACGGGAAGCTTCTTCCCTTTCTTCTTGTCCTCTTTTCCCATCTCCACCAGTATTATTCTGTTTTACTTCCCAACATACCCTTTCAGTCGCATCAATACCATCTTTTCCGGCCTCGTCCCGTGCCCATAGCCGGCTTTCAAACCGTCCCCATCTTCCGGAGCTGCAGCCCGTACAATCAGGCCTTTTTGTTGCAGGATGCCGTTCCTCCGGTGTCTATCTGGATTCCAGCCCGGCAAGGATGATGACGATTTCTCCTTTTGGCTCGTGTTCACGGTACCAGTCTGCCACTTCCCTGACCGTACCCCTCCTGTGTTCCTCGAATTTCTTGGAAATCTCGCGGGCCACCGAACATCCCCTTTCCTCCCCGAACACCTCGGTGAACTGGTCCAGGGTCTTGACCAGACGGTATGGAGACTCGTAGAATATCATTGTCCTGGTCTCGGAAGACAGTTCCTTCAACCTTGTCTGCCGACCTTTCTTGACGGGCAGAAACCCTTCGAAGCAGAATCTGTCGCACGGGAAGCCGGAACTCACCAGAGCCGGGACGAATGCCGTGGCTCCGGGGAGGGTCTGCACTTCGATTCCTTCATTGACGCAGGTGCGGACAAGCAGAAATCCCGGATCCGAAATCCCCGGGGTGCCCGCATCGCTTATAAGGGCTACATTTGTCCCCGCCAGTATCCTTTCCTTGATGATTTCCGCTGTCCTGTGCTCGTTGAACTTGTGGTGCGACTCCAAATGTCCGTGAATGTCGTAGTGCTTGAGCAACACTGAACTTGTCCTCGTGTCTTCTGCAAGTATAAGATCCGCTTCCTGAAGTATCCGGACAGCCCTGAAAGACATATCTTCCAGATTCCCTACCGGGGTCGGCACTATGTACAGGATTCCCGGTCCTCCTGACACGGACTTCTCCTTCACTTCCGTTCCCGGTCTCTTTCCCTCTTCTGGCTCCTTCCTTTCTTCCACAGTGGATACCTGCTTCATAATCCCGGAACCGGATTTCCCTTTGTCTCTGTTTCCCCTCATATCTTCTCGACTGTTGATAAAAACTTTTCCGCTGTCTTCCCGATAAGGCCATTAATGACTATCTTTGCAGCCGTCAACTGCAAAAGTAAGGAAATGTTTTTAGAAAATGCAAAAAAAGCAGGCTCGATCGAAGTGATCTGCGGGTCGATGTTTTCCGGTAAGACAGAGGAACTGATCAGAAGGCTCAGGAGGGCGCAGTTCGCCAATCAGAAAGTCGAGATATACAAGCCTGCAATCGATGTGAGATATTCTGATGACCAGGTCGTCTCGCATGATGCACACAGCATTCCTTCCACGCCGATCGATTCTCCGGCAAGTATGCTGCTCCTGTCTGCTGATGTGGAGGTTGTCGGCATTGACGAGGCCCAGTTTTTCGATGACACTGTGGTGGAAGTGGCCCAGACTTTGGCTGACAGGGGAATAAGGGTGATTGTGGCAGGACTTGACACCGATTTCACGGGCAAGCCGTTCGGTCCGATGCCTGCGCTGATGGCAGTTGCGGAGGATGTCCAGAAAGTACATGCCATCTGTGTAAAGTGCGGCAGCCTTGCCAACCATTCGCACCGCCTGACCAAGAGCGAAAAGCTTGTCGTGCTCGGAGAACAGGATCTATACGAACCCCTCTGCCGCCATTGCTACAACGAAGCCATCGCCGCCGAGAAAAACGCTGACTGAACTTAACAAAATAGTTGAATCTTCGTTGGTTGTCTGATGTAAATGCCTGAAAAAATCAGAATCCTAATCGATAGGAGACAGGTCAGACGGTCTGATGATTGATGCAGATGCCCTGGAGATACCACTGGTAGAGGCGGTGGATACCTTCGTCTATCTCTATTTTGTGATGCCAGCCCAGATTGTGGAGTTTTGTCACATCCGTGAGCTTGCGCAGGGTGCCGTCCGGTTTGGATGAGTCCCATCGCAGTTCGCCCTTGAAGCCGATCTCGGACATGATTTTCTCTGCCACTTCGCGGATGCTCAGTTCCTTGCCCGTACCTACGTTGATGTGGCAGTTGCGGATTTCGGTGATGCCGTCTGCATTCCTGACAGAATGGTCGTATGTATCCTTGAAATCCACATTCAGCAGTACATGTACCGATGCATCCGCCATCTCTTCGCTCCAGAGGAACTCCCTCATGGGCTTTCCTGTCCCCCATAGGACAACTGATTCTCCGGATATGCCGTAGTATGACAGGACAGCGAGGATGTCGGACTCTGCTGAAGTACCGTCCACGATGAATTTTCCTTCCTGAACCTTGAGCCCTCTGTCTGTGAAGGATGCCTCTCCGGTGGCGGTGTCCTTTCCGACAGCGGTGACGGGAGCAGTCACAGGTCTCAGACTGATATCCTTTCGGACGGCATCCCAGTCGCTCTCGTTGAGGCATTTGGCCAGATATATCTTGCGGATCATCGCAGGGAGCACGTGGCTGTTCTCCAGATGGAAATTGTCATTCGGGCCGTAGAGGTTGGTCGGCATCACTGCGATATAGTTCGTGCCGTACTGTATGTTGAAGCTCTCGCACATTTTCAGCCCTGCTATCTTGGCGATGGCGTAAGGTTCGTTAGTATATTCGAGAGGCGAGGTCAGCAGGCAGTCTTCTTTCATAGGCTGCGGAGCCTCGCGGGGATAGATGCACGTGCTGCCGAGGAACAGCAGTTTCTTCACTCCATGGCGGAAGCTTTCCCCTATGACATTCTGCTGTATCTGCAGGTTCTGCCAGATGAAGTCGGCACGGTATTGCAGGTTCGCCATTATCCCTCCTACATGGGCGGCTGCCAGCACCACGGCATCAGGCCGTTCCGTGTCGAAAAATGCCTTCACTGCCGCACCGTCCAGCAGGTCGAGTTCGCTGTGGCTGCGTCCCACAAGATTGGTGTACCCCCTCTGCAGTAGGTTGTTCCAGATGGCAGAACCCACAAGCCCGTGATGTCCTGCCACATATATCTTTGCATTCCTGTCAAGCATATTGTCTGTGCATTATTTTACGATACCTTTCTCCAGATATTCCGCGAGGTTGGTCCTGATCTGGTCTCCGGCCTTTTCTACGGCCACTTTCGCCATATCGGCATCCACCATGATCTTTACCAGCTGCTCGAACGATGTCTTCGCCGGATCCCAGCCAAGTTCCGCCTTCGCCTTTGTCGGGTCGCCCCAGAGATTGACAACATCGGTGGGACGATAGAAATCAGGTGACACCTCCACAAGAGTCTTCCCGATCAGGCCGTCCGGCCCGGAGACGCATACTCCTTTTTCATCCTCCCCTTCTCCCTTGAACTCCAGTTCGATACCGACATGCTTGAATGCCAGGTAGCAGAACTCCCTCACTGAATGCTGCACACCTGTTGCAATCACGAAATCCTCCGGTGTCTTGTGCTGGAGAATCAGCCACATGCATTCGACATAGTCTTTTGCATATCCCCAGTCGCGCAGGGATGACAGGTTGCCGAGGTAGAGCTTTTCCTGCTTGCCCTGGGCGATACGCGCCGCGGCAAGTGTGATCTTGCGAGTGACGAAGGTCTCCCCGCGCCGTTCGCTTTCGTGGTTGAACAGGATTCCGGAGCAGCAGAACATGTCGTATGCCTCGCGGTATTCCTTTACAATCCAGTACCCGTAGAGTTTCGCGACTGCATACGGGCTGTATGGATGGAAAGGCGTGTTCTCGTTCTGCGGCACCTCCTCCACCTTGCCGTAGAGTTCGGAAGTGGAAGCCTGGTAGATGCGGCAGGTCTTGGCCAGACCGCACAGACGCACGGCTTCCAGCACCCTCAGGACGCCGGTCGCGTCCACGTCCGCTGTAAATTCCGGAGAATCGAAACTGACCTGCACGTGGCTCTGCGCTGCGAGATTATATATCTCGTCCGGCCTGACCTTGCTTACTACCTGCATTATGCTCATAGAGTCCCCGAGGTCGGCATAGTGCAGATGGAAATGCGGTTTCCCCTCCAGATGCGCAATCCTTTCCCGGTAGTCTACCGAAGAACGTCTTATCGTGCCGTGCACCTCATAACCCTTTCCGAGAAGGAATTCCGCCAGAAACGAACCGTCCTGTCCGGTAATCCCCGTAATCAATGCTGTTTTCATTGTATATTATTATTTTTGCTAAGATAACGACTTAACTGTTAATTCTCGCTATTGTGCTCCCAAAAAATCCAGAAATTGTAAAGATATGGCCTCTTAAATTGCGAAGATCAACATCCTGGTAGTGGAGATAATCACATATTTTGAATTTTCTTTCTTTTTTCTTCCCGTAGAAGTTTCGGAAGGGTCGAAATGATGTTCCAACAACGGTGGAGCTGCTTCTTAGGCTCGCAAATGATGCGGTAGACAAACTCCAGGTGGAGTTTTACCATCCAGTCGGGAGCACGCCTGGCTTCTACGCCGCTGAAAAACTTGAATGCAGCACCGACAGCAATCATTACGCCCCGGTCAATATACGGGTTCAACTTGCTCATGAAGATTTCCTGTTTCGGGGCCCCGAGAGCTACCCAGATAATGTCAGCCCCGTCATTCCTGACCATTTCAGCGATAGCCGGGTAGTCGAATTCATTTACACCGCAGAAAGGAAGTTCATAGAATGTCATACTTTCAATTTTAGGGTCAATCTTAACAAGATTACTTTTTAAGCCGTCAAGAATTTCCTGTGAAGTTCCCATAAAAAACATTCTGTATTTTCTGCTGTGGATTATGTCCATGAATATCTGGCTGCCGCAGTACTGTTCACGGTGGATGCCGTATATCCATTTGATATACAGAGGAACATAGCTGCTGTCACATATTGAGAACATTGCACCGTCCACGACTTTGCAATATTCTGGATCTCTGTTCACGCGGTCGAGTATGACCCCATCGGCGACACAGATATAGCCGTGGCTGCTGTTCCCAATCGCTGAAGCTATTGCTTTCTCAACTTTTCCTCGGTCAAACTCATAGCGGATGTTGAAATATTTTTCCATTGAAAAAGTGTAATTTTATGTGGAAATTGGTGCTTCCCAGGACATCAAGGCTATATACGAGGCATTTCTTTTCCATTCCCCTTTATCAATTTAAGCATGTCGACATATCCCTTGAAATAGGCTAGGAATAAACTAGGGACTGTCGTTAAATTCCGTCATTATGAGTCAATCGGCAGACTGTCCCTGTAGTTTTTCCGATCGAACTCATCT
>CALVAC010000002.1 GCA_944325435.1 uncultured Bacteroidales bacterium | reverse complement strand
CGAAAGTCAACGGCAAGGCTGTATCCATCAAGGAGAAGCTCAACACAGGGGATGTCGTGGAAATAATGAGCGGCAAGAACCAGAAGCCATCCGCAGACTGGCTCAACTTCGTGGTCACATCGAAAGCGAGGGCAAGAATACGCAAGCACCTGTCGGAGACCGAATTCAAGAACGCATCCGAGGGGAAGGAACTGCTTGAGAGGAGGCTGAAGAACTGGAAACTGGAGATAAGCGACGATATGCTCGCCGCCTTTATGAAGAAGCGTGCATACAAGACCCTCAATGCATTCTATGCAGCTATCGGAGACGGGTCTCTGGACATAAGCGACATCAAGGACTTCATCCAGGAGCAGGGACCGGTGCGTCAGGCGGACGAACCTGCCCAGCAGGACAAAAAGACATACGGGACAGGCGGCACGAAAACTTCGGATGACATCCTTGTCATAGATGCCAAAAACGTCAGGAATCTGGACTACAGGATGGCCAAATGCTGTAATCCTGTATTCGGGGACGATGTGTTCGGGTTCGTGTCAATTAAAGAAGGCATAAAGATACACAGGATATCCTGTCCGAACGCCGCCCGCCTGATAGACAGATACCCGTACAGGATACAGAAAGTCCGCTGGAGCGACAACCCGAGTTCAGGGAGTTTCCAGAGCACGCTCAGGGTGATTGCAGACCATGAGGCTGCCGTCATCAACGGAATAATGGAGGTAGTCGGCTCTTTCCGGGCTTCCGTCCGCAGTTTCAATGTGTCGGAAAACGACAGGAACGGAGTGTATGACATCACACTGAAAATCTCGGTGCCAAGCAGCATGGAACTGGACAAGGTAATCTCACAGATAAGGGCGCTGAAATTCGTCAACAAGGTCACCAGACAATAAATAACAAATATGAATCTGAAAACGGGAATAGACATAGAGGAACGGGCGCAGCGCGCAAAAAAGAACTTTCTCGACGGATACAACTGCTGCCAGGCAGTAATGCTGGCATTCTGCGACATATTCGAGGCGGATGAACAGGCCGTGGCGACAATAGCCTCTGGATTCGGAGGCGGGATGGCCCGTATGAGGGAAGTCTGCGGCACCGTAAGCGCAATGGGAATGGCGGCCGGATTCATCTCTCCTGCCATCCGCCCGAAGAACATGGAGGAAAGGACGGCCAACTATGCTCTCGGACAGGAACTGGCAGGGGAATTCCGCAAGGAGAACGGCAGTATCATCTGCGGTGAACTGCTCGGGCTCAGGCCGAGACCCGGGACGGCACAGTCCAATGCGAGCTGCAGTCCGGCAAACACGGAAAGCGGAAACCGGAAAAGCATAGAATCACCCGTCCCATCGGAACGCACTGAAGAATACTACAGGAAACGGCCCTGCCCTGAACTTGTGGCATGCTCGGCCCGTATCATAGCTCAAAAACTCCTCAGTCTGCAGACGCAACAGACTCCGGGATAGACGGCACGATACAGTCCACCTAATGTGACTCTCCGGACAGGGCGGCTTTCTGTCGGGCTGTCAGTGCCCTCTGGAAAGCCCTTGCGTTGCGGAGGTGCTCGCTGTAGGAAGAAGCGAAACGGTGGGTGCCATCGAAATCAGGGCTGGCACAGAAATACAGGTAATCGTGGGTATCGGGATTGAGGACGGCATCGATGCAGGCCTTCGGAGGGACATTGATCGGAGCGGGAGGCAGTCCTGCATATCTGTAGGTATTGTACGGAGAATCCACCCTCGTATGTTTCTTCAATATCCTGTCCAAAGTATAATCGAAACAGAATGCCACTGTCGGGTCTGCCTGCAGTTTCATTCCTCTTTTCAGACGGTTCAGATATACTCCGGCTATCTGAGGATATTCTGATTTCTGCAAGGTCTCACCGTTGACAATCGAAGCGAGTATGGACACCTCCATCCTGTCCAGGCCAAGAGACTCCGCCTTGTCAAGACGCTCGTGTGTCCAGAAGACATCATACTCCTGCCTGAATCTTGCGAAAATCTCCTGAGGCGATGCTGTCCAGTACATATAATATGTATCAGGAAGAAACATTGCAAAGACATTTGTCGAATCAAAGCCGAACTGCTGAAGAAACGCGTTGCTGTTGAGCAGGGAATCCACTGTGAGAGAATCGGCCAGCATCTGCCTCCCTATGACTGCTGCAAGACGGCCCTTGCTGCGGATAGTCCCGGAAAGCGTCAGTCTCTGCGGACTCTGCCAGCCGTTGCAAAGCATTCTCACCACATATACGGCAGACATGGAAGGCTTTATCTCATACCGCCCGGGCTGCAGTCTCTCTGCCAGACCCTCTTTCCTGGCACATCTGACGAGACTTCCCTGTCTCCGTACATCTGCACCGGAACACAAAGAATCCAGAACTGCTCCTGTCCCGGTATCCGGATAGACATAAAGGACATAGTCCTTTCCGAAATTCGGCATCCTGTTGTCTGCCACGTATCTCAGACCGATACACAGACATACGGCCACAGCGAGCACCGCCGCTGCCGTCACAATCATCGCTATGCTCTTCCTTTCCATTTATTCCAGATTCATCTCAATATGACGGTATCCTCCGGTCTGATGACATACGATGCATCCACTCCGTTCATCTTCTCCAGACTTGAAAGCTTCACGGCAAACCGCTGTGCAATCTCCCATAGTGTCTCCCCTCCTTCAGCCACATATTTGTCCACAAGTCTTGCCGCCCTGTTCTTCTTGGACTGCAGATATACCACAGAGCCGGGCTTCAGTTCCGCATCCCGGTCTACATCATTGAACCTCAATATTTCCCCGAGGAACAGGTTATATGCCTTCGCAATGCTCGAATATGTCTCTCCCTCCACGGAATATACGAAAGGCACCCTGTTCTGGGAATACATCTGCCTCGACATTGAGAAACTGAACCTTTCAAAATCCCCGGTATCGACTGGCACAGGATTTTCTATCATGGCAGGAGATTCCGGTATGCCGGAAGGAGTCGACAGACCTGCTCTTTTCGCCTGTCTCGCTGACCGTCTCGCCTCCCTGGCAAGCCTGCGTTCAGCCCGCCTTTCAGCCATTGCAGCCTTGCCCGCTTTTCCCGAGGCAGAGGCAGATGAAGCCCCTATGTCAGAAAGGGAATAGGAATCAAACCTGTCCAGGTCATATCTTTCGATAAGGTCTATCAGTTTCCTCGGATAGGCAGGGTCAGTCGCATATCCCGCCTTCTTGAGTCCGTATGCCCAGCCCTTGTAGTCAGACCTGTCAAGGTCGAAAAGTGACTTGTACCTGTCCCTGTACCGGAGGAAATCGGAATGGTCCCTGAACGATGCCTCGGCATGAGGATATTTCCGGAAACATTCCCCCTTCCTGTCATCATCATAGTACGCTTTCTGTCCTTTCCAGTCGTGGCATTTGATTCCGAAATGGTTGTTGGCATGGACTGCGAGGTCGGACTGTCCGTTCCCTGACTCCAGAAGGCCCTGGGCAAGGGTAATACTTGCAGGCACTCCGCTTCGGTACATTTCCGACACCGCCACCCTGTACCACTCCTCGATGTACTTCTCCTGCGGAGAGACCGCAGCCGCCACTGATGGTGCACATATCACTGAAACCATCGCCGACACAATGGCAGCAGCGCATCCCGGGAAAAATCTTTTAATGATTATCCTCAATTGTTCCCACAGGAAATCAGCAAGGCCAAATAAAGGGGTATTTTTGCGGACAAGCAATAATCCTTTCATCACGACTGAAAACATTTAATACAATTTTCAACTCTGGCACAACAGTCCAGGCAACTGGCAAAAATACGAAAAATAAGGCAAGCACAGCATCATCCGGTATACTTCCTTAACGGAATCTCTATGACATCGCCTTCCGATGCAAGCATCGTCCTCGGGAAAACAGGCGTAAGCTCGTCCAGAAGAGGACGGGTATCCTTGATCCTGGATGAATAATGCCCGACAAGAAGCCGTTTTACGCCTGCTCTGGCGGCACATTCCGCTGCCTGAACTGTAGTGGAATGGAAAGTCGCGGCAGCCATTTCCGCCATCGAAGAAGGAAAGGTCGCCTCATGATACAGCAGATCCACGCCACTTACCCAGTCCGGAAGTTCAGGAAATGGAGCAGTGTCGCTGCAGTATGCAAAAGAACGCGGGTCATACGGCCTGTATGTCACATCCTCGCTATGGATGACAGTCCCATCATCCCTGACAATGTCATCACCGTTCTTGAGCCGGCCCATCTCCGCAATGCCAAGGCCATATTTCCCGACAGAATCCTTATATATGTTCCTCAGCGGCTCTTTCTCCCTGAACAGGAATCCGAACGACTCTATCCTGTGGTTCAGAGGGAATGAATACAGTTCCACAGCCTTGGTATCCATAATCATTTCGGGCTCTTTCATCGCAAGAGGCTGATATTCTATCGGGAACTGGAGCCCCTCGCCGAAATACGACAGGTAGAACTTCAGCACCGGACCGAAAGATCGCGGGGCAAATATCAGGAGCGGAGTCTTCCTGCCCATCATCCCCATCGTGGACAGCAGGCCGAAAAATCCGAAAAGATGGTCCCCGTGGATATGCGACAGGCAGAACACATCCACCTTTAGATAGGAAAGCCCCATCCTGCGCATCTGCATCTGCGCCCCTTCACCGCAGTCAATCAAAAACAAGCGCCCACGTACATCGAGTACCTGAGCGCTTGGATATCTGCTTACAGTGGGCAGGGCCGAAGCCGTGCCCAATATATTCAGAGTGAAATTCATCTGTTACTCGCCTTTCTCGAGCTTGTTCTTGAGGGCTGCAAGAGCATCGATATCTCCGAGAGTGGTCTTCTCGATATTGGAGTTGATCTTCTTGACTGCCTTCTTGGTATTGTCAGACTCGGAAACAGGCTTGCCCGGTTTCACTTCCTCTGCAGTGTAGGTCTTGACATGGGAAACAACAATCTTCTTGGTGCTTCTCCTGAGCTCTACCACCTTGAAAGGAAGGGTTTCGCCTACAGCCGGCATCGTGCCATCCTCCTTTACAAGCTCCTTGGTGAAGCAGGTAGCCTCGATGTCTCCAGGGAATGTGATGGTAGCACCCTTGTCTGAAATGCTTGCAACCGTCCCGTCAACGACCGTACCTACAGAGAAGTTGGTCTCGATCTCATCCCACGGGTTAGGGAGGAGCTGCTTGTGGCCGAGGCTGAGCTTGTGGTTGTCCTCATCAAAGTCGAGGATAACGACATCTATCTTGTCTCCCGGTTTCACGAATTCTGACGGATGTTTGATCTTGGTCCACGATATGTCGCTGATATGCACAAGCCCTTCAATGCCTTCCTCAAGCTCTGCAAATACGCCGAAGTTGGTGATGTTGCGTACGATAGCGGTATGTTTTGAACCTATAGGATATTTCTCGCGGATATTCTCCCATGGATTCGGCACGAGCTGCTTCAGACCGAGAGACATCTTCTTCTCTTCCCTGTCGAGGGTAAGAATCTGAGCCTCAACCTCATCCCCTACCTTCAGGAAGTCCTGTGCGATACGCAGACGAGGAGACCACGACATCTCTGACACATGGATAAGCCCCTCGACACCAGGCTCTATCTCTACGAATGCACCGTAGTCTGCAATCAGGACAACTTTTCCTTTCACCTTGTCACCTACCTTGAGGTTCGGATCGAGGGCATCCCAAGGATGAACAGTAAGCTGCTTCAGGCCGAGAGCGATCCTCTTCTTGGACTCATCGAAGTCGAGGATGACCACGCGGATCTTCTGGTCGAGCTGAACGACCTCCTCCGGATGGTTGATCCTGCCCCATGAAAGGTCAGTGATGTGGATGAGTCCGTCAACACCGCCAAGATCCACGAACACTCCATAGTTGGTGATGTTCTTGACAGTACCTTCGAGCACCTGTCCTTTCTCGAGCTTGCTGATGATCTCGCTCTTCTGCTGCTCGAGCTCTGCCTCGATAAGAGCCTTGTGTGAAACAACCACATTCCTGAACTCCTGATTGATCTTGACAATCTTGAAATCCATTGTGGTGTCAACGAACTGGTCGTAGTCGCGGATAGGCTTGATGTCGATCTGCGAACCAGGGAGGAACGCCTCGATACCGAAGATATCCACGATCATACCGCCTTTCGTACGGGTCTTTACATAACCCTTGACAATCTCGTTGTTGTTATATGCCTCGTTGACCATATCCCATGAACGGAGGGCGCGGGCCTTCTTGTGCGAAAGTATAAGCTGGCCTTTCTTGTCTTCAGCCGTCTCGACATATACCTCCACCTTGTCGCCGACCTTGAGGTCAGGGTTGTAACGGAACTCCGGAGCCATGATGACACCTTCGCTCTTGTAGCCGATATTGACGATGACCTCCCTCTTGGTGATAGCCGTAACGACGCCTTCAACGACCTCGTTCTCGACCACCTTCGAAAGGGTCTTGTCATACTCCTGGGCAACTGTCGTACGGTCTTCCTTGCCATAGACATCGCCATCGTTCTCGAATGCATCCCAGTCGAACTTGTCAGGATCGACAGAGGCATTCAGAGCCACGTTCTGGGATTCTTCTGCTGCAGCGGCCTCTACACGTGCCTCGGCTGCCTCCACTGCCGGAGACTCCTCTGCAACTGCTGGTTTGATTTCTTCCATAATTGAATAAAATAAAAACAGACTAGTGGTTAAACATTATCTCTTGCCTCGGGAAGACAGGCTGGCCCGTCTTTCCAAAAGGCGCGCAAAAATATACATAATAATCGGATTTTCAAAGCCCTGCCGGAATTTTTATCATTGCTTTTCCTGCCAATGGCCCCTACAGCATTTTCCTTTTCTTGAAAATCAGCAGTATCAGGGCGAAAGATATGAGCATCAGTCCGAGTATGACGACCCAGTCCCACCACTGTCCGCTCATCGGGAGATTCACGTTCATACCGTAGAAACTGGCTATCAGGGTCGGTGGCATCAACAGCAGGGAGACAAGGGTGAACACTTTCATTATCTTGTTCTGGTCCAGATTGATAAGACCTATGACAGTGTTCTGCAGATACTCAAGCCTCTCGAAACTGAAATTGGTGTGGTTGATCAGTGAGGAAATGTCCTTGAGGAGGACATTCAGCTTGCTGCGCAGATCCTGTGGGAAAAGGTCTGTCTTCAGGAGGTTGGACACCACCCTCTGCTTGTCCACGATATTTTCCCTGACCATCATCGTGTTCTCCTGCAGCTGGTTGATATCCAGGAGGAATTCCTCGTTGATGTCCTCTCCCAGACTCACCTTTCTGTTGTACTGTGCTATCTCCTTAGACATCAACTCTATCATATCAGCATCCAGGTCCACACGCTGCTCCAGAATGCTTACGAACACGATATTTCCAGATGGATAGAACTTCGGAAATGCCTGCATGCGGCGCTGCAGGTCAGTGAAACTCCTCAGAGGGCTTTCCCTCACAGTAGTCAGAACGCTGTCTGTCAGTATGAACGACACGCTTTCCATTGAATATTCCTCCGGCCCCGGAATCAGGAAGTTCGTGTTGGCGAATATGGCGTGGTCGGTCTCGGAAAAGCGGGATGAACTCTCGATCTCTTCAGCCTGCGCCCTGCTCTGGATAGTGGTTCCGAGAAACGCCTCCGTTCCTCTTTTCTCCTCTCCCTCGGGAGAATAGAGGTCTATCCACACCACATCCTTCCTTTCCATATCCTGGAAATCCGTCACCGACCGGGCAACCTCTATCTGTCCTGCAACCTTATAGTAGATCGATATCATCCTATGCCTGTTTTAGTCCGGCCCAGTCGTCGGAGGATTAGACTTCAGGTCCGCATCAGCAGCCCGTTCCGCAGCAGTTCTTTCCGGCAGACCGCCTTACCATCTATGCCTACAGAAAAGAAAGCCTGCAAAAATAACAAATTCTTTCGTTCCGGACAAAATCTTTGACGACTATCCGACCAAAATCAGTCAAGGTCATACGAAGTATGCTTCACATACGGTGTATTCCTGAACCTGCCTATGCTCCAATAGACGGAAAAAACGACATATCTTCCTTGCCGCATTATATTGGATGTATTCACAAAGCCATCTCCTGCGGTAACATCCTTTCTATATGACCTGCCGTACAGAAGGTCTCCGCAGTGCAGCGAAGTTCCGAGCCTGATTTTCTCCCAATATCTGGATATTCCTATTTCGAGCACCGGCTCAATCCATAGATCGCGCGTCTGGGCAGACATCATGGGAATGAGCATAAGACTTTGGTCTATGGAACAATATTCAGTATCGACGTGGACAGTCTCCGTACCGAGAAACGACCAATAGACATTCTTGCCTCCCTGTGAGAAGATATACGAATTTCGCGATGCTCCGCCCTTAAGGTTGAGGTCAATACCGTCAGTTATGTTGAATCTGGCAGACAATGTCATACCGAGAGCATCTTTCCTGCCGATATTCTCATAAGTCGTTACCCTCACATTGTTTTCATCAGCGTAAGAGACCGTCTCAATGGCTCCAGGAGTAACCGCATACGATACGGACAGCCCCAAAAGGGAAAGGCCGCGAAAGAGACACCACAAGCACAGGCTCGGAGTTGCCGTATTCCGGAGAACCCGGCAAGACAAGCTCTATCTTCGACATATAGTCCGCCCGTATAAAATCCATTGGATACTGCCGGCCTTCATTTATCATAGGATTGGTCCTGCCGTCTATAAGTATCTTCTTGACAGCTTCACCTTTATATTCGAGATTCCCGTTACGGACAGCTTTCTTCAAACCGGGAATCTTGGACATGAATGCAGCCATATTCAACTTTCCTGCATCCGGATCCTCAAGCACATCATATACTATCCTGTCTGCCTCCCGCCTTATGAGAGTTTTCGATGTCACCACCGATCCCGCAATACTTTCTTTGCTGCGCTTCAGCCGTATCTGTCCCAGGTCTATATCATTATCCTTACATTCCAGCGGTTTCTCCCACGTCTCATATCCTACAAAGGATATGCTCAACGTATATTCCCCTTTGTGAATGCTGAGTCTGAATTCTCCATAACTATCCGTAGCACAAACCGCAACAATCTTATTGTCAGCATCGAGGACAGCCACATTAGCCAGTTCTACCGGTCTGCCGTCATCCTTGTCGACCACACTGCCGACAACTGACACGGGCGCAGCATACAAGCCGGGCAAAAAGGCAAGGCATGACAACAGGAATATAAAAAATTTCCCCATGATATTGCAGGAAACAGAAGACGACCGTTGAAAATTGACAAGACAGCCGCCATATCGTTAACCGTACAAAGTATTAAAAACAACAAAAAGAGAAAATTACCCCAACATGATTTTGAGTCCGATGGCGATGAGGACGATGCCTCCGGCTATCTGAGCCGGTTTGCCGAAGCTGCGGCCTACAGCACAGCCTCCGAGCACTCCGGTCACAGCAGCGGCTGCGGTGACAATGAAGACAGACAGCACTGAAATGACAACAGTCTCCGCATCGGGTTCCGCCATTGCAAGAGACATCCCCACCGCAGCCGCATCAATGCTTGTAGCAACAGCTGCAAGAAGAAGCTGGCGTATCCCGGAAAGGTTCACGGACTCTTCGCCATCCTTTTTCATTGCACCGCGGATCATATTGACACCTATATATAAGAGAAGAACGAACCCCACGGCTCCGGCGATGCCCTCGATATACCTGACTATGGAACTGCCAAAGAACCATCCGGCAGACAGCAAAGCAGTCTGCATCCCGGCAAAGGCCAGTGCGACCTTCGCCACCTTCCAGAAACCTGTCTTCCCGAGTGTCACGCTTCCGCACATGGACACCACAAGAGTATCGATGCTCAGGGACAGGGCCATCAATATAATCTCTATTATTGTCATACCTATTCACATATAAAAAACCATAACCAACCTGCATAAAAAAAACCGGCACTATGGCCGGAATTCCTGTCTGTTCACTATCGAACGGCCGAGAGTCAGCTCATCCGCATATTCCAGGTCATCTCCGAACCCGAGTCCCCTGGCGATAGATGAGACCTTGATCCCGAACCCTGAGATCTGCCTGTAGATATAGAACGCCGTAGTCTCGCCCTCCACATCCCCGCTTAGAGCAAAGATCACTTCCACATTCCCCGGGGCGGCAGCCTCATTTCCGACCAGTTTCCGCACCCTTTCCACAAGGCGTGAGATAGTCAGATCAGAAGGGCCTATCCCGTCAATAGGGGAAATTATGCCTCCAAGGACATGATATACACCTCTGTATTGGCCTGTATTCTCTATGCTCATCACATCCCTGACGCTTTCCACCACGCAGACAGTCCTGTGGTCACGGCTACGGTCGGAACAGATGGAACATACCTCACCATCGGAAATCATGCTGCATTCCCGGCAATATTTTACCTCATCCCTGAGCCTGTCCACCGCCGATGTGAAATGGTGCACATTCTCCTGCGGCTGCTTCAGCAAGTGCAAGGCGAGCCTCAAAGCCCCTTTGCGTCCCACTCCTGGAAGCGAGCTGATGGCATCTACAGCCTCCTCCAGAAGCACCGATGGATATTTTTCCTTATACGCCATAATCACCGATAATTTCTATAAATCATCTTGCCCCGACCCCTCATAATGTTTCATACTGCATATCCCTCCCGACATCCTCTCGGCAAGGGCATCAGCCGGATGTTTCACGAAACGGGTGAAATGCAGACCGTATTCCCGTCCGAGAGCCTCGATCTCTACCCTGCATTCCATACCTATGGAACCTGCCACAGCTATGTCTTGGCCATCATCTCCGTATGGGAGCACGGAACGTTCAATGAAATTCCTCAGGTTCCGTTCCACCAGGCTGTCGGCATAGCTATCTCCCCTGTATGAAAGGACAAACGGTGCAAAGGAAGCAAGATAACCTGACGGATTGACTCCGCGGTATAAATTCGCCACTATCGAGTCATACGAAAGTCCGGGGTATGCCTCCGAGAATGCCTTCCGGATACCCTGGGGAAGCCTGTCCTTGACATAATCGGCCAGAAGCATTTTCCCGAGGACACTTCCGCCGCCTTCATCACCGAGTATGTATCCCCCGGGGCGGATATTGGACACTATTTTCTTCCCATCATATACTCCGCTGTTGGATCCGGTGCCGAGGATACAGGCAATGCCGGGCTCAGTACCGAGACAGGCCTCGGCAGCCAGCTGCAGGTCAGACCCGTACGAGACGACAGCGACTGGAAAGACATTCTTCAGAATGGTATCAAGGACAATCAGCTGCTCTGTACCTGCGATTCCGGCCCCATAATAACGGATATCTTTGACTGACGACGACCTTACGCCCATCATGTCAGCTGCGGAAAGCACTGCGGAAAGAATGGATCTACGGTCCATCACGGCCGGATTTATCCCTCCTGCCGTAAACTTGACAGTCTCCCCGCTACAGACCTGTATCCAGTCGGTCTTGCTTCCACCGGCATCCACCAGCAGAAGCCCGGTCCCCAACGGTCTTATATTTTCCATAGCCGTATCCATCACATCCATCTTCCAGACTATATGCTCCTACCTTAATCGGAACATCGGGAACAACAAGCATTTTGCCCCACATCCACACCAGCCGCGCTTCTCTTGCCCGCAGATATTCCTTACAGGACTTCCAGAAGTTCAACGGTAAACACCAGGGCACTGTATGGAGGGATTGCTCCCGGAGCTCCGGATTCTCCATAACCGAGGGTGTACGGGATATAAAGTTCATACCTGGAGCCTTCCGGCATCAGCTGAAGCCCCTCGGTCCAGCCGGGAATGACCTGGTCGAGACCGAAGACAGCCGGCTGCTGACGGTCATACGAACTGTCAAACTTGCTTCCGTTGATGAAACGCCCCTCATAATGGCATTTTACCCTGGATGTCTTCCCGGGTCTCCTGCCTGTCCCTTCCTTGATGACCTTATACTGCAGACCGCTCGGCAGTACCTTCACTCCATCTTTCAGGGCGTTTGCCGCCAGGAAATCCTCTCCTTCCTGCTTCATGGCCGCATTCACCGCCGCCGTCTCCGCCTTCTGCTTCTTCTCGACATCTGCGAAGTATTTGTCCAGAAGCTTTGCCGCTTCCTCGAAGCTCACCTTAGGTTCCTCACCGGAAAGCACCGCCTTCAAGCCTGCGGTAAAATCCTCGAAAACAACGTCATTCACTCCTGAAGAAAGCATATTGTGGGCAATGCTCATGCCCAGAGCATAACTGTTCTTGTCCATAAATAGCTACTTATAGTCATTAAAGCCTGCAAATATAATCGGAATATTTGATTATCTTTGCCAGATGTCCGAAATAATCGGACCTGTAAACGAACATCCAAGTAATTATGAATTTTGCCGGAATACTGGTCGGACTGGCCACATTTCTCATAATCGGGATTTTCCATCCTATAGTGATAAAGGCCGAGTATCATTTCGGGACACGCTGCTGGTGGGCATTCCTGATTGCAGGCTGCGGATTCGCGGCACTGTCTCTGTTCCTCGGAAATATCGTATGGTCAACCATATCCGGTGTCGCCGCATTCTCATGCTTCTGGTCGATTCTGGAGCTGTTCCAGCAGAAGAAGAGGGTGGAAAAAGGCTGGTTCCCTAAAAAAGACAAGTCATGAACACAATCGGAAACATTCTCTGGATTATCTTCGGCGGGCTGATCACCGCTATTATGTATTTCCTTGCAGGACTGCTGCTCTGCATCACCATAATAGGCATCCCGTTCGGAGTGCAGCTTTTCAAGTTCGGGAGTTATGCACTCTGGCCGTTCGGCAGGGAGATAGTGAACGGGGAGAACAGCACGGGCTGTCTGTCCGTCCTTATGAATGTGATATGGATATGCTGCGGCTGGTGGGAGATTGCCTTTGTGCATCTGGTCTGCGGACTTGTGTTCTGCATCACGATAATCGGCATCCCATTTGGGATCAAGCACTTCAAGATGGCGTTACTCTCATGTCTGCCTTTCGGGAAAGAAATCCGCCAGACAGTCTGAAAGCATTTCAGAAAAGCTGATTTGAGCATTATCCTGGCTGCAACAAGGCTCCGCCATTGTCGCAACAGTGCTGCAACAGCAAAAAAAAAATTTGCACAATCAGATTTCTTGCGTATCTTTGCAGTCCTTTCCGGAGAAAACCTCCCCAAAGGCCAGTTCTTTAGAAGAAACAAAACCTGTTGACGGTTTTGAGACAAAACGGGAGCATAGCTCAGTTGGTTCAGAGCGTCTGCCTTACAAGCAGAGGGTCGGGGGTTCGACTCCCTCTGCTCCCACCACCCGAAAGGGCAAGCCAAAACAAAATCCTGAAGTCCGGCGACTTCGGGATTTCTTGTTTTATGCCGGTACTGAAAAATACGCTGCAGTACGAATGCAACGAAGAAAGGACATAAATACAAGGAATGCAATGATATACGCCCTTTAAGACATTGCGGGCCGCCATATCATTGCATTTCTTGTACTCCCGTGCGGAATCGAACCGCAACCGTCGGAACCGGAATCCGAAATTCTATCCATTAAACTACGGGAGCCTTTCGCGGTGCAAAAATAATCATTTTTCATGAAAAAGTCACTGTCCTGAAATAAATCTGCTGCTTAGTCGAGAAAATTTTGTACTTTTGCCTTTGCTAAAAACACAAGACATTATGAAGAAAGCATATGTATTCCCGGGGCAGGGTTCACAGTTCCCGGGCATGGCAAAGGCTCTGTATGACACCAATGCCACAGCTAAGGAAATGCTTGAAAAAGCGAACGAGATCCTCGGATTCAGAATCACCGATATTATGTTTGAAGGCACACCTGAAGACCTCAAGGCCACAAAGGTGACTCAGCCTGCCGTCTTCCTGCACTCTGTCGTGCTTGCAGAATGCTATGACGGCTTCAGCCCAGATATGGTGGCAGGGCACTCTCTCGGAGAGTTTTCAGCACTTGCCGCCGCAGGAGCGATGGATTTTGAGGATGCGCTCAGGCTTGTGAGCATCCGTGCAAGGGCAATGCAGAAGGCATGCGAGATCAAACCGTCCACTATGGCGGCAATCATCGCCCTTCCAGATGATAAAGTCGAGGAGATCTGCTCCGGCTGCAGCGGCATGGTAGTCCCTGCCAACTACAACTGCAACGGGCAGATAGTCATTTCCGGAGAGATCGATGCGGTCAACGAGGCATGCGAGAAATGCAAGGCCGCCGGTGCGAAAAGGGCTCTCGTCCTCCAGGTAGGCGGAGCATTCCACTCCCCTCTTATGGAACCGGCAAGGCTTGAACTGGCCGAAGGCATCGAATCCACATCGTTCAAGACACCTGTATGTCCTGTCTACCAGAATGTGACCGCACAGCCATCCACAGATCCGGACACCATCAAGAAGAATCTTCTCGCACAGCTGACATCCCCTGTGAAATGGACCCAGAGCGTGAAGAACATGATTGCTGATGGAGCCGGCTACTTTATGGAGATCGGTCCCGGGACCGTACTGCAGGGTCTCATCAAGAAGATTGCCGGGGACACTGTTACAGTCGAAGGCATCACGACAATCGAATAATGACCGGTACAGGAGGGTGCATCATAACGACGCGCCCTCCTGTAGTTTTATCGGAATTTCTTCGGATTATACGGAAAATTTGTATAAATTCGCAAAGATTTCGTGACCGGACACGGCACAGAGACAGAAAACATTTTAAAATGATATAACCAAGTCTCATAAACTTTAACGATTATGGCAAACGAGAAAAAATTTATCACTTGTGACGGTAACTACGCAGCTGCCCACATCGCTTATCTTTTCAGCGAGCACGCTGCGATCTACCCTATCACACCGTCATCGACTATGGCAGAATATGTCGATGAGTGGGCAGCTCAGGGAAAGAAGAATCTCTTCGGGGAGACTGTGAAAGTTACCGAAATGCAAAGTGAAGGGGGTGCGGCAGGCGCTGTACACGGCTCTCTCCAGGCCGGAGCCCTTACAACCACATTCACGGCATCACAGGGTCTGCTTCTGATGATCCCGAATATGTACAAAATTGCAGGAGAACTGCTTCCTGCAGTATTCCATGTTTCAGCCCGCGCTCTCGCATCCCATGCGCTCTCTATCTTCGGAGACCACCAGGATGTGATGGCATGCCGCCAGACAGGATTCGCCATGCTCGCATCTGCATCCGTTCAGGAGGCACTCGACATGGCAGCTGTGGCACACCTGTCAACCATCAAGTCAAGCGTACCGTTTATCCATTTCTTCGATGGGTTCCGGACATCACACGAAATCCAGAAGATAGAGCTCATTCCTGAAGACAAGCTCAGGGAGATGATAAGCACAAAGTCCCTCGCAAAATTCAGGGCAAAGGCCCTCAATCCGGATGCCCCTGTGACAAGAGGTACGGCACAGAACGGTGACGTATATTTCCAGGCACGCGAGGCATGCAACGAATACTACGATGCCGTACCTGACATCGTCGCAAGATATATGGGTGAGATCAGCGAGGCCACAGGCAGGGACTACCGTCCGTTCGACTACTACGGCGCTCCTGATGCAGAGAACATCATCATAGCGATGGGTTCTGTCACGGAGACCATCAAGGAGACCATCGACTACCTCGCATCTCAGGGAAAGAAGACCGGACTCATCATAGTGCGTCTCTACAGGCCGTTCTCTGCAAAGTATTTCATGAAAGTCCTTCCTAAGAGCGTCAAGAGAATCGCGGTGCTCGACAGGACCAAGGAGCCGGGAGCTCTCGGAGAGCCTCTCTACCTTGATGTGAAGGCACTCTTCCAGGGTGCGGAGAATGCACCGCTTGTAATCGGCGGCCGCTACGGTCTTTCATCAAAGGACACTTCCCCTGCACAGATCGTTGCTGTATATGAGAACCTTGAACTCGCCGAGCCTAAGAACGGGTTCACTATCGGCATAGTGGATGATGTGACATTCAAGTCGCTCCCGGTCAAGGAGGAGATCTCCATTGTGAAGCCGGGCACTACGGAGTGCAAGTTCTACGGACTCGGATCCGACGGTACTGTCGGTGCCAACAAGAACACCATCAAGATCATCGGTGACCACACCGACAAATACTGCCAGGGATATTTCGACTATGACTCAAAGAAATCAGGCGGATACACCTGCTCTCACCTCCGTTTCGGAGACCTGCCAATCAAGGCTCCATACCTTGTGTCCACGCCTGACTTCGTAGCCTGCCACGTGCCTTCATATCTGCACAAGTACGATGTGCTCAAAGGCATCAAGCAGAACGGCACCCTCCTGCTCAACAGCATCTGGGACGAGGAGGAGACCCTGAAGAGGATTCCTGACTATGTGAAGTCCGTCATCGGAAAGAAGAACATCTCCCTCTATATCATCAACGCCACCAAGATCGCTGCAGAAATCGGTCTCGGGGGAAGGACCAACACCATCCTCCAGTCGGCATTCTTCAAGATCACAGGTATCATCCCTTACGAGGACGCCGTGACTTACATGAAGAAGGCCATCGACAAGAGCTATGGCAAGAAAGGCGAGAATGTCGTCAAGATGAACTACGCTGCCGTAGACAGGGGCGGAGAATACATCAAGGTGGATGTTCCTGCGGAGTGGAAAGAAATCACCGGCAAGTTCGAGAACCCTAACAAGGACAGGCTCGCACCGGAATTCGTAAAGCAGGTTGCAGACATCGTGAACGCACAGTGCGGTGACCAGCTCCCTGTAAGTGCGTTCAAGGATGCAGCTGACGGCACAATACCGGACGGAACAGCCGCATACGAGAAACGCGGAGTCGCAGTGTATGTACCGGAATGGAAGGCAGAGAACTGTATCCAGTGCAACACCTGTGCATTCGTCTGCCCGCACGCTGCAATCCGTCCGTTCCTTATGACTGCAGAAGAAGCCGCATCAGCTCCTGCAGGTATCAAGAAGGCACAGGGCAAGGCCGTATTCAAGGACTACACGTTCACAATGCAGGTATCCCCTGCCGACTGTACAGGCTGCGGCAACTGCGCCGATGTATGTCCGGCCAAGGACAAGGCCCTTGTCATGAAGCTTGCCGACACACAGGAGGCGGAGCAGGCCAACTTCAACTGGCTGCACTCAAGCATCGGATACAAGGACACAGTACAGAACAAGTTCCAGAACGTAAAGAACGCACAGTTCTCACAGCCTCTGTTCGAGTTCTCAGGAGCATGCGCAGGCTGCGGCGAGACACCATACATCAAGACCATCACCCAGCTTTTCGGTGACCATATGATGATTGCCAACGCGACTGGATGCTCTTCAATCTACGGGGCATCATTCCCGGCATCTCCTTACTGCACCAACGCAAACGGGCACGGACCTGCATGGGCCAACTCCCTGTTCGAGGACAACGCTGAATACGGTCTCGGTATGAAGCTCGGCTCCGACAGGGCCCGCGCCACAGTAGCCAGACTGATGGAACAGGGACTCTCATGCAGCTGCTGCACAGACCAGATGAAGGCCCTCTTCACGAAGTGGCTGGAAAACCGCAACGATGCGAAAGTGACCCGGGAGGTCGCAGATGAGCTTGTCCCTCTTATGGAGGAGTGCGGCTGCGACACCTGCAAGGCACTTCTTGAATACAGGCACTTCATCCCATCCCGCAGCCAGTGGATATTCGGAGGTGACGGCTGGGCATACGACATCGGATACGGCGGACTCGACCATGTCCTCGCTTCCGGAGAGAATGTGAATGTTCTCGTGCTCGACACCGAGGTATATTCCAATACCGGTGGACAGTCATCAAAGTCAACTCCTGCAGGAGCCATTGCGAAGTTCGCCGCTTCAGGAAAGAAAATCCGCAAGAAAGACCTCGGAATGATGGCTATCAGCTATGGATATGTATATGTGGCACAGGTAGCTATGGGGGCAAATCCGGCACAGTTCTTCAATGCCATCAAGGAAGCGGAGGCATACGATGGCCCATCCCTTATCATTGCTTACTCGCCTTGTATCAACCACGGGCTGAAAGCAGGTATGGGTCTGAGCCAGAAGGAGGAGAAACTCGCTGTAGAATGCGGTTACTGGCATCTCTACAGATACAATCCTGTCCTTGAGGAGGAAGGGAAGAATCCGTTCTCTCTCGACAGCAAGGAGCCTGACTGGACCAAGTTCCAGGATTTCCTGAAAGGAGAGGTGAGGTTCGCATCGCTCTACAAGATGTTCCCTGAGACAGCCGGAGAGCTGCTCGAGAAGACCGAAGAGTTTGCGAAGATCCGTCTCAACACCTACAAGAGACTCGCAGGCAAGGAATAGTCTTCGACCTTATACGGTTTCAGGGCTGGTTGCAATGCAGCCGGCCCTTTTTATTCAATGCCGGACCGATGAATTCATTAATCCGTATCATATTATCAATCAACAACATTTCAATTACGGACTATCATAATGACCGGAATCCGGAAAACTGATGCCAGTAAAACATACCTGTCTGCAAAAAAAACAGTTAACCACACATTTTACACAACTGGCATCGCAGGCAGGGAACAACAAAAGAAAGACAGAATGAAAACGAAAGCAATGATTGCAGCTGCAATGGCCGGCTTGTTCGTATCGGCCGCAGCCCAGGATGTAATGGCGCAGCCCAAGACGGACTTCAGGCCAGACGAGACAGTGCTCCTGTACGGGGAGAAACTTGTTGACAACACCGACCCCGTGGTCGCCGACAAAGTCACCTGCGCAGGATTCAGGATGGAAGAGAGCAACGGACTCACAGGTCCGGAGGAAATAAACGGTGCGGGAAACATCGGCAACATCAATGTCAATGCAAGGTTCGACCTCTATTTTCCGAAGAAACCGAACGGACAGATGGTGATAGTATGTCCCGGAGGAGGATACAGCATCGTGTCCTCATACAATGAGGGTGTATATGTGGCAGAATGGCTTGCCGAGAGGGGCATTACCGCAGCTGTCGTCAAATACCGTCTCCCCGCCGGTCACTGGGAAGTGCCGCTTGCAGATGTACAGAACACTTTCCGCTACTGCAGGGAGAATGCAGAGAAATGGGGAATCAGCCAGATCGGAGTTATGGGATTTTCCGCCGGCGGACATCTCGCAGTGACGGCATCTGTAATGTATGCCGATGCCGCCACAAGACCGGATTTCTCGGTGTTCATCTATCCTGTAGTCACCTTCGACACAACCGTATCGCACGGAGGGACGCACGACCAGCTTATCGGGAACGAAAGGGAGTTCACTTCGAGAAGCGGAAAGACCTGGAAAGAATGGGACAGGGCAAAGAGGCAGTACAGCATGCTTGAGAAAAGGTATTCTCTCGAAAACCAGGTATCTCCAGACAATGCTCCCGCATTCCTGGCCCTGTGCAGCGATGACAGGACAGTCCCGGCAGAGAACAGCATAAGGCTCTACCGTTCGCTCCTGTCCTGCAATGTCCCCGTGGAGATGCATATCTATCCTTCCGGTGGCCACGGCTGGGGCTTTTCAGCCGAAAGATATGTAGGTAAAGGGCATGACGGGTTCAGCTATGCAAGGGATGAATTCTACTCATCGCTCGAACGCTGGCTCGAAGCCCAGAGGAACAGATAGAAACAGCTGAGGAGAGCGACTCTACCGGAGCCGCTCTCTCTTTATCTTACAAGGCCTTCATCTTTTTTCCAGACAAGCTTCTCTCCCCAGAACGGCAGATATGTCCTGTCACATCTGACATTGTCCACTCGAATATCCTCCGCCTCTGTTCCGGCATACCGCTCACCACGAGATCCACAAGCAGACGCATCTCCTTTTCCGCCACAATGCTGTCCGGTGCATCATCGTACGGACTCTCCCAGACAGGGGCATAGCCGGTCTCGACCTTACGGTGCTTGAGCCAGTTCAACGACATGTTCCTGGCCATTCTGTACATATATGACTCTATCGAGGCTATGTTCCCGAGCATATCCCTGTCCTTCCATATCCTCAGGAATATGTCCTGCGTCAGATCCCCGGAAACCGCATCGCTTTTCACAAGACAGTTTATGAACCCCCTTATTTTCGGATACCACCGGTAGAACAGAGTTCTGAACTCCTCCGCGTCTCCTGACAGAATTCCGGTAATGTCAATGTCTCCCTCCATACCCTGTTATCTAAAATGGATGCGTAAAATTACATGCCGCTCATTAAATTTACAATAAGGAGATGTTAATTATCGGTTACAGTCAGCCCAGCATATCTTCAAGCAGGATTCTGATGACTTCTGACAGAGGCCGGTCCACAGGAAGGACTTGGAATCTGAAGACAAGGCATTCATCCTGTCTTGCCGGTACCGACACAATACAGGCATCGGCATCCTCCGGAGTGTCCGCCAGAGAGAAACCGCAGTCCGGGAACAGGACTTCAAGCTCCCCGAGCAGGTCTACGGCAAGATAGCTCCTCGCCGCAGGCTCGGCATATATCCTGAAAGTGCTTCCTGCAGACAGACTTGTGCCGAACAAAGTCCCGAGAGAACGGTACGCAGACAGGATCCTGAGCGCAAAACGATGGAAGACCTCCCCCTGCGGAGTGATGGACACCTTGCCCCCCGCCCTGGAAAAGAGACGGCAGCCAAGGGTTTTCTCCAGTTCGGAAATGTTCTGGCTGATAGCAGGCTGACTGATGCCGAGAGCATCCGCAGCCCTTGTGAAACTGCGAGAGACATACACGGCCTCGAAAACCCTCATCCGGAAATCCTCCATATCTGTGACAATGACATGATTTCGCAAAGTTATAAATTATTTGTACTTTTGTGTGTTTTGGCTCAATTTTTATTGCCTTTCCGGCCAGCCACGCCGGCACGGCATACAGGCTTGACATTTAAATTATTGTTAACCAAATACCATTATGAAACGTATCTTTACATTAATTGCTGCATTGTTCTCGGCAGCCCTTGTCTTCGGACAGCAGCCGCAGATCCAGCAGCTGCCGAACGATCCGGCCGTCCGCAAAGGAAAGCTGGACAACGGGCTCACCTACTATATCAGGCACAACGACAGGCCTGAAGGCAGGGCGGAGTTCTACCTGGCGACAAATGTAGGCGCCATCCAGGAAACTCCTGACCAGGACGGTCTCGCCCACTTCCTCGAGCACATGTGCTTCAACGGCACCAAGAACTTTCCGGACAAGCAGATACTGGACTATCTACAGAGCATAGGGGCGGAATTCGGACGCAACATCAACGCAGCCACAGGCGTAGAGCAGACCACATATATGCTCAACAACATCCCTGTGTCAAGGACAGGCATCGTGGACACCTGCCTGCTGATCATGCATGATTACTCCCATTTCGTGACATGCGACCCTGTCGAGATAGACAAGGAAAGGGGCGTGATCATTGAGGAGAAGAGATCCAGGAACAACGCAACATGGAGGATGCATGAGAAATCCCTGCCTTACTACTACGGAGACTCCAAATATGCCACGTGCACCCTCATCGGCAGCCAGGACAACCTCGAGAACTTCAGGCCAGAAAGCCTCGTCAACTTCTACAGGACATGGTACAGGCCTGACCTGCAGGCAGTCATAGTCGTAGGAGACATCGATGTTGACTACATAGAGAACAAGATCAGGGAGCTGTTCAGCGACATACCTGCGGCAGAGAACCCGACACCGAAGGTAATGCCGGTCATCCCAGACAACAGGGAACCTTTGATCGGCATCATCACGGACCCGGAAGCTACATCCACAGGCATAGAGGTCCTCTGGAAGAGTGAAGCAAGGCCGGAAGAGCTCAACAGCACTGATGTAGGAATGCTGCTCGACCTCGTGGACACCTATATATACATCATTATGGCAGAAAGGTTCAACGACATCGCATCCAAGCCTGATGCTCCTTTCATGTCGGCAGGCCTCGGCTTTGACAATCTCTGCGAGACATGCCAGACTACATTCGGCTCAATATCATGCAAGGATGGAGAAGGCATACCGGCGTTCAAGGCTTTCCTCACCGAGGTCGAGAAAATGAAGAGGTACGGTTTCTCGGATGCAGAGGTGTCAAGGGCCAAGGACAACATCCTCCGCGCCTTCGAAAAGACAGCCGATGCCGCAGACACGAGGAACAACTCCGAATTCATAGACGAATACATAGACAACTTCTTCGACAACCGGCCATATATGGAACCGGCCAAGGCATACGAATATGCAAAGATGTTCTGCTCGCAGATCAATTCAGGCATGCTCAACAATGTCGCAAGCCAGATGGCTCCGGACACCAACATGGTAATCGTCTACAAGGCTCCTGAAAAGGAAGGTCTTGTCCATCCATCTGAGACAGACTTTCTCGATGCCATAAAGGAAGTCAAGGCATCCGAAATCACTGCAAACGAGGAAGAGCACATAAACGAGCCTCTCCTCGATCCTGCGGCACTCAAGGGAGCAAAAGTCAAGAAGGAGACCTCCACAATATACGGGGCCACCGAATGGACTCTCAAGAACGGGGTCAAAGTTGTCGTGCTGCCTACAGACTACAAGAAAGACCAGGTAATCATCCAGCTGGTAAAGGATGGAGGATTGAGCCTGATCGACACTGAAGACCTGCCTTCATTCGAAGACAACATAATCTCCCTGTTCGAGAGGAATTCAGGAATCTCGAAGTTCCCGAGCACGACACTCTCCAAGATGCTCGCGGGCAAGTCCGTCAGCGTATCCCTTAACCTCGGCAACTTCCGTCACGGCATTTCCGCCAGTGCATCACCCAAAGACCTGGAGACAGCACTCCAGCTCATGTACCTGAAATTCACCGACCCGAGATTTGACTTCGATGAATATATGCTGGGCATAGAGCAGATCAAGGCTTTGCTCCCTAACCTCGAGACCCAGCCAGGATTCATTTTCCAGAACCGGATAGGCAAAGACCTCTACGGTGACAACCCGAGAAACGTGACGCTGTCAGAGGAGACGGTCGAAAAGGCATCTATGGAGACCATCGAAAGGGTCTACAGGGATCAACTCTTCAAGGATGCTGCCGGCACCACTGTCTATATTGTCGGAAATGTTGACCCCGATACCCTGAAGCCGATGGCGGAGAAATATTTCGGCTCGCTTCCGAAAGGAAAGAAAGCCACAGAATGGGTGGACAATATCCCGAGAATAGCCAAAGGCAAGAAAGAGGATGTGTTCACTACGGAAATGGAGACACCGATGAACACGGTACTCCAGGTATGGACCGCCTATATCCCATACAGTGTCAGGACTGCAGTCATGCTCGATGCTGCATCATATATCCTTGATATGATATACACAGAGACACTCAGGGAGGAAGAGGGTGGCACATACGGCGCTTCCGCCCACTTAGGCATGCAGAGGCTTCCTGAAGACAGGGCAATGATAGAGGTGTACTTCAACACCAACCCTGGACAGTCCGACAAGCTCAGGGAACTGGCAGTCAAGGGGCTGGAAGACCTGGCCAAAGAAGGGCCGACAGAAGCCCAGATATCAATGGCTGTCGAGAACTTCAAGAAGAAGATACCTGAATCAAGAATCAGCAACGGATACTGGCTCAGCAATCTCCAGAACTGGTACAACTATGATGGAGAGGACTTCGATGCTGAATACGAGGCTGCCATTTCTGAAATCAACAAGGAAAACATCAAATCAGTGCTCCAGAGCATACTGGAACAGGGCAACTTCGTTGAAATCGTGATGGGACCGGCCGCCGAATAGCCGCATTCCCTGCCATACCGTGAGGAGGGTGAATTCTAAGTTAAAACCAAATTTATTTTAACTTTTTTCGTCCACGATTTAGAAGAGTGATTCGTTCAATGGAATCACTCTTCTTTTTTATGATTATCCGCAAAAATACCCCATTATATAACCGGACAGGAAAAGTAATCAATGTGAGTTCGATGAAAGCTAATTAAAAACAAAGTCAATTGTTTATAAGCAACAGAAGAACCACACCTGACAACACAGACGAAACGGAAAAGGGACCTGGCATAACGCCGGTCCCTTCTGCCGTTTGTGCCGGAGACAAGGCTCCGCTATAATACATCCTGAAATTATGCTTCAGGCGCGATGGCTCCCATAGGGCAGACATCGGCACATGTGCCGCAGTCCACGCAAAGGGATGGGTCGATCTTATAGATATCTCCCTCTGAAATAGCACCCTGTGGGCACTCGTTGATGCAGGTACCGCAAGCTACGCAGTCCTCTGAAATTTTGTAAGCCATAATCTATTCTTTTAATTTGTTAGTGTGTCAAACGAAACGACCGACAAATTTATATGATAAATCTGAATTATCAAATATTCCGCGTCCTTTCTAACCCAAGCCGGACCTTTATCCCATTTTACACATAACGGACAACATATCCGGAAAAACTTTGTTTCCTGACAAGTGGACTTTCCATATAATAATGAGACCGGCTCAAAAGTCTGAACCGGTCTCATTTCACGTACGCCATTATCAATGGGTGGAGCCATTACGACTTTTCGGTTCCCATCAACAGTACCAGAAATGCTATTTCGAGAGGTCGAGGACACGGATGTTGCGGAAACGGATGCCTGCCCCGTGGCCGCAGAAACTGATATGTCCGCTCTTGTTGAACATTCCAGGATGGTTCCTGTGGTCGATGGTGTAAGGGTTGGTGCTGCTTCCATCCGGAGCGACATTGTGTCCCTTGCAGGCCTCGCGCAGATTGCCGTCAAGGATAACTTCACCATTCAGGGTCACGGTGATACGGTCTCCCACCACCTTGATCTCCTCCTGGTTCCAAGTCCCGAGAGGCTTGTGTACAATACGCTTCGCAGGAATGATACCGTAGGCTGAGCCATGGACCTGATATTCGGCAAGGCCCTTGTAGATAGGATCATCATGGTCGAGAATCTGGCACTCGCACATTCCGTAATATGCAGCATCAACATCCTGCGGTGTCCTGATACCGACTCCGTTGTTCACGCCTGGCTTCTCGAAGCAGAACTCGAAACGGAAAATAAAGTCACCGTACTCTTTCTTTGTATAGAGATTCCCTCCGTTACCGTAATTTGCAGTGACATAGATAGTGCCGTTGACCAGAGAATAGTTTCTCAGGTTTCCTGTCCATGCGGACATGTCGGTACCGTCAAACAGGACCTCATATCCGGCCGCAGCCTCATCCTCAGGGAGGACGAACTTCTCGGCAGGAGGCTGGAGACCTGACAGAATCATATTGATTTCATCCACTGCATACCCATCATCCGCGCTGCTGCCTTTTGCATAGACCGCCTTTGCCTTGTCAAGGGCTGAAGTCAGAGCATAATAGTCAAGTTCATCCTCTGTCTTCGCCGCTATCGTCTTGACAGCGTATGCGGCGGCGTATGCTGTCTGTTGATTGTCGAGATATCCTGCCACCAGACTGAAAGAAGGACGCAGAGGAATTCCTGCCAGCATGTAGATGGCTTTCCTCTGCACATCGGCAGACGGCATCAGAGCAAGTGCGGCATCGAGCTTCTCCACCTTATAGAGGGCATCTTTCTGCATATCGGAAAGCAGGTCGACATACCGTGACAGGGCAGCATCCTTCCTTGAAGCATCCTCACCGGCTATGCGGAACAGCACATCCGCTACAGCAGGATTGGACACTGTCAGCAGAGCCTCGAAAGCAGGGCCCGGATTGACAGAATATTCCTTGTCGAGCATAGAGATGGCATCCTGTGTGCCTGTGAAGGCTATGACAGGATAATAGAGAGTGATGTCTCCTGCCTTTCCGGCGAATCCCTTCACAACACTGTATCCCTCATCCGCAGGCATACTGCTGATTGCATAGCAGAGAGCTTTCTGGAGCAGGCCGACCTCTGCCGGTGCAGCCTGGACAAGAAGGGCATCGACAGCCTCTGCATCCGCAGGACCAACTACTCCAGGCAGTGCCTTGAGAGCGGCTTCCCTGACAGCACTGTCATCGGAACCCGCCAAGGCCAATATCTCAGCCGAAAGTTCTGTCATACGGCGTGCAGAAGCAATCTTCATTGCATAACCGGCAGCCCGGCCGCCAGTCTCCAACGCCCCGGAAATCTGAGGTTCGATATCACCGTTGAAAGAAAGGAGTGCCTTATATGCGGCCTTAGCGCATGTCTCGGGACCTCCCAACTGGGCTACAAGGGCATCAGCCGCCTGCGCTCCGCCGAGTTTTCCGGCTGAAGAAATGGCCGCTACCGCAAGCTGCTCCTGAATTGGAGAACCGGAAACGGCAGATTCAGCATCAACGGCAGGAATACTTGCCAGCACCACATCGGACAGGGCTGTCACGGTATTGGCCCCGATCCAGTTCAGGACATCAGTCTGCGCACCGACATCCAGTTTCGGGAACATGGCCGCAATCTTCGAGCAAAGACCGGCATCCTCTATGTATGATGCTGCATAGTCAAGAGCCGTCATACGGTATTCCCTGTCCCCATCTTTCAAAGCGGAAACCAGAAGCGGCTTCACATCAGCTCCCTGAGCCATCACCATCACGGCAAGTGCGGCGCAACGCACATTGCTGTCCCCTTTCTTCAGATATTTTTTCGCCCCAGAAACGGCCTTCTGCGGATTTGAGACAGCAAGCCGCTCAAGAAGAATCATATAGTCTGATACGGATATTTTCTCCACAATCTTCATAGAAGCCTCCGAGCCGCACAAGGCAAGGGCGTGGGAGTATGCAGCGAGATCCGGTGTATCTTCCGCGCTTGTGGCATCCGAATCCATATCCGCATCCCCTCCGAGCTCCTCTACCCATGAGAGCAGGTACGGTTCAGCCTCCTGCAGACCTTTTTCAGCTGCCGCGTATGCAAGCAGCGGCCTTGAGATCTTGCCTTCTGACACCAGTTCCATAAGAGCCTCCTCACTGCCATCGATGTTTATCAGGGCACCGATGGCGATGGATGCACAGTCAGGATTTCCTGCATATTCCACAAAAAAAGGAATCAGGTCGGCACCGGCTATGAGAGCCAGACGGGAAAGCAGAAAAGACCTGTTGGCAGAGTCTGTACACTTCCCTATTGCAGATACAATCCCATCGCAGACATCCTTGCGGTAGGAAGCCATGTCTTCCGTACCCACGAAATTGACCACGCCGTTGAGGGCATACTCAATCTTGCTGTTCTGTCCCTGACCGGCCGGCACGAGCATACCGCAAAGTATCTCGATTGTCTCCGGCGCATAGAAAGTCAGGTCCTGGACCGGAGCTTTCATATCCTCCGCAGTCTGAGCAGGCAGCAGGGCGAGGGCATCCTGCACTATGGTAGTCGTGCTGCGCTGCCGGGCATCCTGGGCATCTGCGGAAACCGCAGAGATCAGGATGAAAGGAAGCAATACGGAGAATATTACAAACAGTTTCTTTTTCATCGCATATAATTTTTATTCATTTCTATATCAGTCCCCATGTTCCGCGCATAGGCTGGTCAATCAGACGGTTTGCCTCATCATCTCCCACGAAGAACTGGCTGACAGGGTCGAAATTCAAGGTCCTTCCGAGCCTCAGCGCACAGACTCCCATATTCACGATAGTGGAACTGTGATAGCCGTTGTCTTCGTTGAGGGCAAAATGCTTGCGGGTGCGCACACAGTCGATGAAATCCGTGTTCTGAGGAACAGGATCAGGCATCTCGGCAATCAGATCCATCACATTAGGGATGGTGCACTCGAATCCTTTGTAGACCTTGCCCTTAGGACCTTCGATATAAGGAACCTTGCCCTTGCTTTCAAAGCCTTCGCCCTCGAGAATGATCTTGCAGCCATCATCATACGTATAGGTGATGCTGCGCCAAATCCCGACTGCATCAGGATGCTGCTGAGGGGCATCCACCTCCACCTTGACAGGGAAGGTGTCATCCTTGCCGAGGAAATACTGCACAGGGTCGATATAATGCTGCCCCATGTCCGCAAGCCCGCCGCCATCATAGTCCCAGTAGCCCCTGAAGGTCTGGTGTACGCGGTGCGGGTTGTACGGCTTGTACGGTGCCGGGCCAAGCCACATGTCGTAGTCGAGAGCTGCAGGCACTGCCTGAGGGACAAGATTCTCATGACCTGTCCAGAAGAACTTCCACGTGAATCCCGTGGCCCCTGAAATACGGACAGTCAGAGGCCAGCCGAGCAGTCCGCTGTCCACGAGTTTCTTCAGCGGCTCTACCGTAGTGGCAAGGCCATAGAAAGTGTCGGTGAACCGGAACCAGGTGTTCAGACGGAAGATTCGCCCGTTTCTCCTTATGGCTTCCTTGACCAGCTTTCCCTCGCCTATGGTCCTTGTCATCGGCTTCTCGCAGAAGATATCCTTCCCTGCGTTTGCAGCCTCCACCGCCATCAGGCCATGCCAGTGCGGAGGGGTGGCAATGTGCACTATATCCACATTGGGGTCGTGTATAAGGTCACGGTAATCTTTATAGGCCTGTAAGGTCTGGCCGAACTTTTTCTTGCCGAGTTCAACTGCACCCTTGAGGTGATCCGAATCCGCATCGCAGACCGCCACAAGCCGGCACCGCTCATCGCTGGTGAAATGATAGCCGGACTTGCCTATCCCTCCGACACCGATTATGCCTTTCGTCAGCTGGTCACTCGGGGCTACATAGCGTTTGTCGCCGTTCATCGCACCGAGGACATTTCTCGGCAATATCGTGAAAAGAGCCACGCCTGCGCCGGCCTTTTTCAGAAAACTTCTTCTGCTTTTGTCCATTATGATAAAAATTATTTCTACAAATATAACAAACTGTCTATTCTTTCACGCAGCGGACATTGTATCCTGCACCAATGTATACAGCACCAGCAGTAACACTAGCTCCAAGTCCTCCATACTGGCTCTGCTGGCTTACATTGGCTGTCTGAACGACCCCTTGTTCAGCATGATAGATCATACTGCCACCATAAGAAGCTCTGCGCTGAGCCACATAAGGGAAATATATATCTTCAGTCGGACTGTACACCCCGTATTGAGTATCAATCTTATCTGACATAGCCTGTTGATATGCCCCGGCAGGCATCACTTTCCAGCCAGGAGGACATGGGTCGTAGATTGTCTTCAGATTATCCGCTTCCGGTGTATCAAACTGAGGGTCAATCACCGGACAACCCCAGAAATAGCGCCATGAGACATTGTTCTCTCCTGCAAGTCCGGAATAGCAACTCGTCCAGTTGTGGTTATTATCCGTTACATTGCACTGATCCTTGGCCATCCAACGGTACGGATACTTGACAGATTCAGCAAGAGCCTGATCTAAAGTATATCCATCGCCTATAGTGTGCAGCATTGCACGGCAATTGTTATCAGCACTTGTCCCGAAAATCAGATCAGTAAACTCAAGAGTCTGGTTTTCTGCAGGCTGCTGATACTCCTCAACAGGAGTATGAGTAGGCAGTCCCCAACTGGCAGTACTGCCATATCCGCTTGAAATGACCCCTCCATCTTTGCCGTATTCTGCCATGGCAGGGAACGGATCCTTGCGGCCCCACTGGTAATAGTTGCCTACGGCGAGTACCGCCTGATCTGCAGAAGCATCCTTCACTTCAGGGCCTGCTGCCGCACCGAGGTTGCGGTCCATCATAACATAAGTGCCCGCCTGTCTGGCCGCAGCATCTGCATCATAATCTTCGCCTGCTGCCCAAATGTTCCAGCTCCAGAGTACAGTGCCCTCGGCATCATACGCGGCGAGCAGGACATTTCCGACCACGAATCCGGCAGGTGTCGTGAAGCTGGCCATGCCTGTCTCCGGATTGTAGGAGACACTTTCAAGGGTCACAGGACTCACGTTCACATAACCATCTGCAGTCTTAGGGGTGTTGTACCACACGAGCCTTACGGAAGCAGGGGCTATTTCAAGGTCTGCAGAAGTGTAGCCCCGGGTTATCTCCGTACCATCCGACTCCGACCATGTGAACGACCGTTCCACGCCGTTGCCCTTTACAGTGGCATCGAAGGTGTATGTAGTCGCAGGGTAAGAGACGATATAGGTGTTCGCAGTCCCGTTTGCACTCAGGTTCACCGTGAGGGCATCCTCAGGAGCGATGGTCAGCTGCTCAGGAGTGACATGGTACACCTTGCCGGCCTCAAGTCCTGCAGAAGGCGCGGTCTTTGTCGCCACAGGATAGTCCTTGCCGTTGATTTTCGCAGTTATCCTGAACTCCTTGTCCGCATGTCCGGGATTGACAAGGAAACGGAAAGAAACCGCACTGCCCGGCATCACATTACGGCTGCCTGTAAGGGTAACGGCATTGGAAGGGTTCTGGACAGAGATGGCTCCTGTCCTGATATTGACCGAAGAACCATCCCCGACAGACAATGCCGCAGTCTCATCCGAACAACTGAATACAAGCTCATCCACCACTGCAGTCAGGGATGCCGTAATCTTCACATCCACCACTGCAAAAAGATGGGAGAACTTCAGGGAAACCGGCTCATCCAACCTGCCATCGGAAGCACTGGTGACGCCTTCCGAAACTGCATACATAAAATCCAGGGCGGCAAATCCGGCATCAGGATCGGCCGCATCGGAAGACTGCTCCGCAGGCAAGGTCACAGGGACAGTCTCAGGAGAAATGTCCCCCCCTGAATACGGGTAGTATGCATAGAAATCGTGCGTCTCCCCATTGTTCCATGTAATCACCTTATCCGCATCTATGGCAGAGAAAGAGGCGGTAGCCCCTGCAACCGCGTTACGATATCCATAATTTGATGCTGCCAGCACTTCCCCGGCTTCGCAGAAGACACCTATCTCGTCAGTGTCAGTCCACAGCACCTTGATGGAATTGCCGGCATCCTCGTATGAGGTACGGGTACCGGGGGCGGCATCCGCCTGCCCCTCCTGTCCCAGCAATCCGGAGAAGCGGACAGCATTTTCCGGCAGCACCGGCTGCTGCTCCCCAATTATTTCTTCCTTGGCGCATGCTGTCGCCAGCAACACGGCCAGAATGGTTATATACGGTGTATATTTCATGTCGTATAATTTTGATTCATTTGATTTTAACAGATTCTTCGCTACGCTCGGAATGACAATCTTTGTTTTTCCTGTGCTACGCTCGGAATGACATTCCTACCAGTCGACTCCTTCGAAGCCATCGATGTCTCCGCCAGGGACAGCCTGTCCTGAAGGTATCTTCATACAGCGTACGGCAGCACCCCTGTCACTGTTGGTGTCGTTTGCGACCTGGGTGATTGTCATGTCCCCACCTGCATCGAAGAAATTGGATGAGGTACCGAATCCGACCACATGTGCAGAAGTCTTGCCTGCATCAGGACCGTCTACAAAGTAGAGGGCGTGGCCGCCGCCGCGTACATTCCCATCCGGAGCTGCATTGGAATTGTGCCATAATGTCGCATTTCCTGCAAGCGGGAAGAACTTGCCGTAAAGGAAGACTCCTCGCCCTGTCTGGTCCGCACGGAATTCCGGAGCAGCTGTCCGGTTGTCCGTAATGCCCATCCATGCAGCCTTGGTCATCACTTTCCAGCCCGGAGGACAAGGGTCGTAGATGGTCTTCTGGCCTACAACATCCTGTGACGGATTGCCCCAGGCGGCAAGCCCTTCGGCATCACTGAACATTTTGTTGGTCGCGTCACCGTTATTGTTCCTGTATATCCACAGATGCGGGTTGGCAGACTGGAGGCCGAATATCTGAGCGGAGGTATAGTCTGAACTGCGTATATCCAGACATACAGTCTCTGTCTTAACCCCGAATATCTGGTGGTCTGCAGTCCTGCTTGCAATGTAATCCTTAGGAGGGATAAACAGGCCACGGTCAAGAGCATTGACCGGTGTAAATGCCGGAGAGAACCACAGATTGGACATATAGGTCGCATCGTTGCTCATATAGTCTGGAGTTCCAGGGAACGGGTCCTTGCGGCCCCACTGATAGCAGTTGCCGGTTGTCCACGCCAGATCTATGGATTCCAACATAGCCATCGGCGTCCTCGTTGTATTCTCCCAATGTACGACTGCCCCGAGATTGCGGTCCATTATCGTATAGCCACCGTGGGTAATCTGGTTTGCGGTATCATCAGGGTCATAATCTGTCACGACAAGGTTCCAGCTCCAGAGCACATTGGCATTGCTTATCTGCCATACTGTTTCCATCGAACCTTCTGCTTCCACATCCTCGTATCCGAGCTTCTCATCGAGGGCAATCACCACGACATTACCCGGAACAAATGTCTCAGGAGTCCTGAAATAGACATATCCATCCTCCTCAAGCCCCAATGATGCCACAACAATCGGTTCGCGCTGCTGCCATGGGGAATATGATGTCTGGAGACAGTTGTACCACAATACAAGCGCCGATTCCGGGGCTATTTTGAGATCGGCCTCGCTATATGAAAGGCCGTCAATCGACAAGGCTTCTCCGTTGCCTTTCACGGATGCGTTGAAACGGTAGAGGGTATTAGGCTGGGTGACATAGTAGCAGTTGGCGGTACCGTCAGCACTGAGGTCGACTATCGTCTCCGCATCCTCATCAGCTATCTTCATGCCATCGACGGTCACGCAGTAGGTCTTCCCTGCGGCAAGTCCGGCGGCAGGCACGGTAAAGGAAGCAGCAAGCTGTTCCTTGTCATTGATCATCGCCAATACCTCGAACTCCTTGTCCGCATGGCCGGAAGATATCATCATCTGCCAGGTAGTGTAGGAACTGACCTTCGTACTCTGCGTACCTGCAACTCTGATTTCAGCACCGTTGCCTGTTTCTGCCGGAGTTACGGTTCCTGTCGAGAGATCGACTGTAGTACCATCACCGTATGACAGTATCTCTCCGCTGTCCTTGCAGCGAAGCACAATCCCATCGATGGTGGCGAACCTGTCGGTAGTGACCTTCACCTCCAGTATGGAGAACAGATGGGAGAACTGCAGAGGCACGCTCCCCTGTCCGACAGCCGCCTGTGTCTGCCCTGTGGCAGCCGCATACATGAAGTCCAGGGCAGCGAACTGTCCCTGAGGGTCGGCAGGGTCATAAATCTGCTCCGCCGGAAGGGTCACAGGAATGGCGGTATAGTCCGGCACGTCATCTCCTGTTGTCTTGGAATAAGGATAATAGGCATAGAAATCATGCCCGGTCGTCTCATCGGCCCAGCAGACGGCATCATCATAGATCATGAAACCGAATGTGGTCTCCTTGCCTGCAGAACGGGTCCTGTAACCGTAGTTGGAAGCGATAAGCTCATTCCCGGCCTTGGCGAAGACTCCTATCTCGTCACCCTCGGCCCACTCCACGGTGATTGCCGTCCCGTTGTCACCGTACGTGGTACGGGTACCCGGTGCAGACGCATCGCCATCGGCAGGCTTCATCTGCCCGGAGAAGCTGATGGCATTCTCCGGAGCAGGCTGCGTGACAGTCTCTGTAATGTCGTCCTTTGTACAGGCTGCCGCAAGCAGGACAGCCAGCATTGTAAGATATGATGTATATTTCATGGCAGTGATCAGTTAAGTGTAATATCCTCTCTGTCGAAATCATCGAGCTGACCGCCAGGTGCAGCCGAGCCAGGGATTTCAAGAGCCTCGTCAAGGGCATCCAGGAAAATCGGTCCCATCACCTCCTGGAAGCATTTGGTATTAGGATGCACCGAATCCACCTGATATTCTTCCTTGAGACCGTTGAGATTGTCTTCATCCGTGTCAGCAAGCGCATTCCAGTAGTCTACATAGATGAAGCCGTTCTTTTCGCAATATGCCTTGAGGTCTTCATTCAGATCGATTACGCGCTTTGCAGTGTCCGGATGCTCCTCGTTCCACTGCTCCGCATTTTCTACCCACCAGATATAGTTGGCAGGAGGTGTCGAACCTATCATCACCTTGATCCCGTAACCTGCGGCCATTTCAGCCATAGCCTTGATATTAGCGAAAATGCCTTCATTGGTACGGTTCGCCCCGTCATTGTTGGCTATGTCGTTGATTCCGCACATTATATGCACCGCCGGAGGGGTGTTGGTGATCACATCGCTGTAGAACCTGTCGAGGATCTGCTGGCTCGTCTGTCCATCGGCACCTTTTGCCAGGAGGTTGTTGGAAGTGAAGAAGCCTCCATCATACGAGTTCCAGGTCCTTGTGATAGAATCACCGATAAGCACGCAGAGCGGGCCTCTGTGAGGCAGGTCAGCAACGACCATATCCTCTTTGACGCAGCGGACATTGTGGCCGGCGGCGGTGTAGGTAAGACTATTGGACAGCATATTCCTGATCACTTCCCACTGGGCAGTCCCGCCCACATTGCAAGTATGCAGATAATGCATATCCACCGCCTGTATCAGGCTTCCGCCGAATCCGGCCTGACGTTGACCTGTGAAAGGGAAATAAAGGTCGTACACAGGACTGTAATATCCGTTTGTCAATGTCTCGAGACCATCATCCACAAACTCCCATGCAAGGCGCGGCATGACTTTCCAGCCCGGAGGACAAGGGTCATAGATGGTCTTGACATTGTCTGTCTGCTCTACACTTGCATTCGGATTAGGATTACCCCAGAGATAGCGCCATGAAAATCTTTCTTCCGGCGTTGACAGCATATCATACGGTGCCGACCAGACATATTCGTTCCATTTTGCATCACTGCCTTCGTAAGACATCCATTTGTAAGGATACTTGATGGACACAGGCAGACTCTGTTCTGTAGTGAAACTGTCGCCTATTTCAGTCTTCAACTGACAGCAGTTTGCGATTGCATCAGTACCGAAAATCAGGTCGTTAAATTCCAGAGTCTGATTAGCGCTCCTGAGTTCATCTATCGGAGTGTGTGATGGCAGTCCCCAGCTTCCGGAAGTACTTCCGGAAGTCGCAATGACTCCGGTAGGGGATTTCTTACCGTATTCAGCCATGGCAGGGAACGGATCCTTGCGGCCCCACTGGTAATAATGTCCTACAGCCTTGGCATCATCCGCTGTATTCATCACCTCCGGGCCGGCGGCGGCGCCGAGGTTGCGGTCCATCATCACGTACCTGCCCACATTCCTTGCCGTTGCATCGGCACTGTAACCCTCTCCTGCAGCCCAGATGTTCCAGCTCCAGAGGATCGTCCCGGCGGCATCATACGCGGCAAGCAGGACATTTCCGGTCACGAACGGCTGAGGAGTGATGAAGGTGACGAGACCTGTTGCCTTGTCGTAAGACACGCTCTCAAGCACTATAGGACATTCGTCGACATAACCTTCGGCTGTCTTGGGGGTGTTGTACCACACCACCTTCACATCCTCGGGTTCGATGCCGAGATCCGAATAGGAGCGGGTGATTTCCGTTCCATCGCTCTCTGTCCAAGTGAATGTGCGCGGAATGCCGTTACCCATAACCTTTGCATTGAAGGTATAGGCCGTGGCGGGCTCGGAAATGATGTATGTGTTTGCAGTGCCGTTGATGCTGAGGTCAAGCGATGTGGCATCAGCCGCATTAACTTCCAGATTGTCGTTTGTCAGACGGTAGGTATCGCCTGCAAGGAAACCTCCTTCCGGAGCAGCCTTGGCTTCCACGACGGTGTATTCATTGCCGTTGATGACCGCCTTGACGGTGAATGTCCTGTTCTCGTGACCCGGGGTAATGAACATCTGCCATACGGTCAGGCTGCCAGGCATCGTACCCTGGCTGCCGTTCAGAACGACCGTATTGGTCGGATCAGCCGCCGTGATTTCTCCGGTCTTGAGACTGACAGTCGATCCTGTTCCGAGAGAGACGGCCTCAGATGCCTCATCACAGCTGAATATCAGCTTGTCCACTATTGCCGGCCTGTCGGTAGCAATCCTTATCTCCAGGACCGAGAAAAGATGAGAGAAAGCCAGAGGCACCACATAGTCCTCCTGCTCGCTGCCGGAGAATGTCACACCCTCGGCCTTGGCATACATAAAGTCCAGTGCGGAGAACTGTCCCTGAGGAAGAGCAGGGTCGAATGTCTGCTCGGCCGGGAGGGTTACCGGCACGGACTCGACATCAATATCATCTCCTGCTGTATATGGATAACAGGCATAGAATGTATGTGAACCCTCTGCCTTTCTGATGACCTTGTCTGCATCAATGGCAGAAAAAGAGGCGGTCTGGCCTTCAGTGCTGTTCCGATAGCCGTAGTTGGACGCATACACCGTGCCATCAAGCTCGCCGAATACACCGATCCGGTCTCCTTCCGCCCACGACACGATGATGGACTCTTCAGTATCCTCGTACGAAGTGCGTGTACCGGCCATCCGCTCCACGGAGCCGGAGAACAAGACTGCATCCTCAGGCAGAGAGGGTTTGGTCTCCTCTGTAATCTCTTCCTTTGCACAGGCTGTCGCAAGAAGTATGGCCAGCGCGGCAAGATATTGTCTGTATTTCATATCGTTTGACATTGTGTTTTTTTCAATTTACCAGATTCTTCAACCAGTCCTTCTTGTCGAAGTTGTCGAGCTGTCCGCCAGGGACTGCCGTACCAGGATTTATCTTGATGCAGCGGACACTTGCACCGTTTGTCCCGTATGTCGTCTGCATGATGCTGCACGTAACGCTACGGTCCCCTCCTTCATTTGCAAATCCGACTGCAGTGCGGAAATTACCGTATCCGTTATCTGTATAGGAGGCATCGAACCAGTAGCCCGAATCCGCAGGTACGCCACAACTTGCCGCATAACCGCTGACATGTCCTTTATCATTGCGCCACAGACCTCCTGTCACAGGGAAATAATACTTGTCATCCACAAGGATTCCATCTATCCCATCCGTCTTTGCGACCGTGCCGCTGAGATTGTCCGTCAGAGCTAACCATGCCTCCTTGCTCATTACTTTCCAACCAGGAGGACAAGGGTCATACATCGTCTTCTCTCCGACCCCGGAATTCTCCGGATTCCCCCATATAGCCTTTCCTGCATCATCCGGCACCAGATACCCTTCACCGGAAAGTGTCATCCAAATATGAGGATTCTCAATAAGCAACCCGATACGGGCTTCATGGGTCGTGACATCAGATGGCACAGTCATGCAGATTGTCTCATCTGTCGTTCCCAGAATCTGGTGGTCTGCAGACCTGTCAGGGGATGTCATTCCGAATTTGCCCAGATCCAATGCAGGAATCGGGGTATATGCCGGAGTAAATTGCAGATTGGTGGTATAATCCGCCCAATATGAATTGACATCAGGCAGAGATGGGAACGGATCCTTTCGTCCCCACTGGTAACAGTTGCCTATCGCAGCGGCAAGGGATGTCCTGTTCCAGGTCCCTCCGATCAGGGCCTGCTCCGGATCGATGATAGCACCGAGATCTCTGCTCATGAAAGTATAGCCGCCCTTGGTGAACTGGCTGCCGACACTGTTCGGGTCATACCCTTCGGTGACTACGAGATTCCAGCTCCACAGCACGTTTGTATTTGCAATCTGACGGTTCTGTGCCTGAATTTCAGCATAGTCAAGATTCTCATCAATCGCGATGACCACCACATTTCCGTTCACGAAAGTCTCCGGTGTCCTGAAATAGATGTATCCATCGGACTCGAGTCCCAGTGAACTGATTACCACCGGTGATTCCTGAGACCACGGGCTGTTGGTTGTCTGGAAACAGGTGTACCAAAGAACAAGCGCGCTCTTCGGAACGATATTGACATCACCTCCGGCAGGGTCGACTCCATTGCCCTTGATATCGGCACGGAAACGGTAGAGCGTGCCAGGTTCAGTCACATAGTAGCAGTTGGCCGTGCCGGCTGCACTGAGGTCTGTAACCGGTTCGGCGTCTTCCGGATCGATCTGCACCTGACCTGCATCCAGCACGTATGTCCTGCCTGACTCAAATCCTGTCTGCGGAGCCGATTTCTCTGAAACGACCTTATATGTCTTTCCGCCTATCTCAGCAGTTACATTGAATGTCTTGTCTGCATGCCCCGGAGAGATGAGCATATAGAATGAAACATAGTCGCTCATTTTAGTGTTCTGGCTGCCTTCAAGCCTAATACTGTTTGATGTCTCGGCTCCTGACACATCTATTGTCCCCGTCTCGATGTCCATCGTCGCGCCATCGAATGCAAGTGCTTCCGTCCCATCAGTGCAGGTCAGTTCCACGGCATCCACGGCAGCATACAGCGAAGTGCAAAGGCGCACCTCGAGCACGGAGAATAGATAATTGAAATCCAGACTTACCCTGCCGTCATCCTGCGATTGTGTAACTTCACCGGAGGAACCATACAGGAAGTCTATGCCGGCAAGATGCCCGAACGGATCAGCAGAATCAAACATCTGCACGGAAGGCAGGCTGACCGGCACCTTATGGATATCCGCAGCCGTACCTTCAGATGCCGGGCTGTATGGATAGTATGCATAAAATTTATGTGGGGAAGTATTGTCGGACCAGACTATCACATTGCCATTATTCAAAGGCAGGAATGCGACATCGGTTCCGGACGCGGATGTCTCATAGCCGACATTGGAGGCAGTAAAGGAATCTCCCGTACTGCAGAAGATGCCGACCCCGTCACCCTCCGCCCAGTTGACGGCTATGGATTGCCCTCCGTCCGCATACACAGTACGCGTATCGGGCACATTATTGCCGGACTGGCTCTCACTGCATATCGTTCCCGTAAAACTTACCGCATTTTCCGGCAGGGCAGATATGCTGCTGTCATCCGAAATTTCCTGTTTTGCACACGCAGCCGCCAGCAGCACGGCCATCACAGTGATATATAGTGTATATTTCATTGTATCAGATAATTTATTCCATTCTGAAGATTCTTTTCCGGTATCCGGAGAAGGTAATGTTTCCATTACCAGTCCTCCCTGCCAAGGTCAACGAGATTGCCGTCTCCATCGGTACCAGGCAAGACTCCGGTGTAAAGCGTCCTTATGCAGCGGACACTGCAGCCCTGCATTAGATTTGGGTTGTCTGCTGTAGTATATTCAGCCGCATCTCCCGGGTTTTTCCCTCCTCCATAGAAAGAGACGGCAGTCATTTCCGCAGTCCACAATCCTGTACGGCCTCCATTGCCTGTATAGTTGAAACATCCTCTGTCTCCCTGGCTTATACCTTCAATTGTGCGTAAAGGAATGTTGCCGTAGACAGGGAAATAGCATGAGCCATCCAGCAGAATCCCTCTCCTGTGGTCCACTACTACGGCCAGAGATGGAGCCTGGTTTTCTGTCAAGGCATTCCATGCTGCCCTGGTCATCACCCTGTATCCAGGAGGGCACGGGTCATGAATAGTCTTGACTCCTATATTGTCTCCATCGGGATTTCCCCAGAGATTGGACTTGTCATCTCCAGGGATACTCCAAGTCCTGAGCCAGAGATGAGGATTCTGTGTCTGCTCCTGTACGAATTCCGCCGTGGTACTGTATGTATTGCCGCTTACATCGAGAGGAATGGTTCCGGATGTATTCCCGAAAATCTGGTTATATGCAGGCCTGCCGCTTCCGTCAGCCGGGATTGTCCCCCTGTCAAGAGCAGGGATCAGGGTATATGCCGGGGTGAAAGCCAATCCGCCATCTTTACCGCTGTCATAACACGGGAAAGCAGGGAACGGGTCCTTGCGGCCCCACTGGTAGCAGTTGCCGGCCGTACCGGCCAGAGCGAACATGTTGGTGGCACCGTCGATTAAAGCATCTTCTGAATCGAAGAATGCTCCGAGATCACGTGACATGAATATATATCCGCCTTTTTGATACTGGTTTTCAGCAGCCATAGGATCATAGCCTTCAGCCACGACAAGATTCCAGCTCCAGAGCACATTGGCATTGGAAATGACGTGCGTGGTTTCATCTGCATCTACAGTGTCATAGTCAAGTTCCCGGTCAAGCGCGACAATCACCACATTTCCAGGGACGAATGCTACCGGTGTCTTGAAGTATGCCCTGCCGTCAGGACCGAGAGTCAGGGTCTCCACGAGGATAGGTTCATTCCGTGCCCACGGTTCAGAAGATGTCTGCAGACATGTGTACCAGAGCACGAGCAGGCTCTTCGGCTCAATGGTCGTCTCTTCAAGCGCATACTGCTGCTCACCGTTACCCTTGACAGTGGCATCGAAACTGTAGAGGGTGTTGGCCTTGGTCACATAGTATGTATTAGCCGTCTCTTCTGCGCTGAGGTCGACCACCGGTGCTGTATCCGACTCATCTATGGACATCGAGGCATTGACATAATATGCCTTGCCGGCAGCAAAGCCCTCCTCAGGGGCAGTCCGCTCGGCCAGAGTCTCTGTCTTGCCGTTTATCACAGCCTCTATGACGAAGTCCTCCCCGCCATGTCCCGGAGGCATAAGCAGACAGAATGACACAGGCACTGACATCAATAATGGCATACTGCCTTCAAGACTGGTGGATGGGCCGCCTTCAGCCCCTGAAAGATCCAGGTTACCGGTCTCGATATCTACCTTGCCACCCTCGAACGACACCTTGGAAGTCCCGGTCTTGCTGCGGAAAACAATCCTGTCCAAGAAGGCGAACCTGTCCGCAGTGATACGTACCTCCAGCACAGGGAAAAGATGGGAGAACTTCAAAGGGACGCTTCCGTTCCCTACAATCTCTCTTGACTGTCCTTCCGTCTTGGCATAAATGAAGCCATTGTCGGCAAGATGCCCCATAGGATCCGCTTCATCATAAACCTGTACGGCGGGCAGCGAGACAGGGACGGCATGCAAGTCGGCCTGCGCGTCCACAGCAGTCGCCGCATACGGATAATAGGCATAGAAATCATGGAGTGACTCCATATCCTCCCAAGATATTGCCTCATCTACCGCGCTGAAAGAGGCCATCTTGCCGGCAGTCGTGTTGCTGTAATGGAAGTTTGCAGCCGTAACCGCATCTCCGACCTTGCAGAAAATTCCTATCCCGTCCCCCTCGGCCCATTCGACATTGATAACATTGCCATTGTCGTTATACGATGTACGCGTACCGGGAGCGGACTCGCTGCCCTGACGGGAATCCATCAAGCCGGAGAAAGTGACTGCATTATCGGAAACCTTCTGCCCTTCCTCGACGATATTTTCCTTTGCGCAGGCTGCCATTAGCAGCCCCGCCAGGATTGTCATATATGGTATATATTTCATATTCTTGTCGTTATATTCATTTATCAGACTATTCACTGACATCCGGAAAGAAGCTTAGTTCCACTCCTCCTTCTCGATAGGGTCTATCTCCTCTCCGCCTGGGTTAACCGGGCCGGGGATGACCTTCATACAACGGACTGCCACCCCTCTGTCTGTCCTGCCGGCAGAACCGCTTCCGGCAGGGGCGTCATCGCCTGATTTCTTGCCGGTACCGTTGAAGAACACCACTGACGCATCGAACGACCCGTCGAGCCAATGGCTGGAGTATGTGAAATTCGTCCCCCCCTGAGGATTGCCACCCGAATTGTGGCTGTACAGATCCCCACTGCATGCAAACCAAGAATCCATATACAGGATTCCCCTGCCATCAATATAGGAATCTCCGGATTTGACTCCCACCTTTCCTACAGCTGTCCCGTTTTCCGTGAGAGCATTCCATGCAGTACGGCTCATAACCTTCCATCCCGGAGGACAAGGGTCGTACATTGTCTTGTCTCCTATCGTCAGGGAATGGTCAGGATTGCCCCATAGAGCCTTTGCGCTTTCGTCAGTGAAGAGATTGCCTTCGGCCTGAATCCACAGATGAGGATTCTTCTCTTCAAGTTCGAGCACATCGGCTGCAGAAAGCCCCTTGTTCTGGATATTGATACAGAGGGAGTCGGTCGACGGCGGGAATATGTTTCTCTCTGTCACCCTGTTCCAAGGACGCTGGATATTGGCCTGCAGCGACACGATGTCTGTGAATCCGGGAGCGAACCACAGGTTTGTCATATAATTATGGTTGGCGCTGGTATAGTCAGGGACTCCAGGGAACGGATCCTTGCGGCCCCACTGGTAGACATTGCCGCAGGACGATGCGAGCTGGGTACCGTTATATTGTGTTCCGGAAACTGCATCCTCCGGATCTATAATGGCACCGAGATCGCGAGACATGAAAGTATATCCTCCTTTCTGTATCTGGTTGGCTACATTGTCCGGGTCGTAACCCTCCGAGAAAATTATGTTCCAGCTCCAGAGGATATCTGCATTGGTAATCTGACGTTCATTATTCACCTCTATCATGTCATAGTCCACATCCTTGTCGAAGACCGCAATGACCATCTGTCCGGAGCGGAATGTTTCAGGGGTCTTGAAATAGATATTTCCATCTGACTCGAGGCTCAAGGTCTCAAGGCTGATCGGAGGTTCCGTATTGGTCCACGGGCCGTATCCGAGCTGCTCACGGCTATACCAGAGGACAAGGATATCCTGCGGGTCAATATCCACGGATTCACCCGTAATCGAGCCTTGTCCGTTGCCCTTGACAGTAGCATCGAAACAGTAGAGACGGTCGGCCTCCGTAACATAGTAGGTATTGGCAGTCTCTTGCTCGCTCAGGTTCGTCAGAGGTTCTGCATCTTCATCGGCTATCTCCAGCCCATCAATGGTCACCACGTATGTCTTGCCTCCGAGAAGTCCGCCTTCAGGCACTTCGAGAGGAGTCTCTCTCTTGTATTCCTTGCCGTTGATCTCAGCGATGATTTCGAATGACTTGCCCTCGTGCCCGGGAGAGATGAGCATCTGGAAAGTGGAGTAACTGCTTATCATAGAGCTCAGGCTGCCCTCCAGACGGATCTCGCAGGTAGCTTCGGATGCTGTAATCTCTCTTGTAGTGAGGTCAACGGTGGAGCCTTCACCGAAAGAGACCGTCTCGCCCGGGTCTGTGCAGCGGAAAACAAGGGCATCAATTCTCGCGAATCTCGTCGTGCGGATATTCACCTGCAGCACAGGGAAAAGATGATGAAAATCAAGATCTACAGGCTGGTCTTCACCGACTTCAGTCTGTGTCTTGTCAAGTGCCTCGGCATACATAAAGTCGATGTCCGAGAAATAGTCCAACGGAGCCGTAGAGAGCCAGGACTGGACTGCCGGCAGTTCGACAGGAACCGCCCTCGGGTCTGCTTCCGCCCCCGTCGCTGTCTTCCTGTAAGGATAGTATGCATAGAAATCGTGAGGTGTGGTCTCATCGCTCCAGCAGGCTACCTCTCCAGAAAGAAGATATTCAGAGAAGTCGGCTGTCTTGGAGCTTTCCACGGTCTTGTTGCGGTACCCGAAGTTGGCCGCCGTGAGTTCGAGGTTGTCCGTACCTTCCCCGACTTCGCAGAAAAGGCCGATCTGGTCACCGGTTTCCCAGTTAACGGCTATCCTGTCCTCCTGGTCCTCATATACTGTACGGGTGGATGGGGTGCCGTCCCGGTCATCTGTGCCCACTGTACCCGAGAAACGGATTCCGTTCTCAGGAAAGGTCAACTGCTGGTCCTCCCTGATTTCCTCTTTGGCACATGCGGTCGCCAGCAGCACGGCCAGAATCGTGATATATGGTGTATATTTCATAATCTTGTATTTTTTCGTTTTTCAGATTCTCCGCTACGCTCGGAATGGAATTCCATGATTCCCTTTGGTCTGACGACAGATCAGTTCCAAGGCTCCTTTTCAAAATCATCCACATTTCCTCCAGGGTTGGATGAATCCTGGACATACATTGCCTTCTGGAGAGCATCGAGGAAGATAGGGCCCATCACAGTCTCGAAACAGCCGGGATTAGGATGGACATCATCGTTCCTGTACTGCTGCTTCAGGGCACCTGTCTCATCCACAAGCGCAGAATAGTAATCCACATAGGTGAAGCCGCGCTCCTCGCAGTATGCCTTCAGCATTTTGTTGAGATTCTGCACACGCGGGATAACAGGATGCTCGGCATTCCATTCATCATTCTGCCAGCCTATCCTGCCCGCAGGAGGAGTGGAGCCTATCATCACCTTGATGCCCCAGCTTGCGGCCTGCTCCGCCATGGTCTTGAAGTTTTCGAAGATTTCCTCTTCCGTAGGGATTGATCCGTCATTGCCGGCCATATCGTTGATACCGCCCATTATATGCACGACCTTAGGGTCGTTGGCGATCGCCTGGGAGAAGAACCTGCCCACGAAATTGTTGGTGGTGGTACCATCCGCTCCGTAGGCCACACAGTTGTGGTCAGGGAAGAATGTCGGGACATAACTGTTCCATGTCCTCGTGATGGAGTCGCCTATGAGCACGCACGCAGGACCCGCATGGGTCAGAGAGAGACTTCCTGCCTCTTCCTTGACACAGCGAACATTGTAGCCGGCGCCTATATACGAGTTATAATCGCTGACTCCGCCCTCGTTGCCCTGCCACTGCTCGTTGTCCGAAACATTCGAAGTCTCGAGGAATATGGACAGTCCTCCAAGGGATCGGATCTGGCTTCCTCCGAAACCTGCCTGTCTCTGGCCCGTTGCAGGGAAATATAATCCGGTATGCTCGTTGTACCGCCCATGGGACAGTGCAGTCGTACTGGCTGCTGCGAAAGCATAGGCCTCGCGCGGCATCACTTTCCAGCCAGGAGGACACGGGTCATAGATGGTCTTCACGTTGTCGGACTCATCGGTGCCGTATTCAGGGTCAACTATAGGATTGCCCCAGAGATAACGCCATGCCTTGGCGTTTGCCGTTCCGGAAAGGCTGCTTCTGGTCCAGTTGTAATTGTCGTTACCGCTATCCGTTCCTGACCAGAACATCCAGCGATAAGGATATTTGATGGATTCCTCCACCGCCTGGTCCACGGTAAAACTGCTGCCGAGCACGGATGAGAGCTGGCGTCCGTTGTCCGCAGGCTCGCTTCCGAAGATGAGGTCCGCAGAACCCCATGATTTGGATGAATAATCCTGCATATAATCTGCTATCGGTGTGTGGGTAGGAAGACCCCAGTACATTTCCTTTCCGCCATCCAATCCATCATCGCTGTATTCTGCAGGAGCCGGGAACGGATCCTTGCGGCCCCACTGGTAATAGTTGCCGACTGCCCAGGCTGCCTCACGGATGTCGGAACTGTTCATCACCTCAGGGCCTGCGACGGCGCCGAGATTCCTGTCCATAACGGTATAACGGCCGGCCGTCTTCGCCGTAGTCTCCGGATCATAGTTCTCCGCTGCCCAGATGTTCCAGCTCCAGAGTATCTCTCCGCTTTCGTTGTATGCGGCAATCAGCACATTGCCTGGCACGAAAGGCTCAGGAGTGGAGAAATATACCGTACCGAGTTCATACGTCAATGAAGAAAGGTCCACCGGACTCTTGTCGGAATATCCATCCGCAGTCTTCGGCGAGTTGTACCACACGAGACGTACATCCACAGGATTGATGTCGAGGTCCGAATAGGAACGGGTGATCTCCGTGCCATCGCTCTCTGTCCAGGTGAATGTACGCGGGATACCGTTGCCCTTTACTGTGGCATCGAAACGGTAAGTCGCTCCCGCTTTGGAAACGATATAGGTGTTTGCTGTTCCGTTCGCACTCAGGTCGATGGCATCCTCGTAGCCATCCGCACCCTGATATTCGAAATTCACGGGATATGTGGTTACAGTTCCAGCCTTGATGCCTGTTTCCGGCACTGTCAGCTCCCCGAGAGCGAGGGTCCTGTCCGAACCGTACTGCAGCTCAAGGTCGAGGGAAAGCCCTGGAACAATCTCATTGACCGCAAGGTACACCGTAACAGGCTCGCCGCTGATGTTCACCGGCTCCTGGAATGTGTATTCGATGACATTGGATGGGGTCGCTGCCGGATCCCAGGTTATGGTCCCGTCGGCAAGATTGACAGACCCTCCATCCGATGCGAGGTTCACACCCTGTGTTGCAGAAAGCGTGAGTCTCTTCACAGACGGGACAGGCACTGTCGAATTGATGTCAAGCCTGATAATGGCAGCAGTAGCAGCAAACGAGAGAGGCACAGACTCGGCAGAAGATGCGACTCCCATCGCCGATGCATACAGGCTGATATTATCCTTCACCGTCCTGCTGTCTCCCGGCATACCGGTCTGCTGCGCAGAAATGGAGACAGGGATTGAGGTGTAGTCGTTGTTGGAAGCCTTGTATGGATAATAGGCATAGATGTCACGCACAACGGTGCTGGTCTCATCCCATTTTATGCCTTTGTTGCGTGACGGGCTCAAGAAATCCACGCTTCCCTGTCCTGTGGAGGTGGCTGCATAGTAGACATTGGCCAGCTCTACCTCGCCTCCGGCAAGCGTGAACAGGCCGATACGGTCCACATCGGCTTCCCACAGCAGGTCAAAGGCCTCTTCCGATGAACCTGAAGCGGCAAAGGTCGCAATACCCTGGAATGCTACGGCATCCATGTCATACTCCGGACCGGTCAGTTCCTCTTTCTGACATGCAGAGAGGACAGCAGCCGCAAACAGAAATGTCAAGAGTCTCGGTGCTTTCATAAATGTATCAGTTATTAGTGTTTAGTCTATAAGTGTCAATGAACAAATTTCTCTATTATTCTTCTGTATCGAGGATAAAATCATACATAAAAAGGCCAATATCATTTTAGCCTGTTGTTTTTCCTTAGGCGGATTCCCCCACAGGGCTCATGCCGGGATGAGGCGGAACAGGTCAGGATTGCAGCCGGTATCATAACAGCAGAGCCAAAGTGAAACAGAATGTGTCATCAAGAGGCCCATCCCCGGCCAGTCTCCAGGATGCATCGCATCTGACAGGACCGGCAATGAATCCGCACCCGACAGCCGCATGGTTTCCGCCTGTAAGAGCATCCCCCGCGTGGTATCCGGCACGGACAATCCCGTGGCGGAGAAAGACATATTCCACGCCTGCAGCTGCCTCGAAAGCCACAGGAGAGAAACGGCATCCGATATCAGCCGCCACATTCAGGACGTGGTTTGCCGAAAATGGAAGCACTACGCACCCACTGGCCACTGCCCTCATCGGGAGAGGATATCCTGTACCCTCCCCGGCCCGGACCTTCGGCCCGAGATCGGCCAACTTCACGCCGACACTCCAACTTGCCCCATCCCTGAAACCTGCCCTGCCGTGATAGACTGCGGCAATGTCGAACGACAATCCCTGCATCGGAGCATCTCCAAGACCGAGGTCGGAACGGAGATACCGTGCAGTCAGCGATGCACGGATGTGCTTTCCGAACCCTCTTGCATATCCTATCTCGGCGGCAAGGTCATACGGACTGGCAGTCCCTGCAGGATAGCCCCAGTCATCAGTCAGGGCTATCTCATCTCCAGCTATATAGCGCACCCCGGCAACTATGCCGTTCCTGTCATCTATATTCCAGTATCCGCTGGCGGAATACAGTACATCAGCTGTGTCGAAACGGGAATTCCAAGGTCCGGCAGACACTGCTGCCCCGACACTGCGTTCCCCTGACAGGACTGCAGCTGCATTGTGACGGACTGCAGACGGGTTGTCCGGCAGCAGAGCTCCAGCTCCGGCCATTCCTGCCGTACGTGCATCTGAATCCATCAGCACGAAAGTCAGGGCAGGACTCACGGACTGCGCAGGAAGTGCTTGAGCAGCCCCGAGCAGGACGGCCGATATGAATATGGTTATTGTATTTCGCATCTGCCTGTCACTTTATCGTTTGATAATCATAGAGGAAACTGTCTTGCCGAAATAATCCACCTCGCAAATGTACCTCCCCGGAGCGAGGGATGACACATCCAAAGTTCCGGATGGAGAAGCGGAAAGGCCATCCCCGGACTCTGCAACGCGCACGGAGGCCGACAAGACAAGCCCGCCCGCCAGGTCATAGATGCGGACCGGGAAATCGCCATCGGCTCCAGGAATCCGGACATTCAGGACATCAGCGCAAGGGTTCGGATACAAGTCTATGTCCGGACCTGCGCTGTCCACAATGACACGCATCGGCTGCCCCGTTGTCTTCCCGTCCATATCGGAAGCGATTACAGTCAGTGTAATTGTCCCAGCACCCTGAGGGAAAAGCCTGAGGGATGTGCCCTCGATCCTCCCTGTCACAGTCCCTGCTGCCGGGAAAGAGACGAAATAGGTCAGTCCATCATCCGGCATGTCGGCATCAGAGAAATAACCATCCAACGGTATGGAAACCCCGAAACTGTCCCCACCCGAAAGATAGATGTCAGGCAGCTGTCCAACAGCTTCCGGCACCGTATCCGAAGTCCGCGCAGTAAATATGTGCGGTGAAGAAGGCGTACCTCCAGGGCTGAGAGCCACTACCGCAATACAGTATTCCGTATCTGTTCCGAGTCCGGATATACTGCAGGACACAGTAGTACCGTCATCACCCACCGAGACTTCCGGAGTATATCTGGCAGCCGAGGATGGTATCCCGTCAACGGACGAGGCCGAGAACGGAGTATCGGAAACATATATTTCATACGAGGTGACGGCCTGGCCGGTATAGTCTGCCGGAGCCTGCCACTGCATCTCTATCCTGCATCTCCGGCCTGTGGCATCCACTTCCGTGACCGGGGATGGTACAGCATCCTTGAAGAATATGTACCCGGCATCTATCAGTCCGTTTCCGAGCTTCCCTGCATACTGGGGATTATGGCTTTCCGTCAATTCCCTGCGGCCCGATTCCATCAGCATCGCAACAAGGTCATCGCTCGTGAAGCCCGGGCCTCCGAATTTCGATATGGCAAGTGCTGCTATGCCAGATACCTGCGGGCACGCCATTGATGTACCTGCGGCAAATCCATATTCATTGTCCGGGAGAGTGCTGTACACGCCCATTCTGCTGTCTCCTGCCTCACCGCCGAGCGCAGCTATGTCAATCCACTCCCCGTAATTGGAGGTGGAGGCCCTTCTCATATCATACCCAAGAGATGCCACGGCTATGACAGGCCCGTATGCAGCAGGGAACTTCGGTGTTTCCTCCCCATCGTTTCCTGCAGCGAATATGACAATTCCTCCTTTTATGGGTGAATCAGGCAGCTGGTTTCCATCCTCATCGCAACCCGCATTGCGGATGAAATAGTCGATGGCATCCTTGCCCGCCTGTGACAGGTCGGATACCCCCGTATATGACCAGCTGTTCTGGCTTATCACTGCCCCGTGGTCTGCAGACCACGTCATTATATCTACAATATCCGCATGCCCTTCATCATCGAAGACCTGGCAGCTCATCAGCTTCACTCCGCTTCCATCGCTCCCGTCACCGCCTGCTATGCCGCAGCAGCCCCTGCCGTTGTTGTTGACGGCGGAAACAATGCCTGCGACGTGGGTTCCATGGTCGCTCGGGGTTATCTCATAACTGTGCAGGTTGAAATTGTATCCGCAGTGCCCCTGACCGTCATCCCACATATTGGGCTTGAGGTCCTCATGGTTAAAGTCAATGCCTCCGTCACATATCGCCACTATAACATCCCCGCTCCCGGCCGTCTGTGTCCATGCTGGATACAGGTTGAGATCAGCCCCGGCCACCGAATATGGCAGGGAGCCATCATTGTGCATGAACCACTGGTTGGAATGCAGAGGGTCGTTGAACGGAGAAGATGACAAGTCAAGAGTCCTGTACAGAGGGGCATCAGATATCTCCTCAGCAGTCTGTACCATACGGTAGACAGGCTCGACACAGACAACGCACTCAGGATTCCCGAATCTCGCAATAGCCTCGTCAACAGAGATGTCCTCGTTGAAATGGACATCATACCACCTGTGCAGCCCGGCTCTGCGCCGTCTCTCGCGGAAGCGGTCCCCATCAGAGAATACCCTGGAGAGACTGACCGCCCCGGCTTTGACAGCCGCCCTGTCAAACTCCTCACTGCCGGAACCTCCGCTTCTGGTGAACACCTTGGTGTCAAGCTCCGGAGAATCCTCGCTGACCTTGACACGGAACACACCGGGCACGAAAGCATCCCGGGCAGAAGAAGGCTCTGTCCCGGACGGTATTTCCTGCATTTCGGACAGCCTGTCTGAACAGGCTGCCGAAAGCAGTACTAAAACGATATACGGAAGAAGTTGTTTTTTCATTGGCCTGGATCCCGGCATTACTGTTCGAAGCGAATCTCAAGCAGGGAGTCCGTGCAGACGAAATAATCCGCTGTGGAGACAGTCCCCTTTTCCCATTTGAGGGTCTGGATAGTCTGGTCCGCAAGCCCTTCAAGCTCTCCCTTGAAGGTGTACGGCTCATAGAGACACATCGTGCCATCGGGATAATGGATAAAGGAAAGCTCATCACTCACATTGACATCTTCATACACCGGCTCACCCGTAATCTCGTCATATACAGGTTCCCCCACACTGTTGGTCTTCTGCTGCCGGTAGGTATAGTGGATTGTCCACAGCTTGCTCTTGTAGCAGTCCTCGAAACTGTCATCACGGAATGTGCTCTCGCGGGTAAATGTCCCGTACTGCTTGCCGTTAACCATGAACTTCAAGGAGGTAGGAGCGACATCCGCCTGCCATTCACGCACTGCAGCCACATATTCCTCCGGAGTATAGCCGTCAGGAATAGGACGGAGGATGATATCATTCTCCGTCTTGATACCGCGCATTATGATTTCATTGTCGGGAGTAATCTCCATGAAAGAGAACTCGTAGTCCCCTTCATATCCCTGGAAGCCAGACCCGTTCCCTCCCGGAAAGGCAAAATAGTGCAGATAGTCATTGTAGTTGACGAATTTCAGCATTGGCCCGGTAGAATGTTCCACGGCATACGGAGTCTCGATATTGGTATCATCAGCGAAAGTCTCGCCCTCGAACCATGCGCGTACAGTATGGTCATCATTGAACCGGAGGACATAAATCCATCCGCCGTACTCCAGTTCTTCGCTCGGAAAGTATTCCATCACCCAAGTCCTGCCATCAAGCAGTGCCTGGTCATATTTCGACAATCCCTGCTCTATACGTTCGGATGCAGAGTCTTCAAAGACATAGAAGTCATCCTGGCAGCCTGCAGCCGCAAGGAGAGCGGCTGCGAGCAGTCCTGATATTTTCATTTTACGGTACATAAGTCTCTTTTTGCTTTTACAGATTGCTAATCATCCAGGCTCTCCCAGTCTATCCGGTCGATGGTAGCCACACGGCCTGTGTATATGTCATGCCATTCGTAGACATCGATGCTGAAATCATCCCTGAGCCACGAGACAATGATATCCCTCTTCTTCTCGAGGAGAGGCCGTCCTGTACTGCCGGCCTGGCTGAGTGTGCTTTCCCACCATGCATCATCATTGCCGACAAGGGCTGCGACCATCACTGCGATATCTTCGGCAGGGGTCGACCGCGCATAGTTGCTCAGGAATCCGTTCTGCAGATAGTCTCCCGGAGCACTGGTGTACTGGTCACCGATATAGCCGAACTGGGTCACGAGATCGAACTCGACAGGAACGGCGATATTGCCATCGAGGATATGTGCGAACTCGTGGATGATAGTCCCCACGAACTGTTCGCAGCTGCTCTGGCTAGTGAAATCGAAGAAATTGACTCCGAGCAGATTTATCTGAAGTCCGTTTTCCGCCGATGCAAGCACTACCGTGCCGGTACCGTCAATCTCGTAACTGCCCACAAGGAACAATGTACGGGGGAAATAGCTCTTCGCCAGCAGGAGAGGGTCTTCCTCATCCTGCATAAGCTCGGCCATACCATCGAGTATCACATACTTGATGAGCTTAGCCATCTTGATGGACTGGTCGACAGTAGGAGGACACACCCAATAGGCGTAATGGGTCTCCCTGTCGGGCATTCTGTACTCGAAGTTGATGTTGTACGGCTCGACATAGTGGCGGTCGAGCCAGAGGTCGAACTCTGTCTTCTCTTTGTCCTCCATGCCATCGAAGATACTCTTGCTGTCAGGCTCATCCTTGAAGCATGAAGTCAGCAACAGCGCAGCGGCTGCCACAAAAAGATATGTAAATATGTTTTTCATCATGATCGTTCTGTTTTCTGTGTTACTGACGGAAAGGATGAGCCGGCTGGTCTTCGTTGCGAGGATTCGGAGTGAGACCGGCAGATATCACATCGTACGGAATCTGCAGCGCACGGCGCAGGTCCTTGTGGTCAAGGGTTTCTGCCACGCGGTATCCGGTGGTCTCCGAATCGACATAGTTGATAAGGTCGAAACGGTCGATGTCAATCCCGTAGCGTTTCACATCCTGCCAGCGGAGTCCATCTGCAATCGTCTCGATACGGCGGCAATAGAGCAGGCACTGTATCATGTTCTCCTGCTCGCCCTGCTCGACAGTGAAGCCATGAGGATGCAGCGGCTTGCGTGAAGTCGGTTTCTCCGATGTATATTCCGGGATATAGTTCTCGGAAGAAGGGTCACCGTAGACCTCGTTGATGCGCTCCCTTGTCAGATGCTCTATCCCGTTCTGCCCGACCTTGTACATGGAGCAGTTCCATGTGTCCATGTCCTTGACCGCATCATCGTATCTCTTGAGATGGATATATGCCTCGGCACGGCAGAGCAGGGTCTCGTTGGTGGTGAAAGCCACCATTGTCGAACGGCCGTAGCCCACACCTGTAATCTGGTCAATGGTCTGCCACTGGTTTGGCCATTTCGGCATATATATCTTCTCTACATTGTCATTGATGTACGGAGAATAGATGAATACCCTGTCGAGAGACTTCTGTCCCCACTGGTCATACGGGCCTCCCATAGGACGCGGCGACCTGTAGGTCTCCTGCTTGGAGATGCGGTAGTTGTGCGCGAATCTTGCACCTGAATTGCTCCAGGCATTGAAGATTCCGCCATTGCCGGAAAACAGAGGGATGAGCATGAGGTTGAATTCATGTGCCGGGTCCACATAGTCCAGCGCCTGGTCTCCCCAGTCCACCTTTGCGGCATCCGTCCAGTCCCTCAACAATATCGCCGGATCAGAGCCGAGTACCGCATCGGCATGTTCTATCACCTTGTCCCATTTCATGTAATAGAGGTAGAACCTGGCAGCGAACGCATTGGCGGCATCCCTGTTGAAATGGTATTCAGGCACGGTGTAGACATTGTCGCTCAAAAGAGGAATCCCCTCCTCGAGGTCCGCGGCAATCTGCCGGTAGACATCCTCGAGATTCCCTCTCTCGTAATGAGGGTTGAGGGTTTTCTCCGGAGCCAGCATGTACGGAATGCCCATATACTGCGAAGCCTTCTCCGGATGATATGGCAGACAGTAGAGCATGGTCAGGCAGAAATGGCCGTACGCCCTGCAGACAAGGGCTTCCCCCTTGGCAGGCAGCAGTTCTTCAGGTGTCCCGAGGTTCTCGATGGCCTCCAGTGCCGTGTTTGCATTTCCGATAGCATTGTAATACTGCTGCCAGGTGTTCTGGTTGCTCTCGTTCTCCGCATCTATCATGTCATCCCAATAGGCATTCTGATAGAGCAGCCGCGAGAAGTCAGGGTTGTCTTCACCCTGGTCATCCACATTGTCGGATGCCAGCTCGCACATGCGCACGTATGTCCTGTCCGCATAGGCAGACACAAGCAGCTTGTATATCTTGTCAGCAGTGTCCAGCTCCGCCCTGTTGTCCGGAAGTTCATCGAGGAACTTCGAGCAGGACACGGAAGAGAGGAGGACCGCACCGGCAATTGTCAATCGTATAATATTTCTTGTATTCATATCGCTATAGACCTATTCTGAGGGTTAGGGTAAACTGTTTAGGCATAGGGGTCGCCACTCCGCCGGAGTTGAAGAACTCGGGGTCCTGTCCCTGCAGCCTCTTGTCCGAATAGATGAGGAACGGGTTGGTAGCCTGGATCTTCAGAGACAGATTGTTGAGACGGATCTTTTCAATGAGCCTCTTAGGGAAATCGTATGTCAGGGATATCTCCTTCATGCGGATGAAGTCCCCCTTGGCAACCCTCACATCAGAGTAATTGTATGAACTGTATGCCATGGCAAGATTGGTAGTCTCTTTGTTGTACCTCGAACTTGCAATCACCGGGACATTCGTGTATTTCTCATCACCCGGATTGACCCAACGGTTGGCAAACTCACGCGGAGTCGCTGTCAGGTCCGAATAGACGTTCGAGAAGACAGGGTCGAGACGCACGACATTGCCGAACGAATAGGTAATGAAGACATTGAGTGTGAACCCTTTGTACTTGAATATATTGCCGAAGCTCCCCGTTATGGTAGGGTCGGAAGGGCCTTCATATATCAGGTAATCTGTGGATATGTCCTGGAAAGCGACGCCTGTAGTGGTCAGTTTACCGTCAGACGGGTTTATGAATGTAGGGATACCCATCTCGTTGAGCCCTACATAATCCACGGAGAAGATGGAGCCGCGAGGCTTGCCCTCGACGGAATAGCCGGTACCTGTAATGAAGTCAATGACACGCGTCGTGGTCTTGAGCTTGGTCACCGTGTTGTCCATCCACGCGAAGATGAAGTTGCTGTCCCAGGTGAAATCCCTGCTCTTTATATTGACAGTATGGAGGGAAAGCTCGACTCCGTGTGACTTCATCTCCGCTACGTTACCCATCTTGTTGATTGCACCTCCGAGTCCCATCGTGATGGTGTTGCCTATGAGGTCGAAGTTGTTTCGTGTATAGGCATCCGCAGAAATGGAAATGCGGTTGCTGAACAGTCCGAGGTCGAGTCCGACATTGAACTCATGCTTCTTCTCGTAGGTGAGTTCCGAGTTCTCAGGAGATGAGACCGCGAGTCCTGACTCCGTGTACTCCGTGTCACCTCTCCACGGGTTGGTCGGATAGATGGTCACCAGAGAGTTGCTCACGCTAGACGGGCCGCGGTCCGCTGTCAGGGAATAGGAAAGGCGCAGTCCGAGAGTGGAGATGGTCGGGGATATCTTCTCGAAGAAAGGCTCCTGGTCGATGGACCATCTTCCCGCTATGTTCCAGGTCGGGAGCCAGCGGGCCGTGCGGGAACGTCCCAGACGGTTGGATCCCTCGTAACGGAGGGTACCGTTGATTGTGTAGCGGTAGTCATACGTGTAGGATGCCGTGCCGGCGAATGCGACATTGCGCTCCCTCGTATTGGAGAGACTGTAGTACTGGGTGCCATCCTCCAGCTGTTTCTTGAACATGTCGAGGATGTAGTACGGGGTCTCGCCCATCTCATACTGCATACCCCAGCCCGTGAACGAAGATGAGGAGCGGTCAAGTGCGTTGATTTCCATCATTCCGTATGCATTGACGACATGCTTTTCCTTGAATGTGTTGTTGTAGCTTGCCGATGCACGGAAATCCCAGCTCAAGGCCCTGTAGTCGTTCCTGCGGTAGATACCTCCTTCCGGCAAGATCGAGTATTTCTCGCCTGTCTCGTCAGGGTTGTCGTAAAGATACGGGTTCAACCCCTGGACCGTAGAGTTAGGCATAGACCTGTAGGCTTCTGCCTGGTTGGACCCTTCCTTGATATGGTGCTCGGTGGAAGATGATGAATATTTCACTGCTCCGAGGGCGGACACAACGAGCTTTGGGGTGATGTTCCACTTCAGCTCGGCCTGGAACTTGGAGTCGAACACGTTCAGGTCCATATAGTTCTTCGAGAGCTCATCCTTTATGTTGAACGGGGTGTAGTTCCTTGTGTAGTACTCATTCGGATCGAGTGTCCTGGATGTGCGCAGGGCATACGAATAAGGGTTGATGTCGAAATCACGGGACACAGTACCGAACACCGCGTCAAGCTCTGAAGACAGGGAGCCCGGAGCGGTCTGCTTACGGTATGAGGCATTGCCGATGATATTGAGTGTAAGCTTGTCCTTGAGCAGGTTCTGTGTGGCGTTCAGGAGCATGGTATAACGGTTGACCTTGCTCTGGACTGTCCAGCCCGGATCCACGAGGGCTCCGAGGGATGCATAGTACGAACCTTTCTCCGTTCCGGATGTAATGCTGACAGAATGGCTGTGCTGCACGCTCGGCCGGAAAAGTTCCTTGAACCAGTCGGTGTTGCGCATCTCGGCCCCTTTCAGATATTCCGCGCGTCCTGCCTCCGTGTTGATGACACCGTATCCGGTCTCCGGGTCGTATGTGTTGATGAGCTGGGACATCTTGCCGTAGACACCGCTCTCCGAACCTATCACCTTGTCGGCATAGTTGAGCCAGCCCTTGTCGTACATCTCCTGGTACACTGACATCTGCTCCTGTGAATTCATAATGTTGAACTGGGAATAGCTCGGTACCATACGCATGGTGTATTCACCGGTATATGACACGCGGGTAACTCCCGGGCGGCCTTTCTTGGTGGTCACGACAATCACTCCGGCCATAGCCCTCGCTCCGTATATGGAGGTTGCGGAACCGTCCTTGAGTATCTGGAAACTCTCGATATCATCCGGGTTGAGACCTGAGATTGCAGAGCTGATGAGGGTGGTGGCATCTCCGGAAGACAGGGAATTGGCATCCACATCCACCACATCTTCCATGATCACACCATCGACCACCCATATAGGCTTGGAGTCTCCATAGATTGAGGATGCTCCACGGATACGGATCTTGGGGGCGGCACCGAATGTTCCGGACACGTTCTGCACGGAGACTCCGGCCGAACGGCCTTCAAGGCTTCGGGCAATCTCGCCCACTCCATCCAGCTTGATATCCTCTGCCTGCAGCTGGTCGGTAGCCCCTGTGAACACCCTTCTGTCCACGCTCTGCATACCGGTCACCACAACCTGGGCAAGTTCCTCGGAGTCAGGGACAAGAGCAAAATCTATACGGTCGGTGACCGCGCGTTTCTCCAACGGGACATAACCGAGGAAATATGCCCGCAGGATAGCCCTGTCAGGGACATTCTTGAGGGTATAGTTTCCATCTATGTCTACAGTCGTACCATCATCGGTCCCGACTATCTGGATGACAGCCCCCACCATCGGCGCACCTGTCTCATCGACCACCTTACCTGTGACGGTCCTGGTCTGCTGGGCGTACGCAAAGCCCGCTGTCCAGAGACAGAGCAGAAAGAAAATTACAAATCTTTTCATCTATATTGGTCAGTTAGCCTGTTATTAATTATCGGTTTCCCCAGTGCCATCCTCTCCTGCATCTGGATCGGTATCCGGATAACTCTTGGAAATCTGCATGTTCCCGTCACCCTCGATCCAGACGATGGCCTCACTGCCACTGGTGTTGAAATTATAATAAGACGACACACAACGCCACAGGCAGAATGTGGTCGCCACATAGCCCGCACCGAGTCCGCTGTCATAGAACGAGAGCGACACTGACTGGGTGGCATCATCCAGCACAGGCTCGGCAGCCCACGCTATGTTGTTGTTGTCTCCGGAGAAGATATAGACCCCGACATTGTTTATAAGGCCGTTATAGTGCAGGCTGTAATAATGGGAGTCCACGACCCCGAGCTCCTGGGATGTGCGGAGAAGCACCCTGCCGAGAGGATAGGCAGGAGATGCGGCCTCGAATACAGCCTCAAGAGGTATCTGGTCGCTGTTTTCAAGTCCGTTGAGATACATATTGTAGCTCTCTCCGTAGACCTTCTCCTCAAGAGTGATGGATTTTATGACATCGCTTGAGATCTTGTCTATATGCCATTCTCCGAGCAGGAGCTTGTATGTACCCATTCTCGGGCAGTCCAGATTGATGAGCACCTCTCCATCCCCATCGAGGACCTCGCCTTCCGCGAGCTCCGGGACCAGACGCACTGCACCCTGCCTGGCATAGACTCCCGGCAGTCTGGAATGGAAAGTCAGCATACTGCCATCGCTGCTTTTTTCAACGGAAAAGTTGTCTTCTTCATTCACCTCCCACTTGACTTCATAGTCACATGCCGCAATGACCTCTACCTCGATATCTGTCACTTCATCCGAAAACTCCAGGTCTGTCGGGGTGACGATAAGGCCGATGAGAGGCCCCTGGGTGATGTTGAATGACTCTGATGGGAAACCTTCCGCAGACACGGTGATGGTAGCGGAACGGGACTCCATGGAGCGGTTGGTGTCCACATTGTACACCACCGTACTGTTGTCATACACTGCCGCCCGGCACCAGTCAGGTGCGCTGGATTCCACCGTCACGGACAGGCTTCCGGAAGCCTGCAGAGCGGCGCTGCCCAACCCGGCCTGGAAAGTGAACTCCGTCCTGGTCGGTTCGCCGAGAGAGAACGACACAGCCTCCTCGATTGCATCGTTCCGGCAGCCCGACAGGCAGAAGACTCCTGCAGCCAGAGACAAAACCAATAGTTGATTTTTCATAAACATTGTTATTAGTGTGTTATTGCAAAATACATGGTCATCCATAACACCGGCCTTTGCATATTCCGGCATTACAAATGTAAAATGGAATCTATGGGCGGACGGCTAAAATTGTCCATATTTAGGACAAAATCCGATTAGGGCCGATGAAATCAGTCTCCATGCGATGATTCTGCAGTCTGACCGGCAGCCGCTTCCCCGGAAGCGGCCCCGTTTTCGAGCCTGCGGACAAATTCCGTAGGGAGGATCTTGAACTCCTGGGCAAAGCACTTCGCGAAATAAGATGATGAACTGAACCCGGTGATATAGCCTATTTCCGTTATGCTGTACTTTCCCTCGACCATCAGGCGCATCGCCTCCTTGAGACGGACATGCTTCATGAAGTCGTTAGGGGTCATGCCCGTGATGGACTTCAGCTTCTTGAATGTGGAGGTACGGCTCATGCCAAGCTCACGTGCGAGCAGGTCCACGGACAGGTCGGGGTCACTGATATGGGCAAGCACAATCTCCCTGCACCTGTCCACGAACTCCTCATCGAGCCTGTTGTGGGTCTGGATGCGGATATCGGTGCTGTGCCTGTCGTACATCTTCCTTATCTCATCCCTTTTCTGCAGGATGTTTGCAATCTGTTTCCTGAGATAGTCAGGAGAAAACGGCTTCTCTATATAGGCATCCGCCCCGCACTCGAACCCCTCTATCCTGGAAGACTCTCCAGTGCGGGCCGTGAGCAGCACTACCGGGATGTGGCTTGTCTCCATACCGTTCCTTATGCGGCGGCAGAGTTCCATACCATCCATTCCTGCCATCATTATGTCGCTGACGATGAGATCCGGGATGTTGCCTTTAAGCAGTTCGAGGGCCTGCGCCCCCCCTGCAGCACGCATAATGGAATATTCCTTGCCCAATACTTTGGAAAGGAAATTCAGAAGCTCCTCCTCATCATCCACTATCATTATGCTGTACCTGGAATCCCCTGTCTGCACCACATCTTGTACCCCTGTTGTCGCCATACCGGAAGATGCCTCATTTCCAGAGACCGGATGGTCAGCTGCCGCCAGCCTTGCGGAAGAATCCGGAACATACACCGAGAACAGTGCTCCTGACTTGCCATCACTGCGGGCATCCGCCTTGATTGTGCCCTTCAGCAGGTCTGTGAGGGTCTTGCACAGGTTCAGCCCTATGCCGATTCCCATCCCAGTCCTGTTGTTCCTGGCCTGGTAGAACGGACGGAATATCTTCTCCCTCTCCTCCGGAGGGACACCCGGACCATCATCCAGGACCTCTATCAGCACTCCCCCATCCACGGCAGCAAGCCTGACGTGTACCTCGTGTGCCGCAAAACGCATGGCATTGGTCATAAGGTTGCTCACTATCTTGGTCAGAGCCTCCCTGTCCGTGACAATGGTCAGACCATCCCGGGGGATTTCTTCGGTGACAGCCACGCTCCTGCGCGATGCAGACTGCACGAAAAGCCTGACCTGCTCATCCACAAGCGCGCCTGTATTGCAGACATCATAGTGCAGACGGTAGCTGCAGGTGTCTATCTTGCGGAAATCAAGCAGCTGCCTGACCAGAGAGAAAAGCCTCTGGCTGTTCTGCCGGATGAGAGAGAGATACTGGCTTTCATCCTCTGTCAGATGGTCGGACTTCATAAGTTCCTCTACAGGGCCCGTTATGAGACTCAGGGGAGTCTTGATTTCGTGCGCTATGCTTGTGAAGAACGCCACCCTCTGCTCATAGAACTCTTTTTCGTTCTTCCGCCTTATCATTGCGAACCTTCTCTGCGTCCTCTTGTCATATTGCCGTTTCAGCATAAATGCCACTGCAACAGCCAGCAGGAGCACGGCCGCACAGTATATCGTGACAGCCCCTGCTGAAAGCATAAGCGGAGGACGGATATGTATCGCAATGGATGTCTCCTCCGGGTCCATCCACATATCATCATCGCAGACCTGCATTCGGAGACGGTAACGCCCTGACGGCAGATTGCTGTAATGTGCGGATGGAGTCCGGCTGTCGGCATCAAGCCACTGTCTGTCGAAACCCTCAAGCATATAGCGGTAGCAAAAGTTCTCCGGTGCAAGATAGTTGGGAGATACGAAACGGAACTCTATCTGGTTACGGCTCTGCCTGAGCGTTATCTTTTCCGTCCTCTCTATCGGCTTTGCCAGAGGGGACTCTTCCCCGGAAACGGACGATGGCAACATCTGTACTCCGTTTATAGAGAATCGCTTGACTATCGGGGGATACACATCCCCCACCATCTCCACATTGCGCGGAGGCGTGAACAGACAGATTCCATCCGTCTTGACAAAGACAAGATTGCCATCCGATGACCTGACAGATGAATTGATGTTGAACCTTTCATCACTGATGCCTCCTGGATACGGGAAATGCTTGAGCGCACCGGTATCCGGATAGAACGCAGAAATTCCGCGGCCTGACGAAATCCACAGCCTGTCCGCATCCGGAAAAATCTGCAAAATGAATCCGGACTTCATGCTGTAGGTAATGAAGCCATCAGTCTGCGGGTCGTATCTGCACAGCCCCGCACCATCCGTACCTATCCACAGTCTGCCATCATCATCTATGGCAAGGGAACTGATGGAATTGTGTCCCAGCGAAGCGGGATTGTTCCTGTCATGCGTGTATGTATCCAGCCTGCCCGTGCGCACATCGTAGGCATAAAGCCCGCTGCCGGTTGTCGCTATCCAGAGTTTTCCCGTACTGTCCTCGGCAAGTGCGGAAATTCTCTGAAGCGGGAGCTGCTCCACAAACATATCGCTCTTGCGGTCGTAATAGTAGAGACCGACAGATGTTCCGGCCCAGATACGCCCGTTCGCGCTTCTGAAAAGCACGAACACCCTGGAACTGGGCTGGGATGAATCAGAAAGATAGGACTGTATCTCACCCGTATCGAGATCCACTTTCTTGACTCCCTGCCGGAATGTCGCAATCCAAAGGGTACGGTCCTCTACCAGCATTGACAGGACTGCAGTCCATATCCCGTAGGAGCGGACCAGAGGGGAGATGGCACTCCGGCTCTCATCGAACATAAGTATGCCGCTGTTCCATGTCCCGAGCAGATACCTGCCCTCGTCAAGTTCGCAGATGGAGCTCATGGCTACATCCGTATGCCCATCCGGACCTTCAGGCAGAGAATAGCTGACGAAGCTGTTGTGCGCCGGGCGGAATTCCACGCCGTCATACATCGACCCGAACCAGAAATTGCCTTCCCTGTCACGCAGGAAAGAATATACCATACCGCAGTCTGACACAGTGAAAGGGCTTCCCGCATCCGCAGGTCTGAGCCCATCCTCCGAAATCATATACAGCCGTGCGCCGGCATGTGAACATACGAGAAGCTCACCGGGACGGGTCTCCTCAAGATAATGGATACGCTGCAGATACTGCCCGTCATCAATGTCATTGAAGTTGGTGAAAATGCCAGTCGTCCTTTCGAGCCTGTCGAGCCCTGAGCTGACAGTGCCTATCCAGATATTGCCATACGAGTCTTCGGTGATTGCATCTATGGAATTGTCGGATATGCCGCCCCTGGTCTTCCTGTAATGGGAGAAACAGCCCGTATGCTTGGAGAATGCATCGAGGCCCTCGCTGTATGTCCCCACCCAGATGGTGCCATCGCTGCTCTCGTACAGGGTCGATATGTAGTTCTGGGCTATGGATGTGCTGTCTGAAGGGTCATTACGGTAGACAACCAGTTCACCGGACTCCGGATTCCAACGGAAAAGCCCTTTGTTGACTGTGGCAATCCATATCTCGCCATCCTTGTCCTCGATAATCTCTATGGTCTGTCCCCTCACCGTGGTTCCATCTGCAGTCTCTGCGGCAAAATGAGAGAATACGCCTTCAAGCGGGTCATAGATATCCACCCCGTTGTCGAGAGAAATCCAGATCTGTCCCTTGCTGTCCATCATAAGGCGACGGATATTGTTGCTTGATATGCTGCCCTCCGGTCTGTTCTCATCGTGGATGTACGTCATGAACTCGCTGCCATCGAACCGGCAGAGCCCGTTGACTGTCCCGAACCAGATGAACCCGAGGGAATCCTGGACAATCCCGTAGATGCTGTTGGAAAGGAGCCCATCCTCCACGGTATAGCTCTTGAATTCGCGGTAAGCAGGGAGGTTGACCGTTCCTGAAATCGCCGGACGCATGGCGCAGGCAGTGTGGGAGGCATTCGCCACGGCAAAGGCCGCTATTATTATATATAGGTATATTGTCACCGGGAATTGATGCCCTGTCATAGCTGCTCCGGCTTTTCCGTCGGAATAACGATGGTTATATATCAAGTGCATTATGGTCAGTCCTCGATTTTTTCGGATTATCATTCAAACTTACGGAAAATTTCTCAAAAATCATCCGCATTTTTTGCTTATCTTTACATCCGTTTTTACGAAAAGCTGCCGGTATATTATGAAAATCAGCGACATAATCACATCAAGCACCTCGCCTTTCCCATCCTTGGAGATAGTACCACCACTGAAAGGGATGACCAGGAGGGAACTTCTGGATTCCATAAAGCCGTTTATGGAATTCTCACCGAAATATATCAATGTGACCTGCCACAGGGATGAATACGAATTCCGTCAGGAGAAAGACGGCAGCTATTCGAGGCATCTCGTCCGCAACAGGGTCAGCGAAGTTGCGGTCTGCGGGGCGATAATGGCGGAGTACGGGATAGATGTCGTGCCGCACATCATCTGCGGAGGAGCAACGAGGGAAGAAATCGAGAGCGAACTGTACGACTTGAGGTTCATGGGCATAGAGAATGTCATGGCCCTGCGTGGAGACAGCGTGTCCGGAGAGAAGAGGTTCACCCCGGAGCCAGGGGGATACAGCTATGCGGATGAACTGGTGTCCGGCATCAGGGAGTTCGAGACGAAGATAGGGGAAGATGTGTTCAGCATCGGTGTAGGCGGCTATCCGGAGAAACATTTCGAAGCGGCGAACATCGAGACCGACATAGCCAACCTCAAGAAGAAGACAGATGCAGGAGCCGACTATATCATCACCCAGATGTTTTTCGACAACAGTGCATTCTACAGGTTCAGGGACCGCTGCAGGGAAGCAGGTATCACAGTCCCGATAATTCCGGGGCTGAAGCCGCTGTCCACATACAGGCAGACGGCTCTGCTCCCGCAGTCATTCTCCATAGACATCCCTGTAGGTCTGACCGATGCCCTGAAAGAGGCAAAGGATGACAGGGAGGCGGCATACAGAATCGGGACACAATGGTGCATCAGCCAGTGCAGGGATCTTCTGGCACACGGCGTACCTGCAGTGCATTTCTACACAATGGGCAGGACACGGAACATCGTCGAGATCCTTAAGGAATGCTTCTGAATTCTTTTTACTCCAACATTAGCACAGGTTTTGTTTGGATAGTCCCGGCGTTTTAGTAAATTTGTAGGATATTGGTCCGGTAGGGATCCGATATACGGTTTTGATTTATCAATAACTCGATACACTATGCAGAACAAGTTGCAGGAACTGACGGACAAGCTGTACAACGAAGGTCTGTCAAAAGGAAAACAGGAGGGCGAGAACATTGTCCGGGAGGCAAAGGAGAAGGCGGAAGAAATCCTGTCCTCCGCACGGAAAGAGGCTGAAGAGATTGTAGCCAGGGCAAGGAAAGAAGCAGATGAGCTCAAGGCGAAGGTAAACGGAGACCTGAAGATGGCTGCCAGCCAGAGCATCGCGGCCACCAGGCATGACATCGAAAGCCTCATAGTTGCAAAGATAGATGAGAAAGAGGTCAGGTCAGCCATGACATCCGCAGACTTCATCAAGGAGATCATATCTGCGGTCGCGAAGAATTTCAGTCCGGCTGCTCCTGCCGGTATCGAGACCGTGCTCCCGGAATCCCTGAAGAAAGAGCTGGAGCCGTTCATTAAAAAAGAGCTTGCGGATATCCTCGGCAAGGGAATAGAGGTCAGGTTCTCCAAGAAAATCAGCGGAGGGTTCACTGTCGGGCCGAAGGATGGCGGGTATTTCATCAGTTTCACGGATGAGACATTCATCGGGCTGATATCCGAATATCTGAGGCCCGCAACAAAGAAGATCCTTTTCGGATAGAGCTGCCTCATGACCAACTATTACTACATAATAGCAAGCCTGCCGGCCCTCTCACGTGACTGGAAATTCGGAGACAGGACGGCGGAAGGGCTTATAGGCGAAATCAAGTCACTGAGCACGCGGAAAGACCTCGAAACCATCGGTTTTGTGGAAAGCGGCTTCAACGATGACAACCTGAATGCGGACTTCTACCGCAAAGCCCTGACCCACAGAAGTCCGTTCATCAGGGAATACTATGCTTTCGACCTTGATGTGCGCAATGCGAAAGTCAGGTTCCTCAACAAGGCTCTCGGAAGGGATATGGAACGGGATGTGATAACGCTCGGGGAAGACGGGCAGGATGCATCCCCGGACTCTGCCGAGGCGGCCAGGATCGGGACAATACTCCAGGACAGTGACATACTCGCCCGTGAGCGAGCCATCGATGCCCTTTACTGGGACAGGCTCGATGAGATGACGGTGCAGCATTATTTTGACCTGGATGTCATACTCGCATTCATTCTCAAGCTCCATATCATAGACAGGTGGCATCTCCTCGATGAACAGACAGGAAGGGAGATGTTCAGAAAACTGGTGGAAGAAGTGACCGCGACATTCAAAGGTGTGGAATACAATCCTTCACCGGACGGCAGGGCAGGTAAAAGATAATATAAAAAACTACAATCGATATGAAAAGTACAGGAAAGGTCACAGGTATCGTATCCAACCTTGTCACGGTGCTTACCGATGGACCGGTCTCGCAGAACGAGATATGCTACATCGACTGCGGAGGCACACGCCTCATGGCGGAGGTCATCAAGGTGAACGGCAGGAATGCGGCCGTACAGGTGTTCGAGAGCACCAGAGGACTGAAGAACGGGGATCCTGTGGAATTCGAGGACAGGATGCTCGAGGTCACTCTCGGGCCAGGGCTGCTGTCAAGCTGTTATGACGGTCTGCAGAACGACCTGACGACTATGACAGGAGTCTTTCTCAAGAGAGGAGAGTACACGGAACCTCTCGACCGCAGCAAGTTGTGGGATTTCACCCCTATAGCGGGTCCCGGAGACAAGGTTGTCGCAGCAGACTGGCTGGGAGAGGTCAAGGAAGGCTGGCTGCCGCACAAGATAATGGTACCTTTCTCATTCAAGGGGGAATATACCGTAAAATCCATCGTCCCGGCCGGACAGTACAACATAGACAGGACCATTGCCGTCCTCACAGATGAATCAGGAGAGGATGTGGATGTGACCATGACACAGAAATGGCCGGTCAAGGTGGCAATCAAGGCATATCGGGAGAAGCCGAGACCATCGAGGATAATGGAGACAGGGGTCCGTGTCATTGACACTCTCAACCCTATCGCGGAAGGAGGCACCGGATTCATTCCAGGGCCTTTCGGATGCGGCAAGACCGTACTCCAGCACGCTATTGCCAAGCAGGGGGATGCGGAGGTGATAGTGATGGCTGCCTGCGGAGAGCGGGCCAATGAGGTAGTGGAGATATTCACGGAATTCCCCGAGCTTATCGACCCTCACACCGGAAGACATCTGATGGAAAGGACGACCATCATCTGCAACACCTCCAACATGCCTGTAGCGGCGCGCGAAGCCTCCGTGTACACGGCGATGACAATCTGCGAATACTACAGGGCAATGGGGCTCAAGGTCCTTCTCCTTGCAGACTCTACATCCCGCTGGGCACAGGCGCTCAGGGAGATGAGCAACCGAATGGAGGAACTTCCGGGAGCGGATGCCTTCCCTGTAGACCTCTCCGCAATCATATCCAACTTCTACGCCCGCGCAGGTATGGTGGTGCTCAACAACGGCAAGACCGGTTCCGTGACTTTCATCGGGACAGTCTCCCCCGCAGGAGGAAACCTGAAGGAGCCGGTGACGGAATCCACCAAGAAAGCGGCGAGATGTTTCTATGCGCTGGAGCAGAACCGTGCTGACAAGAAACGCTACCCTGCCGTCAACCCTATAGATTCGTATTCAAAATACCTGGAATATCCGGAAATAGACGAATACCTGTCAGAAAAGGTGGCTCCAGGCTGGGTCGGGATGGTGGAGAAGACCAAGAACATCATCCGCAAGGGACGCGAGGCACAGGAACAGATAAACATTCTCGGTGACGATGGAGTGCCGATGACATATCACGAACAGTTCTGGAAGTCGGAACTGGTGGATTTCATCATTCTCCAGCAGGATGCATTCGACCCGGTGGACAGCGTCACACCGATGGACAGGCAGGAATACATGCTCAGGCTCGTGCTCGGGATCTGCGACAGGAACTTTGACTTCGACGACTTCGAACAGTGCCGCAAATTCTTCAACGAGGCTATCAACCTGCTCAGGCAGATGAACTATTCAGAGTTCAGAAGCGCGGACTTCAACAGTTACCAGGAACAACTCAATAATCTGATCAGCAATGGCAAATAAGGCATACCAAAGGATATATACCCAGCTGGAGAGCATCACCAAGGCCACAGTGTCCCTCAAGGCTACAGGAGTGGCCAACGATGAGCTGGCGACAGTCGACGGCAGGCTGGCGCAGGTGGTCAAGACCAAGGGGGATATGGTCACCCTCCAGATATTTTCGGGGACGGAGGGCATCCCGACAGATGCGCAGGTGACATTTCTCGGACACCCTCCTGTACTGAAGGTCAGCGACGAGCTTTCGGGCCGTTTCTTCAACGCATACGGAGAACCTATAGATGGAGGTCCTGAAATCGAGGGGGAAGAAAGGCAGATCGGAGGGCCGTCAGTCAACCCGTACAAGAGAAGACAGCCATCGCAGCTGATCCCTACAGGCATTGCCGGCATTGACCTCAACAACACTATCGTATCGGGGCAGAAAATCCCGTTCTTCGCAGACCCGGACCAGCCGTACAACAATGTGATGGCACAGGTAGCCCTACGTGCGGATGTCGACAAGATCATCCTCGGAGGAATGGGGCTGTCCAACGATGACTATCTCTATTTCCGCCATGAGTTCGAGGCGGCCGGAGCCCTCGGCAAGATCATCAGCTTTGTCAACACCACTGAAGAACCTCCTGTAGAACGGCTTCTGATTCCTGATATGGCTCTTACCGCTGCAGAATATTTCGCAGTGGACAGGAACGAGAAGGTGCTGGTGCTCCTCACGGATATGACCCTCTATGCTGATGCCCTGAGCATTGTCAGCAACAGGATGGACCAGATCCCGTCCAAGGACTCGATGCCGGGTTCACTCTATTCAGACCTTGCAAAGATCTACGAAAAGGCTGTCCAGCTTCCCGACGGAGGTTCAATCACCATCATAGCCGTCACAACCCTGAATGACGGGGACATTACGCATGCCATTCCTGACAACACGGGATACATCACAGAGGGACAGCTGTATCTGAGGGCGGACCCTGATTCAGGGAAGGTGATCATCGACCCGTTCAGGTCCCTTTCCCGTCTTAAACAGCTGGTGATAGGCAAGCAGACCAGGGAAGACCACAACCAGGTGATGAACACCGCCGTGCGTCTGTATTCGGATGCACAGAACGCCAAGACGAAACTCGAGAACGGATTCGATCTGAGCGACTACGACCTCAGGTGCCTGGATTTCGCCAAGGAATATGCCACAAGGCTGCTCGCCATCGATGTCAACATATCCATTGACGAGATGCTGGACACGGCGTGGGAGCTTTTCGGGAAATATTTCACCAAGGCCGAAACCGGCATAAGACAGGCCCTCATAGACAAATACTGGCCAACAGATAAATAAAACGGCATAATGGCAATCAAATTCCAATACAACAAGACCTCACTGAACAACATCAGCAAGCAGCTGAAGATGAGGCAGAACGCCCTTCCGACACTGAAGAACAAGGAATCGGCGCTCCGCCTTGAAGTGCGGCTTGCCAAGAACAAGGCGGAGAGGCTTGTAGCGGATCTTGAAGCCTCCCTCAAACGGTACGACTATCTTGCTGCGCTGTGGAACGAGTTCGACCCGGGTCTGATATCCATTACTGATGTCGATCTTGAAACAGTGAAAGTCGCCGGAGTGAAGACACCGTCACTCAAGGAGATACACTATGAAATCCACGACTTCAACGCATTCTCCAAACCTGTGTGGTATGCAGACGGAGTCGCCATACTCAAGGAACTGTCCCGTCTCGGCATAGAGTCGGAAGTCTATACGGAGAAAAGCAGGATACTCGACTTCAACCGGAAGAAGACCACCCAGAAGGTCAACCTTTATGAAAAGGTGCAGATTCCGGGTTACCAGGAGGCTATCCGCAAGATCAGACGCTATATGGAGGATGAGGAGAACCTGACAAAGGCAGCCTCCAAGATAGTCAAGAACAGACATGAACAAGAAGAGGAGGAGGAACAGGTATGGTAGAGAAAATGACCAGATATTCTTTCATTCTCCTGAATGAGGAGACTGAAAGTTTTCTCCGGCATCTCCAGGAACTCGGGGTCGTGGATATCACACGCTCGAGAAAACCTGTAGATGAACGCTCCGCTTCAATGCTGGAAAACGCAGGAGCCGAGAAGCGTGCGCTCTCAACCCTCAAAAAGGTCGATTACAGAGATGACCCTGACAGACAGGCTATCGAGGAAGCGGCAAAAAGGACGGAATGCAGTACGGAACTGTCTGCCCGGACTTCTCGGGCCGTTGCACGGATAGCCGAACTCCAGAACGCACTTGCAGGAGCCACAAGGACTGCCAAGGCCCGGATGCCATGGGGGGAATTCGACAGCAAGACCCTCACGGACCTCGCGAAGTCAGGTCTGAAAGTCAGGTTCTACACAGTGCCGAAAAAGTCTTTCGATGAATCCTGGAAAGAGTTGTATCCGCTGCAGAAAATCAACGAGGACAACAACAATGTATGGTTCGTGACAGTGACTGAGGCCTCATCTGAATACAGTTTCCCTGTAAAGGAATCCCCTGCTCCCGGAGGGTCATACGGGGATGCCATAGCTGAAGCGGAAAACATCCGCAGGGATATCATCAGAGAAAAGGGAACACTTCTCGGACTTGCTGACCACATACAGGATCTACAGGCTGAATATGACCGTCAACTCACCGAACTTGACCTGTATCTCGCAGACAGCGCCAGGGAAACTGCTGCAGAGGACAGGATCAATGTCTTCACGGGGTTTGCTCCATCTGGACTGGACAGCAGGCTTAAGGAAGAATTCGACAGGATGGATATTCTCTATATGGCAGAGGAAGCCACGGAAGAGGACAATCCGCCTATCAAGTTAAGGAACAACAGGTTCGCAAGCATGTTTGAAGTCCTGACAGGAATGTACGGTATGCCTGAATACAAGGAATACGACCCTACGCCGGTGCTCGCTCCGTTCTTCATGCTGTTCTTCGGACTGTGTCTCGGGGATGCAGGATACGGGCTTGTACTGATAGCCGTAGGTGCGATACTCAAGAAGAAGGTCGCCAGCCTCGCCAAGCTTGCACCTCTTGTTATGACCCTCGGTGTCGGGACATTCTTCATCGGGATATTCATGCACACATTCTTCGGGTTCGATATGCTGACAATGGGCTTCATCCCTGAGTGGATGAAGAAAGGAATGCTGGATGGCGAGGTAGGAGGATTCCCTGCCGCAATGGTGCTTGCCATCGGCATCGGTGTGTTCAACATCTGCGTCGCGATGATAATGAAGACAGCCTGCTACACGCACAGGTTCGGATTCAGGAACACCTTGAGCACCTGGGGCTGGACAATGCTGATTGTCGGAGGCATCATACTCGCCGGGATCACGTTTCTCGGCATCCTCCGGTCAGATGTCACCAAATGGATTTTCATCGCCCTGGCTGTCGTGTCCGGACTCGGGATCTATATCTTCAACGATATGAAGCGTAACCCGTTCGTGAATATAGGGGCAGGACTGTGGGACACCTACAATATGGCGACAGGACTGCTGGGAGACACATTGAGCTTTATCCGGCTCTATGCACTCGGACTTGCAGGAGGAATGCTCGGGTCCACATTCAACATGCTCGGGGAGATGCTGATGAATTCTTGTCCTGTACCGGGGCTGAACTGGCTGCTTTTCGCAATCATATTCGTAATAGGACATGCGCTCAACATCGCCCTGTCCTGCCTCGGAGCATTTGTCCATCCTCTGCGACTCACTTTCGTGGAGTTCTTCAAGAACAGCGGCTACGAAGGAAGCGGCAAGGCATACAATCCTCTGAGCATAAAGAAGGAAGTATAACAATTTTAATACAACAACATTATGAATGAAATTCTTGGATATCTGGGCTGGGGTCTCATGCTGGGACTCGCCCTGGTAGGCAGCAGCATCGGGACCACAATCACCGGCAACGCTGCGGAAGGAGCCTTGAAGGTCAACCCTGACAAGTCTGTCAGCTATATGATCCTTTCAGCTATGCCTGCAACGCAGGGACTTTACGGATTCGTTGCCTTTCTCGTATGGCAGATTATGGGAGTGGATTTTGCCGCAAACGGGCCTCTGCTCTTCGGTGTCGGTATCGGAGTAGGTATTGCCTGTCTCATTTCCGCAATCCGCCAGGGACAGGTCTGCGCAAACGGTATTGTCGGCACTTCACAGGGACACGATGTCGTGACTCAGACAATGATCTACGCCGCATTCCCTGAACTCTACGCAATCCTTGGACTTATCGCAGCCATTATGGCAGTCCTGTAGAGACAGCGCATTGGACAAAAGAAACAGCCCCGCTTCCGGGGCTGTTTTCATATACTTTATTGTCGTACAGACTATTTCTTCTTGTTGGCGTATCTCTGGTAGAACTTGTCCACACGGCCGGCAGTATCGACGAGCTTCATCTTTCCTGTATAGAACGGGTGTGAAGTGTTTGAGATTTCAAGCTTTACCACAGGGTATTCGACACCCTCGATCTCGATTGTCTCCTTTGTGTTTGCGCATGAGCGCGTAATGAAGACAGTGTCATTAGACATATCCTTGAAAGCCACAAGACGGTAGTTTTCGGGATGAATATTCTTTTTCATGTCTTAAAAATTTAACTGTTACTGTTTTTCGGGGTGCAAATATACTCACATTTCTCCATTCTGCAAAACTTCCTCATCAAAAACCGCCAAAATATTTGCAGAAGTCATATACAGGCTATTCCATCGCTTTGCGGATACGGTATTCCATATAGGCATAATGATTCCTGTCGGCTTCAGACGGAGCTTTCCTGGCAGCCTTGGCGAGAAGCTCGCTAACATCCTGAAGCATTCCATACCAGATATGGGTCCTTTCCGGACGATGGATGTCCTTCTGGAGACCACCGTACAGGCCGGACCACATCAGAAGATAGTCAAGACAGGTCACCTGCTCGAATTTCCTCAGGTCGGACAGTTCCTCCCCTGCAAGAGCCTCTTTCCAGATGAAACCATTGACATCTGCCATCGCATCCATCTGGGTGTACGGATCCTGCTCCTCCGATTTGATCTCACTGAGCCACATCGCATCTATCTGCATGAATATGAACCTTGCAAAATACTTCTGGCAGAAATCCGCCGTGGAACCGGTCAGCTGCCAGTTCCTGTCAAGCACGGCATCATCAAGAAAGGACAGGTCGTCTATCCTTTCCATCGCCCACAGCAGGCATCTGCGCTGCGTCTCTGCCGGGACAGACCGGAAAGACTCCACATCCTCCCCCTGATATCCCGGATACAGGTATATTCCCCCGACATTCACGAAGACCTGCTTGATATATTCGTAAGCCTGCATTATTATGCTTTCCTGCAATGTACTGCGGAGACTGTAGTCGATGTCGTAGCCATCCATCCATGGACTTAAGGATGGTATCACATTCGCCAGCCCCTCGAAGCCGTACCCTGCAGAGATGACAAAATCATTGCCCAGGTCAAGGGACATTGACCTCGGGTCGTAGAAAGCCTTTGGACTCTGCCTCTTCCCGTACTCGAGAGCCGGGTCGTTCCGGTCTATGGACTCCGGACAGGACCTGCCGTAGAGCCACCTGACGACATGGTAATCGTAGACTCCGAGATTCTCCTGCACAATGGCTGGAAGAGGATGTCCGGGAGGCAATGCGGATGAATATCCGACAAAATTGAAAGGAAGCTCATCCATGACAGATGCCGCAAGTCCGTGCGACCCTGTGAAAGATGCGGAAAAAAGGGAATCTGGGCTGTATGCAAAGGAGGCCGCCATGTTGTCCGTAAACCCGAGACAGTGGCCTATGCTCCTCAACAGCCGTGAAGACAGTGCCGCTCCGAACAGGCTGTCAGGTACTGTCTCCAGTCTGCAGAGGCTGTCCGCTGCAGAGGTCTGTACAAGAAGGTCCCTGTGTATCCTGCCGCTGATACCCGAATCGACATATATCTGCGCACTCAATATCTCCCCGGTCCTCGGATCCGCATACCTCGTGTCCGCAATCCTGTCGGAAAGGGAGAAATTATATCTGATACAAGAATACTTGACATTGGAGCCGTTGAATCCGCCGGCAGCATCCTCCTCCGGATATAGCCTGGCGGTCAGGGCACCCTTATAGCCGGCTTTCCCGAAAGCCGCGTTCCATTTCTCGACAGACCGGAATATATACGGAATCCATGATGCCGGAAACAGTGTATCTACATAGAAACATACAGGATTCATCACTGTCCCCGTACTGTCCGTCTCCAGCCGCCATTTCTCGGAGAAGAAACGCTTCCTGCTTCTCTGCCCGTCATCCCGGAATTCATCGAGGGCGACCGTATATGTCCCTATCCTTACATCCGCCTCTCGACGCTCCATCGGCTGGTCCGGGAGCAGGACAAATGCCCGCCTTGTCTGAGCGGTAAGATATGTCTTCTCGTCCGCGGCAAATACCCCGAGCAGGGCAGATTTCACCTTGTATGTATGGCAGACTGCCACAGAAAAATTGTCATCGAAAGCATCCGCCCCGGAAATGACGGTGCTGCCGGATATATGGGTGCCGGTACGTTTGACAAGGCCTCCGGCTCCGTTATATGCCTTGGGGTCGATGGGATCCGTCCGGTCATCCGTCCTGAGGAAAAACGCCGTCGCATCAAAGAGGACCTTGGTGCTGTCTGCGTCGGACTCCTCTATGTCAAATGCCTCCAGGACAGATGGGATATGGCTCTGTCTCAATGCCGTGCCATCCCCGCAGTAACGGATGTTGTCCCTGCACAGATATACGGTGGAATCCGCCACCATGAAACTCACCAGCATCGGGTCATGCGGCTGGTATCCGGACGATGATTCCATCGGGTCGCTGATCTTCTCCACCATTGTCCCCAGCATCATGCTTTTCTCGCACAGGGACAGAGGCAGACCGACATAGATTTTTTCACCTGTCGAATACAGGTCCACGATTCCCCTGCTGACAGAGAAATCCTCTCCATCCAGCACTTCCGGCCATGTCCCTGCCGATACAGGAATGGCCATAGCCGCCAATATTGCAGACAATAACATGCGCATTTTCACCTCCCTATTCCATAGCCTTGTCAATCAGGTGCAGCAGCCGTCGGCAATGCATCCTGGTCCCGCTGTCCGGACTGTTCCTGTTTTTCCACAGGAGATCCCTGATCCTGCCAACATAGCCGAAATAAAGTCCTTCATACTGCTTCGGGACATTATAGACAATAAGCGGCTCGCCATATCCCATCCTTTCTTCCGGACATGAAAGGTAACGGTCTCCTGCCACATCATATATGGTGGACGCGGCCAGGGAAGATGCCTTGCCTCCTTCCGGAAGCGATATCCCCGCCTTGGTCCCGACATTCCTGAGGAAAAGTTCCTGCGCGAGCATCTGCGCTCCGGTCAGGGCTTTCCTGTCCTCGAGAGGACTCCAGATATATGAATACACATCTTCCAGACACTCTTCCACAGTGTACGGGGTATCCTCCGCCTTGGAAGCGGACAGTTCCAGCTTCTCCGGAGAGGCGAGCAGCATCTTGATTATCAGATTCCTCAACACATCGGATGGCGCGCCCTGCAGAGGCATGTCCGCCATGAGGGCCGCATTGTCCAGCCATGACAGGTCATCGAGCTGTGAAAGGAGGAAGCTGACGGACTCACGCTGTCTTCCGGACGGCACGCTCATGTACATCGGGACATCATCCCCGACATGTTTCTCGTACAGCCAGATGCCACCGACATTGGCGTACACATGGCTGAGATACAGATAATACTGCATTATTATCCCATCATATATGGACTTCCTGTAACTGAAATCGATATCATCGGATGCCACCCATCCGTCAAGATGCTCCAGGACATATTTCAGGTTGGATATCCCGAAGCCGGAAGCCTTGACGGCATCATCCCCGAGGTCTTCCGACTGGGACCTCGGATCAATGACCTCCATCTGCTGCCTTCCATACCGGTATATCGGGTCAGATGACTTTTCCGATATCCACCGGGATGTCACCGAATATTCATCCCACATATCCTTCGCCTCCGGAAGAGGAGTGTATGACCATTTCACAAGGAACCTGTCATAATCCCCGAAACGCGGAGGTGTCAGCTTCACTCCCCTGCCGGCATCTCCTGGCTGGGCTATATAGTTGAACCTCGCGTAATCCATTATGCTCGGCGTTGTCCCGTATCTCCGGGTGAACGAAGGGCTCCTGAGTGAATCGACAGGGAATGCGGAGGATGCCCCCATATTGTGCATGAAACCGAGGCAGTGGCCGATCTCGTGCGAGATGACATACCTCAGGCCATCACCTATGATCTCATCAGGGATATGCATCGTCCTCACCCTCTCATCCGCAGGGGATGTCTGTATCATCAGCCACTGGTTCAGCAGCCTGACGACATCATGATAGACATAGACGGAAGCATTGATTATCTCTCCGCTGCGGGGGTCAACCCAGGATGGGCCCATCGCGTTCTGTATACCTATCGGGGCGTATCTGACACAGGAATACTTTATATTGTCAGGGTCGAACTCCGGGTCATCCTCCGGAAAGTCCTCGGCCACGACTGCATTCCTGAACCCGATCTCCTCGAACACCTCGCTCCACTGCGCGACCCCCTCCCTGATATACGGTCTCCATTTCTCCGGGAAAGCATCATCTATATAGAACACTATCCGCTTCACTGGGTCCACGGTCTCTCCCCTTGCGTACGCCTCCGGGTCCGAAGGCTCGAGATTCCATCTGTTCGCGAAATATACGACCCTCGAACGCCGGGCTTCCGGTCCGAAACATATCTTGGCCGTAGGAAATATCGCAATCCTGCTGTCCGTGATTCTCGGCCGCACCGGCTTCTCCCTCAACAGCACGATCGAGCGCGTCATCATGGCAGTGAACGGCTCATCCTCCAGGACCGGCTTCTCACCCGACAGGGAATATGTATAGCTCATCACGCTCTTGATGACGACATTGTCGCTGAAAGCCTTTATGCCTTCTATATATGACCTGTCCTTCTGGAACGATTCGCTTCTCTTGAGACCGCCCGACAGGTTCGCGCTATAAGGGTCGAAAGGGGAAAGCATCTCTTCCGTCCCGAGGAACAGGTCCGTCACATCGAACACCACGGCCGAACTGTCCCGGTTATATGCCTCTATGTCGAAACTCCTGAAAACCGGGTCGAGGCTGTTGGCAGCAAAAGCCTTTTCATAGCCTTCGGGCACGATGTAGTCCTCCTTAAGAAGATTCATGCACACCTTCTTCCCGTTGACCGTGAAATTGAAGAAGATTGGATCGGACGGCTTCGACCCCACTATGGAATTGGAGTTGTCGCTTGTGCCCGATACTGTGGAACCAAGAAGCATGTCACGCCCCATGAGGGACAGAGGGACCTCGAAATAGAGGGCGCCATCCTTCTTGTGGACAGTGAAAAGACCTGAGGCAGTCTCCCTCTTCCCGGACAGCAGATTTGAATACGCATCCCCGTTTTCAAGCGTGTCCTCCGGAGCTGCCTCATCCAACAGGACAGCCGCCCGCACACCAGGGGCGAAAACAATGACGGACAGCACAACTGCCACATACTGGAACAATCTGTCGGTTTTCATTGGCGAAAAAATAAACACAGGAAGACAAAGGTATGATTTTTTTGTATAAATTAGCAGGTCGTATGAAAAACTTGACCATCATAACGTTTCTTCTCCTTGTCCAGTCTGCCGCATTCAGCCAGACCAGAACCATATCCGGCCATATCCATGACATGGATGGAGAACCGCTTGCCGGTGTCAATGTCATGATACAGGGGACCATGACAGGCTCCATGTCGGACAGCGATGGAAAATATTCCATAAAGGCTCCGGAAGGAGAAATCACCCTCGTCTTCTCGTTCATAGGCATGAAGACTGAAGAAATCCCGGTCTGGGGGGGTAAAAACCTGCTTGATGTAATCATGGAGAAAGCCGGGCTGTCGATAGCGCAGACAGTCATTACCGGCTACACACAGACAGCTGTCAAGAAGATTACAGGCTCTGTCGGGGTGCTCACTTCGGAAGACCTCAAAGACAGACCCCAGAGTTCCATAGATGCAATGCTCCAGGGGCAGCTGGCAGGTGTCGCCGTCACCGCGACTTCGGGACAGCCGGGCAGGAGCCAGGAAATCCGTATCAGGGGACAGAGCACCCTCACCGGCAACGGATCCCCGTTATGGGTCGTCGATGGGGTCCCGCTCCAGGGCGAACTCCCGGACCTGTATGAGAGCCAGCTCAAGACAGGAGGCATCGAGGACTTCTTCGTGAACGGCATCGGGGACATCAATCCTGGGGACATCGAGAACATATCCATACTGAAAGATGCCTCGGCAGCCGCAATCTACGGGTCCAGGGCAGCGAACGGAGTCATAGTCATCACCACAAAGCGCGGAAAGGAAGGCCCAATGCGGGTCAACTATTCCGGCAACATGTCAGTGATCCTTGCCCCGCAGAGGGATGGCAACCTGATGGACTCAGCAGAGAAGCTTGCGTGGGAGGATGAACTGTGGAACGAGTTTTCCGCGGAACGGTTCGCATCGGGGCAGATTTACCCTGTGGTCGGAATCGTGGGGATGATCCGCTCCGGATATGGAGAGTTCGCGGCCATGGCCGGGGACAGGGCAGCCCAGGATGCGTACATCAGCAGGCTCGGAGAAAGCACTACCGACTGGTTCGACCGGATATTCAGGAACTCGCTCTCCACCAACCACCATCTCAGCATGAGCGGAGGAGGCCAGAAATACAACTACTATGTGGCTCTCGGATACACCCATGATGCCGGTCTTCTGATACACGACAACTACAACAGATACAACATAAAATCCAACTTCACGATGACCCCGACCGGCTGGGCACGGATAGATGTCGGTCTCGACCTGTCGATGCAGAACAGCAAGTCGCCCAATCTGAGCGATGTGGACCCGTTCCACTATGCCTACTACGCCAATCCGTACGAATCCCCTTACAATGAGGACGGTAGCTACAGGACGGATGAGACATGGCAGAACCTGGGACTCGTGAACGGCTCCAGCATAGCCCCGGTCTACAAGACATACAATATCATGAGGGAACTCGACCTCACGAGCAGCGAGACGAGGAACTATTCATCCACCGCACGTCTCGGAGGGGAGTTCAGGCTCTGCAGGACCCTGAAGTTCGTAGGCCTGCTGTCGTACACCTTCGGCAACAACAGGACGGAGAAGATCAATCCCCGGGGCACATACGCCGCATGGCAGAACATGCTGGACTATGACCGGAACTATACCGACAACGACTACGGGTCCATCATACAGAACTCCTACCAGAACTCATCTTACATCGCCCGGGGGCATTTTGCATACAGCGAGGCCTACGGGACCGCCCATGATCTCTCGGTGATTGCTGGGGCCGAGATAAGGGGAGAAGACTCGAAGACCCTGTATGCCAAGAGGCTGAACTATGACTCGAACACCAACACCACCTCCATGCCACAGCCTCCGACAGCATCCAGCCAGCTCGAGTCATGGCTCAGGGAAGTGGAGCAGCTGAGCGGCGAATACTATTCCAGGAGCAGATATGCCTCGTTCTATGCATCCGCCGACTATATCCTGCTGGACAGATATGTCCTAAACGCATCGTTCAGGACGGACGGCAGCTCATATTTCGGAAGCGCACGGCAGTTCTACCCGACATGGTCCGCAGGAGTGGCATGGCATGTCGCAGAAGAGAATTTCATGGCCCCTGCAAGAAAGGTGCTGAACAGGCTTGTGCTCAGGGCTGCGACCGGATTCACCGGCAACATCAACAACGGAGTGAGCCCGCAGCTGGTCATGAGCTACTGGATACAGCAGTACAGGAGATATGATGGAGACATCCTGCCGATGGCATCGTTCTCCGGAGCACCGAATCCGAACCTCGGGTGGGAGAAGACCAACGACTACAAGATATCGCTTGATTTCGGGCTGTTCGATGACAGGCTTTCCGGAATAGTGGAAGGCTACCGGAGAATAAGCACGGATGTGGTGATATCATCCAAAATCCCGAGCACCACGGGGTATTCATATCAGAACTTCAACTCCGCGGATATCGTGAACAACGGTATAGAGTTCACCCTCAACGGACAGATTGTCAGGATGAAAGATCTGCAGGTCAATGCTTCGGTCAATTTCGCATACAACATGAACATGGTCACGCGCTATGACAGCCCGGACAAGCTGACCGCAAGCACAAGGTACTGGGAGGGCTACCCTACCGATGCCCTGTTCATCGGCAAGGTGACAGGACTCAACAGCCAGGGACTCTACCAGTTCCAGCTGAGGCCGGATGCCGTCATCGAAAGCCGCGAGGACTATCAGGTGGCCGACAACTACCGGTATTTCCTCGGGACAGGCATCGCTCCATATACAGGCGGATTCAATCTCAGCATTACATGGAAAGGGCTTTCGCTCAGCTGTTTCGGAGCATTCTCCTGGGGGTCCAAGACTTTCGAGGAACAGTCTGTCCCGGGTGCATGGAGCTCGATCAACCGCCAGGGTGTGGACACGGAGATACCGCAGACAATATTCAGCGACCTGTACACCAACCATTTCAATGTCACAAGGGACAGGACCGACAGATGGACCGCGGATAATCCTGATGCGAAATACCCGCGGATATACGATGCATACGGCCAGCTGTACGAATTCTCGCAGGACAATCCGATGGACAGCAACATCATCCGTGGAGTCTATGTCAAGGACAACTCCTTCATAAGGATAAAGAACATTGTCCTCGCATACACGATGCCGGAACGGATTACCGGCAGGATGAAGATGACCGACATGAGGATACACCTGTCGCTGAACAACTTCTTCACCATCACCGACTATGACGGTATGGACCCGGAGACCCCAGGCGCTGTGTATCCGGTGAGCCGCTCCGTGACGGTCGGACTGAGTTTCGGTTTCTGATACACGATATTATGGACAAGACAAGATACATACTGCTCTGGACGATACCGCTCCTGATAGCCACAGGATGCCGGAACTACTTGGATGTCAAGCCTCAGGGAAAGGTGCTGCCATCCACGGTGGATGAATATGCGGCAGTGATGAACTACAGGCTCAACAATATCGAGTCGGGTTCATACGATGATGTGATAGGCAATGCGGCTCTCATCGCGAAATACGAAGGTTTCGCGGATGACCTGAATGCGAACATCCAGATAGGAAACCTCCCCATCTACGCCGGAGTGCAGTTCAACAGCAACTACGGTCTCTATACAGGCTGGTACGAGGTGATCAAGGACTGCAACATCATAGCGGAGGCCGTTGATGACATGGAGGGGGAAGAGGCAAGGATTCTTCTGGCAGCGGCCAGGGGTATGAAAGGGGTATGCTACTACAACCTGCTCAGGAACTACTGCAAGGCATACAATCCAGATACCGCCCCGGAAGACCTCGGACTGTGCATAGTGGACCGTTTCGCGATGGACGAGGCTCCGGCCAGATCCGACCTTGAGACCACTGTCAGATATGTCATCTCCGTCCTGAAGTCCTCCGCAGACATGCATGTCACTGACGCGAAATACATGTTCACCGAAGATGTCGTGAATGCATATCTGGCCAAGGCGTATTTCTGGGCGGAACGGTGGCAGGATGCCCTCGACATCTGCGAAGACCTTGCGCAGAGATATCCTCTTGCCGACAGGGAAGGGTTCGAGACCATGATAATGGCGGAATACGACAAGGCTCCGGGAGTGATAGTCCGTTCGAGAATCAACGACAACAATTCCACATCTTCCATGACATACCGCCAGGCCGTATCCGACATCCGGTCCAGACCTCTGAACGGCGACCTCGTGGAACTGTACTCCCCTTACAACGAAAAGGACATCAGGTACAGTCTGTATTTCGATTCCTCGAGGAAAAATATCAAACCGCCTGTGGCCCGGGTCAGGGAGGGAGAGATATTCCTGATGATGGCCGAATGCAACGCCCATCTCGGCAACACGGAAGAGGCTTTGAATCTTCTCAACCGGCTCAGGGGACAGAGGATACAGGACTATGTGCCTTATACGATGGAGACACTGCCGGAAGCCGATGCCGGCGCAACGATTCGAGAAGACGCGACAGGAGCACCGCTCACACCGCTGATGCAGGCCATCCTCAACGAAAGGAGGATGGAAATGTATCTCGAAGGTGACAGATGGTTCGAACTCAAGAGGAACGGGAGTCCTGAATTCTGGGTGATTTCCGACCAGATCGGGATATACCAGAAATACACTACGGAAGAATACATGTACACATTCCCGATAAACAAGGATGATGTGGACCTCAAGGACTATATAATACAGAATGAAGGCTATGTCGAATACCTATAGCAACATGATGAAGGCAGCCGGAACTGCATCCGTACTTGCCGTATGCTGTCTGCTGACATCCTGCGAAAGCCGGTACAACGAACTTCCGCCCAAGACCGATGCCAACATACAGTACGCCATCCCGTACCCGGAGACTCCTACCCGGGAGGAGATAGATGAATTCCTGCAGATGAGAGAAGAATACGAACAGGCAACATATTGATTAACTTCTAAAACAAACGGACATGAAAAAATTTCTATTGTCATTATGCTGCATCGGACTGATATTCAGTTCATGCAAGAAGGATGAAGTCTCCATGACGACATTCAGTTTCGAGAAAGCGAACTATGAAATCACGGAAGACGGGGCTGTCACAGTCAAGGTGATTTCTTCCGCCCCGGTCACGGAAAACATTTCGGTTGACTTCACGACAGGAGGTTCTGCCGCTGAAAGCACAGACTACACCCTGTCCGCTGACAGTTTCAACTTTGCCTCCGGAGAATCCGAGGCAACGGTAGATGTCACCTTCACTGCAATCAACATGGAAGACCTCGACATCACCCTCTCCCTCCAGGCCCCTGCCGGTTATGCCCTCGGTGAGACCGCGCAGACACGGATAGCCGTTCCAGCGAAAGAGCTTGTACACTATAGCTTCACAACGACAGAACTGGATCTTGTCACAGAAATGGAGGTTGTCCTGAACCTTGTGACGGAGTCTGCAGGTACAGAATACAGGACACCGCAAGAGTACAGGATCCCGTTCAGTATAACCTCCGATGCAGTTGCAGGCACTGATTATGAAATAAAGGATGGGGCGGCCGAATTTGTCTTCGCAAAAGGCACAAATTCAGCGACTGTCACTATCGTATCCCTGATGACATCTGTGCCTGACCCTGCCCCTTCAATTTCCATCGCTGTGGATGAGGATAAAATCGCGGCTGAATACAAGGATCTTTTTACTGCCGGGGTAAACAGTACATTTGAAGTGACATTCGGAGCTCCGTCCTTCAATGACCTTGTCGGGAAATGGGCATACTCAAGTTTTCCTATTCTCGATGATCCTGAGGCGGACCAGGCTACTCTGACGATGCTGACCAATGAGGCTGGAGATGACCTGAATGCTCTTCCTCATAACAACACCTCTGCCGACATTATCGAATTCAAGGTCGAAGATGGGGTGAACAAGATGGTGACATCCTTGAGCGGAGACCTTGCGAACTATTTCATGGACTGCGAAGTCTCCGATATAACACCTATGACATACTCATGGTATTTTTATGCAGATCCTGCAACCATGCTGCCAAATAGACCTTTGAACGCAATTTCCGCCACATTGTCAAAGGTCAACCATACTTTTTCAGCAACTTCTAAAGACGAAAAGAGCGCGACAGTCTATTTCGGTTTCAGTACCACTTCATCCGGGAGACAACTGCATGTTTTCGTAAGGGACTATACTCCGACAGATTTCTTTACCGGAATATACTCTTTTATGGAACACATGATATGGGATATGTATATTGCTGATGGATATTGGGACCTCTACTTCGTTTTCAATGAAGTGACCGAATAGAACCGGATTCTGCAGGCTGTGGTACAAATCAGTGTCACGCCGTCCGCAGAATTCCTGTATTACAGCAAGGGGATGACTTTCATTTTTTCAGTCATCCCCTTTTCTTTGCTTTCCCACCAGGCCGGTCCTATCCTTCTGCCGAATATGCGGTTCTCAAAGAGAGCTGACCTTTTGTTACTCTCTAATGCCGATAGGATTCCGGACCGTCATTTTATACGGTACGGGGCATCTTCATAGAGGAGATATTTCTTCGCCTTACGGATCCATTTCTGCTCTTCTACCTTGACATGTTCCCTGGCCTCCTGCCAGCTGACCTTGTTGACTATGTAGTCGTACAGGACATCATCCCCCAGCTTGTCACGGAATGCATCTCCCTTGCGGAACTCGCCCGGATAGCGGTCGTTGAAATAATGGATCAGCTGGAGAGTGTGCATCAGCGAATGATACTCCCCTCCCGGCTCCAGAAGTATCTGGTAGCCGAAACATTTTCTGCCCTCATACTGGCCGCAGGACGGGGTGAAGGAACACGGACGCATCGACACGCCGTCAGGTACAGGGAGGTTCTCGTTAGCGGATGTCTTTATGAACGGTGCACCGATATATTCATACGGGCGCGCCGTACCTATGCCAGGTGTGACATTGGTGCTGTTCCAGAGTCCGCCTCCGCTGTACATGTCGCAGGTAAAAAGCCCGGGTATGTCGGATGCCGGAGCTATCGTCCACGGCAGCAGTTGCTTGTTGGATTCAGTGGCAAGCGCAGATATCACGTGGAGAGCATACCTCGCATTTATTTCGCTGTAGTACAGATTGGCAAGTTCACCAAGTGTAAGGCCGTGCCTGTGCGCGATTTTCGGGACTGTCTTGTCCGGTGTGGATGGCATCGTTCCTTCGACCGCTCTTCCGGCCGGATTGATATGATCCACTATATATAGAGATGGGGCATTCTCCATCTCCTTGAGCATCAGCATCAGTCTGAACACATCTCCGGTATAGTTGAAATACCTCGCCCCCACATCCTGTATCTCAACCACAACCGCATCCAGACCTGCAAGCTCCTCTGCAGAAAACTCTATATGGTTGGTCACCGGAGCAAGCTCGGTATCCCTCGGGGAAAAGATACGCACAAGATTTCCCCTGTCCCGGAAAATGTCGTACATATAGCGCCTTCTTTCCGTATCCCAGCAGTTCTGGGTACAGAAACAGCCGACACGGCCCTCCCTCAGAGCCCTGTCAAGCTGTTCTTCCAATGATGTAGTCCTGAAAGAAAACATTGCCTCTCCTGTCCGTCAGGCCTTGATTATGGAATCCGCCATTCTGATTATCTCTCCGGCCAGTTCTTCTGCTGCCTGCTGCGTAGGGGCTTCCGCATATACCCTGATTATAGGTTCGGTGTTCGACCTCCTGAGATGGACCCATTTGCGGTCCGCCTCGAAAGAGATCTTGACCCCATCGATATCGTTGATATCCTCTTTGGCATAGATGGACTTCATCTCAGAGAGTATCTTGTCTATCAACGACTTGTCGGACAGTTCAATCCTGTTCTTTGCAATCGTGTATGATGGATATGTCCCGAGCAGTCCGGACACACTGCATTTCCGGTACGCGAGATTGGTAAGGAAAAGCGCCACACCCACCATCGCATCCCTGCCGTAATGGAGAGCCGGATAGATCACTCCTCCGTTGCCTTCTCCGCCGATGAGGGCACCGCATTCCTTCATCTTTGTCGTGACATTGACTTCACCGACAGCGGAAGCATAGTATTTTCCCCCGTGCTTTTCCGTCACATCCCTCAACGCCCTGGAAGATGAGAGATTGGATGCAGTCGCAAGTTTATATGGAGCAATGGATTCCTCGACTGTCTTCCCTTCTGCGGCTGACTTTTCGACTGCCCTGGACAGCAGATAGTCGGCCACGCTGACGAGCGTGTATTCTTCCCCGAAAGGTTTCCCGTCTTCACAGATAAGGGCAAGACGGTCCACATCCGGATCGACTGATATCCCGAGATCTGCCCTGTTGCTGACAACAGCATCGCTCAGCTGAACGAGGTTTGCAGGCAGCGGCTCCGGATTATGGGCGAAATTGCCAGTAGGCTCGCAGTTGATCTCGATGCACTCGACACCGAGTCTCCGCAACAGGCGCGGCATAATGATACCACCGACAGAATTGACTGCATCGAGCACCACCTTGAAGCCTGCTTTCCTGACAGCATCCGCATCCACGGCCTCCAGAGCAAGAACTGCATCTATGTGTCTGTCAGTGAAATCTTTTTCCTCGATTGTCCCTATCGAATCCACATCCGCAAAATCGAAGTCCTCGGCATCGGCACATTCAAGGATGGCTGCACCCTCTTCCGCATTGAGGAATTCGCCTTTCTCATTGAGAAGCTTCAGTGCGTTCCACTGTTTGGGATTATGCGAAGCCGTCAGTATGATACCTCCATCCGCATTCTCGAAAATCACCGCCATTTCCGTAGTTGGGGTGGAGGCGAAACCAGCCTTGACCACATTCACTCCGCAGGCAATCAATGTCCCGCATACCAGCTGTTCCACCATTTCTCCTGAAATCCTGGCATCCTTCCCGACGACAACCCTGTACCTCTCCCCTTGCTGCTTTGGCCTGCGTTCCCTCAGTTTGACACAGTATGCATATACGAATTTGACAATGTCCACAGGTGTAAGGGCATTGCCTGGCTCTCCGCCGATCGTACCCCTTATACCCGAAATAGATTTAATAAGCGTCATGACGATATCCTGTTGTTAATGAATTATCTGTTTATAAGGTCATCCGGCCGGAAAGGCGGACATACCTTGGCAAAGATAATAAACTCTGATGAATTTTGTTTGCTTTTTTACCATATAGTGTTACCTTTGCCGCCCGAAAAAAACGAATGAAATGAAAGCTCTCTGGACTGTACTGCTGCTGATAACATCCAACATATTCATGACATTTGCCTGGTACGGGCATCTGAAGCTGCAGGAGATGAAAATTTCATCCAACTGGCCGCTGATACTTGTCATCATCTTCTCGTGGGCCATAGCGTTCTTCGAGTATTGCGCCCAGGTTCCGGCAAACAGGATAGGTTTCAATGAAAACGGAGGGCCTTTCAACATAATGCAGCTGAAAGTGATACAGGAAGTCATCTCCCTGACGGTATTCACGGTGGTCGTCACCCTGCTCTTCAAGAACCAGACCCTGCAGTGGAATCACCTTGCAGCGTTCATCTGCCTGATTCTTGCAGTGTTCTTCGTCTTTATGAAATAGGCATACGCACGAATTTTCAGAAATCCGCTACTGAATTTAAAGAAAAATTTGGAGGGAAAAGAAATTTGTCATATTTTTGCAGTCCCAAATGAGAAACGGTGGGTTCGTATAACGGTTAGTACTCAAGATTCTCAATCTTGCAATAGGAGTTCGATTCTCCTACCCACTACAAGACATTATATAACTATTTATAAACCAACAGATAAATAGTTGTCGCAGCAAAAAGGCGGGACAGTTTCGGGACAACCGGAATCCCGCCAATGTCGTTTTAAGTTCAACCCTGATACATCTTCTCCGGAAAATGTATTAAAAAAATGTCGTGCAACCACACGCCGCGCTCCTCGGAGCTGAACGAAATCCTCTCATTCACCTATCCCAGACTATATACCGGTGCCTGCTGGTACATAGGATTCTACGCATTCGACCCGGCGCTGAACCGGATGCGCCGCAAACGCATCAAGATAAACAGCGTCGGGTCGGTATCACAGATGAAGAAGTTCGCATCGCAGCTATGCGCCAGACTGTCCGCGAAGCTTGAGAAAGGCTGGAACCCATGGATCGAGGACAACCCTGACAGGACTTACAGATACTTCTCCGAAGCCCTCGAACACTACCGCAACTGGACAACCAAGATGCTCAACGACGGCCTGCTCCGCCAATCCACCCACCACGACTACATCTGCCACTCCAGAATCATGCAGCAGTGGAACGATGACAGGAAAGTACCCATCACCTACATCTACCAGTTCGACCGGGAATTCTGCACGGAGTTCCTCGACTATGTATATATAGACAGGCAGAACACCCCGAGGACACGCAACAACTACCTCGTGTTCCTCAAGTCATTCAGCACATTCCTGGTCCAACACTCCTACCTCAAAAGCAAGCCGACAGAGGGCATCCAGCCGTTCTCCAGGTCAAAGCTGAAGAAAGAGCGCACAATCATCCCCGAACGGGACATAGCCCGCCTGCACGACTGGCTGGAAGCCAACAACCGCCCGTTCCTGCTCGTCTGCTACTTTCTGCACTACATGCTCATTCGCCCAAAGGAGATAGCCCTCCTCAAGCTCTCCAGCATCAACATCCGCAAGCAGACCATCCTCATCCCAGACACCGTCAGCAAGAACCGCAAGGCGGCCGTCGTCACCATGCCCGCCAAGATCATCCACCTCATGATAGACCTCGGATACTTCGACTGCCCCTCAGACTGGTACATCTTCAGCACCGGATTCCGTCCGGGCAAGGAATGGACGGACGAGAAACGGTACCGCGACTACTGGAGCTACCACATCCGCCCCGCCCTCAGATTCCCGAAGGAATACAAGTTCTACAGCCTCAAGGACACCGGCATCACCGCCATGCTCCGCTCCGGATGCGATGCCCTCTCCGTCAAGGAACAGGCCAGGCACTCCTCCCTCCTCATGACCGACATCTACACCCCGCAGGACATCAAGAACGCAAACCCGATCCTCCTGAACTACCAGGGAATACTCTAAACAATAGAAAAATCCCTATCTTTTTGTTTGACAGCTTTTCAAAAAAGGGAGGGGCATCCGCAAGGGTGCCCCTCATTCATTCCTGACAGTCCGGACATTCTCAGCTGACGAACCGCTCGGGATGGGTCAGGCGGCCGAGCAGGTCTCGGTCCTTCTTGATGCACTGCATCAGGTTCGCGACAGCTGACGCAAGGCTGTAGCCCTTGCACGCCTTCGTACGCTGGAGACCGGTGCCGCTGTACACACGGATCATCACTGACCTCCTCGTCCGTCCCTTGTGCTTGATACGCATCTTGTAAATCCCGGGATACTGTGCATAGAGAAACTGTGCTGCCTGGATGAAGGCCGGATTCGTGACATTCGACATCCCGTATGGGAGTCCGCTGGTGTTGTAGTTTGGTAGCATGTTACAACATATTGCAATGAAAGCCCTGCACTTAGGTGGTGCTACCAAACTACAACATATTCTGCCGTATATTGTCTGCCAAGTTTCCAAGGCAGAAGCCACCGTATGCAGGGCAATCATCTATTTTTCTGGTGAAAATACACACGGCAGAAAAGATAGATATATATTATAGTTCAGTAGCAATGGCAAAGGTAGAAAAAGATTTTGTAAAAACAATATCCAGGGCCAGTCCCGGAGTCTCCATTATCTAAAGTGTTTATTTAGATAATATCATATAATAAACTGATTTATATTGATAAATATTTTAATGAATCAAATAATATAACTATCTTTGTGGTGTTGTAATCGGAAGCTCATTGACAGACATAAAAAAGAAGCCCCTCACGGTGAGGGGCTTCCACCCGGGCAGGGTAAACTGCCCATTAAAAGCCGAATGGAAATGCTAAAATCAAAAGTCTTTTCATTTGCCTTCTTCTGGGGACTGATCGCATTCAGAATCCGGAAGACCTACTCGAAGTAGGTTCAGGCCGGAGGAGGGGGATCCTCCTCCGAGGCTTTTAATAAATATGCTGTGTTCCACACCGCAAAGGTAGGAACTATTTCGATTAAAGCAAATGTTTTCTGGAATTATAACAAAACAATATACAAATCATAACAACATGGAAACAACCACACAAATGGCTAAAAGAGGCGGCCCCCGTCCACACTCCGGACGGCCGAGACTCGAAGCCGACAAGGTCGTATTTCTCGGCATCTCGATACACCCCGCAAACAAAAAGAAAGTCACGGAACTCGCCAGGGCACAAGGCATCAGCATCAGCCGGTACATCAACAACCTCATCAATAGCCTGTAACCCCATGTAAGAAAAAAGGGGCGGACCGAAGCCCGTCCCGTGGCCATGTCTCCATTCATGGCCGGTGCATTAAGAAAGAGATTATGGAGATTATATTTCCGCCGCCATTCGTCTGAGCCTGTCAGCCAGATCGCATAGCGCCCCCTTGAACCGCTCCAGCTCCTCCGGAGTGAAGTCCGTATCCTTGCCGTTCCCGTCGATACCGTCCAGTTTATGGTACAGCCACCCGGAAGACCTGTCAAAATACCTGCGCGCCAGACGCGCTATATTGATGTCAAGAAGCAGTTCAATATACTTCTGCTTGATTTCTTTTGATTTCATATCCTATCGTTTTATGGAGGCTCTTGCGAGCCTCCGTTGTCAATCCTCGTACATCAGCTGGTGGAGATATTCGTAAATCATCCATTCATACTCGGCTTCCTTTTCCATTCGCCCTTTCGAGGCTCTGAAATTCCTGACTGCTTCAATCAGGTCTTTCTCCGTTTTGTTCAATCTTTTCATATCTCTTTCTTTAATGCACCACAAAGATAGTACGAAATATCGGAATATCCAAATTTTCAAAGACTTATTTTCAGAAAGTTGAATATTTTTCAACTGGCAGCCGCATCCGTAACGGACAAATTATGCTAACTTTGCTGAAAATGATGGGATATGGAAGAGAACAGGACATACTTCGAGGAAAAGCCGTTCGACAACAATATTGTCTCCGGACTGGACATGGAGACCATTGATGCCGTACTGGATGAGGGGAACAGATACCTGCAGTCACAACTCAGCGCCACAGAGGCGGTTGAACGGAACTGCACCATGCTGCTCGGCTGGCTGGTCGGAGCCTTCATCGCCCTGTCCGGATTCTTTGCCATAGAAGCCACATCTGCCCATCCTGAGATGGCACTGTTGGCTTCTGCCGGATATGAGGCCATGTTCTGTCTCTGCATCGTATTCTATATCATCCGGAGCGGAATGTACAGGCACAGACTGTTCCTGCCTGGAGATTCCCCATCACACATGCTTATGGACGAGATAATGAAACCTCTGGAGGGATTCGATGACAAAAACAAATATATCAAGGGATGGCATCTGTACGAAATCCAGTTCAAAATAATGATGAACAAAAAGGAGCAGTCGCACAGGGTCATGGTCTTCCGCTACGCGCTTGCCCTCATTCTTTCCGCACTCATTACAGGCATGATGTTGATGTTTTCGCTGTTGCTACTACTTCCGTGAAGGTGTCTTTCCCCCGATATACTCCGGACTGTTCGGGATCGGAGCAGGAGGAGGGACAGGCAGCGGTTTGGGCTGGTCACTGTTACTCATAATAAAATTAGTTTTACTTCACAAAGGCAAATATAGCCAAAAGGAGGCAACGCTGCGAAGCAAAGCCTCCTTGACTTTTGGGCATCCGGCACAACCGGGAAAAACAGTCATGAATAATCAGTGAACAGTACCGGACACCCCGATATGTTCCTGTACTACAATTGTACTACAACCTCACCAGCTCCAGATAGGCCCGCCTGCCCTGACGGCTATGTACGGAGACCTGGTCACGACATCATAACCCACGCCTGCCCCGACATAGCACCACCGCCAGCTGTGTTCATACTCCGCCGATATGGTCAGCGACAAGATACCGCACCACGATGCGGAGCTCTCCAACGCGATGCTGTTACATTTTCGTGGGCTCGCGGAAATGATATCACGGGTAACATACATGGTCTCCGGATACACCCGTATCGAGTCCAGCTGCGGACGGTATCCCGACACCCACGCGTCATAACTGTCCCCGTGGTACCACCGCTGCTCCCTCTCCAGAACCATGTACACCGTGTCCCTCACCGTCACCGTGTCGGCCACGGTCACGAGCATCGTGTCCGTCACCGTCCGCGTGACATAGACCGGGTATTTTTCTCGGATGGTGTCCCGGACGGTCAATGTATCAGTCCTGGTGACAAGCTCCGTCTGCGGCCGCAGAAACGGGCAAAGACGGGGCAGGAGCATCCCTGCCGCCGCCCCGACAATAAAAACGATTATGCAACAAACACAGTGTTTCATCTCTTGACCCCTCCAAGGCGGTCTGCCCACCTCTCGGTATAGAAGCAATAATACGATTTTCCGGGGGCTATCCTGTCCCCGAGCCACGCCCAGAGCAAGGAAGGCAGGCCGATGACTATGAGGTATAGCGGACCCAGCATCCGCGACTGCAGGCAGTGTCCCAGCTCGTGGAACACCGTGCGATCAGTGGCCTGGCTCCAGGACAGGAACACATACCTCCCCAGGGATATCCCTCCCTTCATACGCCGGGAACGGTACACGATGGCAAGCCCGCTATCATTGAGCCTCATCTCCGGCCGGAGGGCAAGCAGGAACACCAGCCCCAAAAGGTTCTGCGGAAGCTGCCACAGGTACAGAAGTATCTCCCAGAGCATCCGTATGGTTACGGAAATGATTCTCTTCTTCATATCTAAACTCTTTTGCCTTGGTAGGTCCTGTTATACAATATCTGCCGTCTCTGCTCTCCAGCCAGCCTGTGGCTGAAATGGACGAATGTCGGGTACAGGATCATCTGGTCATACGGAAGATTCAGGTCACACGCCAGCCGTGCAAGGGCATAAGGGTCAGAACAAGCCACATCCGCCGCCTCTCCCTTCAAATGTTGGCTGTCGGGAACGCCTCCGACAGCCCTGTTCAATTCCTGACTCCTGTATCCGGAATTTATGGCCAGAGGCTTGCCCCACGCATCCCTGAGAGGCTGCAGGACTTCCTCCACCAGAGACTTTACGCTGTCACGCACCTGGACTGTCGTGATCACATTCATTATACCATGCCTCCTGGCCGTCTCGGAAGCTTCGAACTCCCGATAGCTGAAATTTTCACTTATCGTCCCCATTGTCTGCCTCCTTTATCGGTTCTCCCTTGATTATCCCTATGATTCTGCGCGCATCCTTCTCATCAGCGCACTCGATTATCCTCGACACCATGTCCAGGACCTCCGCAGCGCTCGACCGCTTCTTCTTCAGATTCTCGATCACGCTCTTCCCCTCTATCAGAATGACTCCCAGCGTCACCACTATGCAAGCGTACGGGATGTCATACCATGGGAAGAAAATGCCGAGGATATCGATAAGACATCCGAACACCACTATCCGCAGATAGTCAATCACCTTTCGTACAGTCTTCCTCAGCGAGTGGCTGCGGATTCGTTCCTTGTTTGCCCGCGCTGCATCAACCCCAGTCCACATGTCAAGCAGGGCGGCCGCAACCACAAGAACGCAGCACACGAAAATTATAGTCAGACCACGGCTCACATCCTGGCCAAGGTAGGCTTCCACTATCTCCATCATGGTATATATCAGTTATCATTAATCATACTCATCTCGCGACTATTCGTCAGCTCCCGCCTGGTAGACCGTCACACTCAACATGGCTCCCCCGTACCGGAACCTGACCGTACCCGTACGCGCCGCACCGCTGTTCGCCTGCACTATAATCCCGTAGACAACGCCGACAAGCTGGCCGCTCATCCACAAGACAGAAAACTCTGCTGCATTCCAGAATCCGTAATTCATCATCATGTCGATCTCCTCGACGGTCTGCGTCCCGCCCGGAAATCCAGTCTTCTTATAGACATGCACATCCAGACCCACCTGACCGCCTCCGGCAGGGACCGGGTTGCTTTCTGACCCGACCCCGGAATCCCCGTCATAAAACCCGGCCTCTATCTCGTAGCTGGTGGTAGGGTAGTTCTCCTCCTGCCATACCGTAACTGTGCCCTCGCAGCCCATATATGTGGCCGTTATCACCGCGCTTCGCTCCGGACCCTCGACAGTTCCACGACTGTCGGCCGTCATTTGTGTGGTCCCGCCGTTACCACCGACAGTAGCCCCTACATGCAGCCAGTCAGCACTCGAGGTCAGCGATGCCAGATGGCTCGTGTCGTTCGGACCTGACTGCTTCGGGACATATGAGTTGACAGCCCCTGAAGTATATGTTTCATTCACCGTGATATTGCATGACAGGCCTCCAGAATACCCCGATGCCGGCAGCATGTCATTCACATCATCTCCTTTCGACGGGTTCAGCACGATATCCGCCGTCGTGCTCTCCAGCGCGTTCGCTGCCTGGTACACCGACACGGCAGAAGAAGTCGCGCTCTTCCCGTTCAGGGACACCACCACCTGCCCCTGCTTCACAGCCGTACGACCGGACACTGCAATCCCCTTGCTGCCGGCAGTAACCGCACCCGACTCCGCCGGACTGCCATCGAACACATACATCACATCCGCACCGGATGTGAGGGTACCTCCGCCGGAGGTCGCCCCGTCATAGCCCCAGTCCTGATGATACTTCAGAACCGGTTCAACCGTGCCGCCCGATGCCGGGATGTCCGGCCAGGAAAGGCTGTCAATCACAACCGGACCGTAAGCCCTGTCCTCCGTCACTGTGATCTTCCCTGCAATCACCTCCTCATCACCGAACACAGCGATGATTGTCACCTCTCCCGACACCCCGGCATAACCGGAACTGAACATCATGCCTATTGTCACCCCGGTAGCCCCATCCATCTCCCCGCACACATCAACCTCTGCCGTCTCCGGATTCTCCACAGATACAGGCGCACCGTTATGCGGATCCATCGACACCAAGGCAATCCTGCCGGCCAGACCAGAGAATACCAGCCGCACCTTCTCTGCATTCGTCAGGAGACCGTCAGACACCTGCTGTCCATCACCATTAAGCACAATCTCATCCTCGCCGAAAAACTCGCATATCCTCTGCCCAGGCCTGTCAAGCCGTAGCCGTGCAATGTTTCCCCACAGATCGGAGAACACCACCGCAGCCGACTGCGCCGCGCGCGCCGCCCTGCCACTCACCGACACAGACACAGGGACAATCCCGGCAACACCCTCATCCGGAGAAACCGACACGCCCATCCCGTACTCATCCTCCACCTCGGCAGACCACGCAGCAGAACTCTTCAGAGACAGACCAACAGAACCACCATCTGCCGGCACACGGAACACTGCAGGAGACACCTCCAGAGCCGACCTCTCATCCACCGGCACAGTATCCTCCTCCACAGGCCTTGTGATTTCACCGCGCACAGGAAGTGCCGTCAGTTCCCTCTCCGACAGATGATACTTGAAAGTGAACGAAGCCACCTCCCCGGTATCATTATATTCAGCCGTATACTCATCCACGACAATGTCCCGGACATTCCCATCCAGATCCGCCACCGCACGCAGCGGAGACCTGAAGAACTCGAACCACAGGTCACGGTACTCCCTCGACCTGATATACCCCGTGTTCACCTCCCTGTACCGCCTCGCATCATTGGCCACCTCCGCCTCCACATCCTGATTGACGAAAGTGTCCGTCTCTCCCTCCACCATATCACGCGCCCGTCCGCGCGCAATCAGAGTATCTATCCCATCCAGACCGTTAAGGAACATGAAATACGACCACCCTGCACGCGCACGCCTCACAATGAACCTCTGGGGATACGGCACATTGGAATACACCGTCTCCTCCCCATCATCACCATCGAAAGCCAGAGTCCCCCACAGATCATACGCCACAATCTCATCCTCAATTCCCTCTTCATCCGCAAGCGCACGCACCGTCCCGTATCCCACATCGGTATAGGAATGGGAGTAGGTCGCCCGGGCCGCACCCGAGCCGCGATGTCTCGGTATCACAGTATGTACCACCTCCAGCGGCGCGTGCTCCCGAAAATATATCCTCGCCATCAGGTGCTTCTCGGAATAGTAATGCCCGTCTATCTGTCCATCCATCGACACCGTCAGCTTCTGTGGCAGACCAGGCACCGTCTCATCGATCTGCGGCCTTGCCGTAAAGAACTGGTGCAACCGCACCGATTCAGCATCCAGCCCGCCCTCCACACTGTCATCGAACCCGCCGATTATCATCTCACGCGACCAGGAGTACTCTTCCCCGGTGTCACGAACCGTTATGCTCACCTCGGGAGCCTGCCCCATGTCATATATATCCGCAAGGGGTCTCTTGTCTGCTGTCCTGAACGGACGAAGCATCTCGGCCACATTGAAAGAGATTTCCCCGCTGTCAGGAACCTTCACATCATACTCGATATCCTCCATGTCCCGGACGATGTTTGTCTTCCACACAATCGACACGGTTACCTTGACAGTCACCCCCACAAGATCCGTGTCCCTGAAAATAACATACTTCAGGTTCTCGGAAAAGATGCTGTCCTTATATGGCGTAAAAGTTCCCATTCCTATCGGTTTTCAGCAAAGATACCCCGGCAAGACCCGCCGGAAAAGGACATCACACCGACAGGAAATCCCCCGTTGTCTCTATCCTGTCACTGTCCGCATAGAAAGTGAACGACAGCTTCTTCACCAAGAACTCCCGGCCGCGCACCAGCACCTTCTGCCACATCCGGAAATTCGCGACATCCACCGGAGACACGCCCAGGCCGGCCGTCACTACCTGCCCATCCTCCGCAATCCGCGCCTCGAAAGCCTTGTGGAACTTCCCGTACAGGTCCTTCGGCGCAAGAGACAGCCCCGAATTGTAGTCACGGAAACCCCACCTGCCACCTGTCTCATACCGATCACTGTTGAATACCACCTGCTTGTCCGACAGCTGCCCCTGCGACATCAGCCCCACATACATCTTCGACCCCCTCTCCCCAAGATCACCCGGCTCCACAATCGGAATCATCCGATAATACAACTGATGCTCAGTGCTCCCTGCATCCTTATATGACTCGAGTCTGTCCGGAACACTTCGAACCAGCTCAAAATCCACCGAATTGTCAAAAGTGTTCTCTTCGTTCTCTGACTCCACATTCCCCATCTCGTGCCACACCATATCCACATGGCCATTGGAGCCCGAATACACATCGCCAAGCAATTCATGCTTTGTCACCGTACCGTTTATAGCTACCGCAAGGGCGGATTCAAGAGACACAGATATCTGAACATCCTCTGCATCGGCAGCCCCTATCGTATTCTCATCATCAGCATTGTCATACGAGAACCTGTACCCCTGCTTCTCCTCCAGAGCTGCATCCCAGTCATCCGACACTCTCGATGTCCAGTCAAGTTCAGCCCCGGCAGCCAGAACAGACTCTGCAGACATCATCCTGTAACCCTGCCCATCCATATACAGCGCGGCGCAGAAGATCTTCAGCAGCCCCTGCAGGACCTCATACCCCGACACATCCGGAAGCGAAGTCTCCAGCTCCACCTTGTCAGACGGCCACCCGTTGTATGTCGTGTCCGTGTCCGTCTTGTACAGACCCACCATCACAAGTACCGCCAGATAGTCCTCCAGAGCCTCATCTACCGTGATCAGCCGGAACTCCGGCTCGAGAACCGTCTTCAGCAGGAAAACCGGAGTCATCACCTTCCTGCTGTCATATCCTCCCAGCCATGATCTGTTGACATGATTGTGATACTTTACTGACAGCCCCTCTGCGGCATCCTCGCTGGCCGTCATGTCCCTGTTCACCATCACCGGGGCATACACCCCATAACCCTCATAATCCCCAGCCCATATACTGGCAAACAGGGCCTTGATCTCGCTCTCCCCGTCCGCCCGCTGCAATATCGGCCGCTTCCATATCTTCGTGTCCCACTCCGACTCCACATCCTTCCCGTTGAAAGTATAGTTCAGCTTCCTGTCCTCCAGCGAATCATACACCAGAGTCCCCGAAAACATCATCACCCCGCATATCCACAGCTCCGCACCTATAGTCTTCACCCTCGGGTCGAACATCAGCATGTCCACATACCCGAACACCCTCATGTTCCCCGGAGTCAACGGGAAAGCAATCTGTGTCGAATACGCTGTCGGCATACCCGAATCATCCAGCATCGGGTTCTCCATCTCGATAGCAAACGAAGACCCAGGCTCAAGGTCCAGGGACTCCCCTGACCCGATTATCCTCACCTGCACTCCCATAATCTAACCGTTTATATTTCCTCTCTTCCTATACCTCTCATACCTCTTCTGCTGCTCCACAAAACCGTTCCTCCCCAGCATCGACACATCCGCCCGGATAGGAGACTTCAGAATGTCGTTCAGCCTCTCCACAGCCTCCGCAAGCCGCTTCCTGTCACCGCTGTCATCAGACCCAGACCGTCCGGCCGTGCCGTGGGCAGAGGACACAGCCACAGCATCAGCCCCCTGGACAGCTCCACCGGACTCCATCCCTGCCGCCCTCACCACAGGATACACTGCGCTGAAATCCAGACTTCTCAGAGTCCCGTTCCTCCTCGCCGCCTCGATAGAATGCAGTATGGGAGTCAGGGTCGGGTTCTCGAGACCCTCATGAGGCACCACATACTCCTCGCCGTTCTCGCCAACCAGCACAGTGGGGCTGCCGATGAAGCCCCTCCTGTCCGGATCCAGACGCGCCTTGAACCGCCGCCCGTCCTGCTCCCTCTCCACGAACTGCGGACCGCCCTCCTCCGCACCCGTGGTGATAGGGGTCGATGCGATCATCGCAATCTCCGCAGCACCCATCGCAGCCATCAACGCCGCCGGGATGAGCCCCCACGGCACACCCCACTGTGCAAGAGTCTGCGTCACACCCACAGCAGTATTGATTATCGCCTGTGTCAGCTGCATCTGCTTGTTGCGCTTCGCCTGCTTCAGCTGTAGTTCCTCCTGGTACGCCTCGTACTCCGCATCCATCTTCTCCACCTCCGCATTGTACTGCGCCTCCGTCATCAGCCCCGCATCCAGCCTGTCCTCAAGAGCAGCCTTCTTCTTCTCGTTCGCCTTCTCGTACTCCTTCAGCTGAGCCTGCTCCTGCGTCGCCATCATCTGCGACCACTTCGATGCCAACTTGAACCCCTCCTGGGCCGCCCCTCCGATTCCCGACAGCACCGTCGACAGATCCTGTGCTCCGAACTTCCCCTCCGAGATATTCTTGAACAGAGTCTTCCAGTCCTTCTGCGACACCCCAAACAGAGAGCCTCCGCCAGCCCCGGAAATGAACGACCGCGCACCGCCCCCGGACTCCTCCCCGGAAGCCCCATCCCGGGACTGGCCGCCGCCCCCGGCACCGTCTCCCTTCCCTGCCAGCTCGTTAGACTTCTCCACAAGAGACTGAAGCTTCTTCATCAGAGCCAGATACTCCTCATCCGACAGGATCTTGTCCGGAAGACCCAGCTCATCATCCATCCCCAGAAGCTCCTCCAGCATCCCCTGCAGTTCGGAGATATGACGCATGTCCACCTCGGCCAGTTCCTCCGCCTGACGCTTCTTCAGCTCCTGCAGCTCCTGCGCAGACCCCGAGAAGGCCTGCACCTCCAGAGCATGGCGGTTCATCAGTTCAGTCCTCTCGATCTGCCACTGCTGCTCGCTGCGCTTCACATCTGCATCATACGCCTCCTGCTCCACCTTTTCCTCCTCTTTCGTCTGGCTCTTCTTCAGCTGGATACGCCTGTCCGCCAGCTGCTGCTCCAGTTTCAGCCTGTCATCCCCCGACTCCTTGTTCGTGGCCAGCCTCTCCTCAAGAGTCCGGATCTCCAGCTCCATCACAGCCTCATTGTATGACTTCTCGTCCTCATATGCCCCATCCAGATAGTCCCGTTTCATCTTCAGCAGGGCATTCTGGTAGGCACTGTCTGACGACAGCGACCACTTCGCAGCCGAACCGCCACCGCCACCGACTGTGGCCACAGTCGGAGTATCAGTGACAGTGGTGACAGTGGACTCCGCTATAGCGCTCCCCGACTCCGCTCCAGTCTTCTTAAGCACCGGACCGATGAAATCCGCATCCCCGGCCACCAGAGCCGCAGACCGCGCCCCATACAGCCCATCCGTCACCGCACGGAGCTGCCTACCCCTGCCCGTAGCCTCCTCGAAAGCTTCAGAAAGCTTGACAAACCGCCCGTTCGCCCTGTCCGTGACAATCCCCAGAGCCCTCATCGTATTGACAAACTCCACACCCGGCTCCTTCCCGCTCGCACTCGGATCCTTCAGCAGGGCATCATAATACTCCATAAGAGCCTCCGTCGCATCCCGGATGGCACCAGCCCCCAACTCCTCGCCCGTCCTCTGTTCATACAACTTGTTCAGCCCCTCCACGGCAGCCTTCACCGCATCAGTCCTGTGCTGCAGGATCTCCGACTCCGCACTCTCCCTCGCCTGCAGCAATATCTTCCTCTCCAATTCATCATTCACACCCCTCAGGGCAGTCTCGATATCCTCATTGCTGCTCTTCTCCGTCAGCAAGGCGGGCAGATAATCCCCGAACTGGTCATTGATAGCCCTGATAGCCTCCGCCCTCGCATCACTGCCCTCCGCCGCCCCGAGAGCAGCCGTCTTCAGCCTCTCCAGCGCATCCCGCTCATTGTCAATCTTCGTCTTCGCCTCCGTATAGTTCGAAATCGAATCCGATGTCTTCTCGTTCAGCTCATCCAGGGCCCCCACCACCTCCTTCGTCTTCTTCGCGGAACTTGCCACCACCCCGGCCAGGACACCGAGAGCGGCAGCCGCAGCGGTAGCTATTGCCGTGATAGGGTTTGTCAGTAGAGCCGTCTTGAGCATTTTCAAAGCAATCACTACTCCTCTGATATTCCCAACCAGAAGATTCTGGACAGCAGCAAAAGCGACAGTCCCTGCCTGTGCGTGCCTCATGGCCATTAGTTCAGCCGCCAATTCTTTCCTGTGCGCCTTAGACCAGAAGACCATCAGTTTCTTGACCACATTCGCTCCGGTCATTACTGTCTTGTATGCGGTATATGCAGCCGCAAGGGCAATGAGCACGGCCCTGTTCTCCATCAGCAGTTTCACAAGCCCTGCCAATGTCTTCATCCCGACCTCGGTGACACTCATCACCCCGTTCACCAGCGGCATCAGATCCTGGCCTATCGCCACCACCTGAGCCTGTATCGCCTTCTGCTGTTTCTCAAGTACTGCCGTGGCGGAAGTGTTCTTCACCGAGAACTCCTCTGTCAGAGATGTCCCCCTCTCGAAAGCCTCGTTCGCCAGCACCTGCTGCGCCCTCAGCTCATCAACATGGTCGGCAAGCGTGCCCAACACCTGCGATGCCCTCTGGCCGTTCAGACCCATCGCATCCATAGCCTTCACGATAGGCGCAAGCCCGGTCTCCCCGTTCTTCCTCATCCCCTCCAACACACGCAGCATCGCCTCGTTCACATCGTTGTCGAGGATATCACTGAACTCCTGCAGCGACATCCCGGCAATCCCCGCGAATGTCTCCGTGTCACGGAACATCATCTGTATCATCTGCCCTAAAGCGGTGGACGACATCTCCGCCGTCTGCCCGTACTTGTCCAGAGTGGCAGAAAGACCGAGGATCTTGTCGATGCTTATGTCCGCATTCGGGGCGATACCCGCCATCCTCTGGGTGAAGTCCACCATATAGCCCTCGTTAGCCGTCGATGCCATGCCCAGTTCATTGATAGCAGAACCCACCTTCAGCATCGCCTGCTCCACACCGTACATGTCCTGCAGACGGAATATGTCAGTCATCTTCCCGACAGCAGTGATTGCAGCCTCCGCATCACCGCCGAGATCCTCCGACAGGGCCACATTGATCTGGTCTGCCGCCCTGACGAAACCCAGAAGATTGTCCCGTCCCTCGATACCTAACTTTCCGCCAGCCCTGGCCAGCGCCAGGAGGTCATTCTGCGAAGTCCTCGTATCAATACCTGCCAGTGCCTCGCTCAGCTCCGTAATCTCATCCTTCGACAGATTCGTCGTCTTCATCGCATCCGTCAGGGCCTCATCATATCCGGTATATGCATCGGTAGCCTGTCTGATGCTCCCGAGAAAACGGTCGGCTATAGATTTGGCCGCACCCACATTGATTACAAAATTGCTCAGCCTCTGCGACAGACTCTGCATGGCAGTGGCCGTAGCCGTGGCACCTGACCGAAGCTCCTGCTGTCTCGAATTCAGCCGCTGCAGTTCCTCATTGAGCCGCTTCCAGTTCTCCGTACCCGGCACTGCCGACCGCAACGCCGCCGATGTCGCACGGATATTCTTCTGGAGCTCCGAAAGAGTCATCTTGTTCACATCCAGCTGCCGTCTCAGGAAGTTCAGCCGCTCCCTGTTCTGTGACAGCGAATCGCTCTGGCTCTGGATTGCCTCCGTAGTCCTCTTGTACTCCTCCGTCCCCTTCTTCCCTGCAGCCTCCATCGCCTTCGCTTCCGCGCGCAGCCGTTTCAGCGACTGCTCCGCACCCTTTACTGCCGTCTCAAGGTCAAGGATCTCCTTCCTGCCCTTGTCCCCGTTCACGATAATGTTCAGCCGGAGGTCCTCCTCCTTCAGTCTCGATGCCATAGCACTCTTGATTTATGGCACAAAAATAGCCGCCATCAGGCGGCTCGCAAAGGACACGGAATAATGCCCTGTCAGACTATTATCAAACAATACACGGCTATCGCCCAGATAGCAATACAAGGGAAAACAATTGCCGCCATCAGCTTTGCGAGACGGACATTGTACTCCCTCTCCCTCCTGTCATCCTCCCTGATATTCTGCGGCGGATTGTCCTTGTATTTTGAATGCGTGACAGCGGCGTTTATCAGCGCTGCAAGCATCGAAGAAAATGCTACAACCAGAACCCCACTGGCAGCAATGCCAAGCATCCCGAGATCGGAACGACACAGCACAAAAATAAGGAACGCCACCACCCCGACGGCAAACCACTTCACAATCTGCCATATAATATGACCCATAACACTCCAATTTTTACATTAAACATCCCGCCATCAGGCGGCAGATCACAGAGAAAGAGCCAATACCACGATCCCGATCATAACAGCTATGAAGACAAAATACAGTATACACCCCTTCTCCTCGACAGACAGCCACCTTTTCGCCTTGGGACTCACAAAAGCATATACAATATACACCAGCAACGATATCGGCAACAACACAGGAAGCAGCAGAAGCGCAAGAACCTTCGGAATACTCCCCTTGTACCTCTGATAGAGAAGAATCAAAACAGCTATCAGAGCCGCACCGCCGGATATATAGAAAGGCCACATAATCTCCTCCTTTTCTCCAAATATACGAAAAATCCTCAAAACCAATGAAAAACCCGCAGAACCTCCCGGCCGTGCGGGAAAATGTATTAAAAATGTCAAAAAGAAGAAGCACCCCCGGACCCGCCGGGGAACGCCTCACTCCTCTTTCCCCTCCGCCGAATCATACGGCAGCTTCATCCCAGCAAGAAACGCCGCGCCTGTCTCCGCATCGCTCAGACCTCCAGACACACGGATGATGTCCTCCGAATAGAAATCCCAGAAGTCCGGATGCTCCCTCCGGACCTGGTCCGACCATTTCCCGAACACGCGCCCAGCCTCATGCACATACGCTATCGCCTCAAGCAGCTCCCCATCAACCTGAGGCAACACCAGACCCCTCATCTCCATGGCTCACCTCCCTCGAAAACTGACACATCCGCAGAAGCAGACGGCACAGAATCACACACCCTCGCCGCCTCTCGCTCCGAAGCCCGGTCCATCACACCCATCATCTGCATCGACTTCAGCTCCGCCATCTGCCGGCACATAAGACGGTTCATAACCCCCAGCATCGACCGGCACTCCGCAATCGCATCCACATCCACCGGCACACGCCCTGCATCCGCCAGCTCACGCAGCAGATTGAAACACCCCGCCAGCTCGGCGGTACGGCACACAAGCTCGTTCACGGCACCCTTGCACGCCCTCAGCCCCTTCAGGCTGACATTGTTGTACTCTTTGGACATAACACAACATATATTACGACGAAGCCCCGCACTTAGGTGGGCCCAAAGAGTACAACATATTCTGCCGTATTTCCTCCGCCAGGTTTCCCGGACGAAAAAACCACCGTATGCAGGGCAATCATCTATTTTTTCTGGTGAAAATACACACGGCAGAAAAGATAGAAAAATATGTATTGTTTCTTTGGGCAATGGCAAAGGTAGCAACAAATTCCGAAAAACCAAACAAAAAACACCCCTCCGCCCCCAAAACCGGACAAAAACCGCCCGAAATCCCGACCTTCGCTCCCGGAAACCCTATCTTCGCCCCATTCCGCACCACCCCGGGCACAAAAAATCCCGACCGCCCAGCCGGGATCAGATAGTCATATCTGTCATATCGACCACAGCAGTATATTTTTCTGGATACACAATCTTATATTCGTACCCATTGAATACCGATTTGTCAAAAAAACAGAACTGTATCCTTGGATTAAGATTCAGATAAGGTCTATCCCCTCTTATAAAAAACATCCTGTCCTCTTTCTCGGGAGATTTCTCATCTTTCGCCCTGACAGCCACATATTTTTTCCTAAAATCTGTCTGCCGTTTAAGATATTCAATGGCACCGGAAACAGTACATGGTTTCCCGACACTGTTCAAAAAGGCAGAAGTCTGTTTCATCAACTGCAAGGCTTCCATATTCCCTACCAAATCAAACACCGCATCATAGTCACAGACATAATCTATACGGCAAACCATATAGGTGCCTCTGTACGCAGTCCTGCCCCACCAATGTGCCAGACTTATATTTGTATCCCAAAAATAATAGCCAGCACCAAGCCACGCATTGCCGGAAACACACTTATACGGCCCATTCTGTTCGACTTCATCACAATTATTCCGGTCTTCAACCGCCTGATACAATGTGATATTTCTACTTGCCATTTGAAACCTCAGTATTTACTTTAAGATAATCCTTCAATGGCGAAAGATTCAAAGTAGGTATTATAATAGGAGGAATATTTGCCTGCAATGATACAGTGCTGACAAAGGCGCGAACATAAGGGAACAATATAGCTATACTGTTTGCATAGAAATAGTCAGGAATATCTTCCAATCTCCTGACATCCTCAAACATAAATTCCGACTGACAATTAACAGACACAACATCAACATTTGCAATCTTGGCAGAGAACAGAAATGTCAATTTGAAGACACCAGTTTCTTGATGAAAGACCCCTGACGGTTTGAAATCCAAATCAAAGACGGAATCCTGTTTCAAACTGGCCAAATCCAACGACACTTTGTCAAATCGATAACCCCTAAGAGAAAAAGCGGCTCTTTTTATATCCTGACTCATAATGATTATATTTTATTATATACAAAAAATCCAGAGAAAACTCTGGATTCAATATTGATTCTTCTGAAATTCTTATTTCCTGAAAATCATCTACATATTGTAGATATTCATCTACTGTAGGACCAATCTTATTGAATTCTCTCAATTCATCATAGTCCTTTTCCAACTGTTCAGGAGAAGTGACAGCAAAATATTGCTTCAACTGCTGTAAAAAGTCCATAATACATCCTCCTTTAATAGTCAAAACTAACAATCTTTCAGAAAAGTTTTGCAAAGGTATAGAAATTTTTCTAAAAACGCAACACAACCGCGAACGACTGTATATCAGAACGACAACAGACCGCACCAGGACTAAGCCAGGAAGCCGGTCAGCCTGAAATCACCTATAAATCACCTGTCAATCACCGGCACCGTCGAGCTCGGCCCTGATACGCGCCGCCACATCCTCGGTCAGCCCGTACATCAGCCGCTCCGCAATGGAGGCATACGCCCCGAACACGAACCGGTTATGGATCCTCCGGTTCGACTTCCTGCCCGAAGCACCGCGCCTGCGGATATCCAGAAACCGCTCATACACCGGATGCGTCAGGGTCAGCTTCCCGTCCAGCTCCGCACCCCCGGACACCGACACATCCCGGCCGTGCAGCAACCGACCCGAACGCGACACCGTCACCTCCGATATCCTCGCACCCTGCCGCCTCAGCATCCTGTCGGCCTCCGACGACAGCACCTCCTGCACAAAACGCTCCCTTACACCCATCTCAACTGAAAACCATCTCGATACTGTAACCGTTCCAGCCGCCGAACAGGCTCAGCTCCGGAACCACATCCACAGACTCCAGGTCCAGCCCCGCCAGAGGAGGGCATGTGCACCCCGGAAAGCCCGGCTCCGTCAGGGCTGACTCCACGGCAGACACCACCGCATCCGCCATCTCAAGCAGCCGTGCATACTGGTCACGCTCCGAAGCCGCAGTCCGCGCAGCCTCCATATCCTTCTCCAGCACAAACAGCACCGTCGATATCCGGCTCACACGGGTATCAGCATCCCCGGACTGGCTCTCCTCCGGAAACGCCGCCAGCAACTGGGGACCGACCACCCCGCCGCCCAGATGTTTCGTCGCATCCCCGGCCGACACCACCATCACCGGACGCAACTCCGGCCAGCCATCCAGATGCATCGTCTCCAGAAATCTCTGGAGCCTACCGAGCCTTTGCAATCTTCTCATACCGCTTCCTCTCCTTATGATTATGCCACATGATACTGAATATCGAGAACAGGGGCTCCTCATCCACTCTCTCCATATTCCCGATAGTCTGTTCCTTCGAAATCTCTATCAGAAGATCATTCCACGAACACCCCTTGTCTCCCGACCCGTCCCCCGAGAACAGCCGCGACATCTCCACAAGCTCCCCATCTATGGCCACCACACCGCTCTGCAGATACTTCAGACACGCCGAGAACCACATCATCACAAGACTCTTCTGCCACGGAGCCAGAGAAGCGGCCCTCCCGGTATCCATCCCCACCGACCGGGCCGACACCGGAGCCACCCTGCGCCCGGCACGGTTCGCACTCCGCACCCTCACACGGTACAGATGAGCAATGCACTCATCCAGAAGCCTCGGGGACCCGGTCCTGAAAAAACTGTCAAGACACACCGCCGCATGACGGAACTCCCCGAAAGTAAGATCCGAAAGCATATCAGCCGGCCCGACCAGCGGCCTGCGCAGCCCCCTCCGCGCAACCGGCATAGGATTGGCCAGCGCATCGAACGACAGGCACAGCCGCCCCTTGGACACATCAGCCGGAGCGAACAAGAATCCCAGAGCCTCCTCACAAAGCCTGTACACATTCTCCGCCTTCCTCCTCGCCCTCTCCGGAAACACACGCTCCCTGACCATCTCCCCCACAGACCGCTTCAGCCCGAGGAAATGATACAGCACCCTCACATTGAACTCCAGCGGAGAAATCTGCCTCCGTATGCACCTGTCATAAAGCCGGAACACGAACTGCACCTGCCCGGACGACATCTCATCCCAGCAGGAAGGTATCGACACCCTCTTCCCCGTCCCGTATATCTCGATCTCCGTCATAGGGTCGTGAAAAACTTGTTCCTACGGCAATTCTCCGGCAGCACAGACACATCCTCCTGCACCCCGTTCACCACATCATGCACCTCATCCACAATCGCAGCCATCTGACCGCGCAATCCTGCCAGATACCTGTCAATCTCATCTGCAGAAGCCGCACTGCTCTCCCGGTTGCCCTGGTACGACGGAGAAAAACGCCGCGCAATCTCCAGAGGGAACGCCGCCAGCGACCACCTCTCCACCGCCTTCACCACCGCACCAAGCACGGCAAGCCTCTGCGCCAGATACAGCAGCATCCCGTCCGGCTCCACACCTGGCTCCGAAGGCACCACCCTCGCCCACGCCTCATCACCGAACACCTTCCGCACCTCCAGCCTCTGGCACTCCACCACCAGGCACTGCATCATATAGAACACATACCAGCTGTGATCGATCGGATACACCGACTCGAACTCCTCCAGAGACCCCACAATCGACTCCTCCAGCAGCTTCCGCACAGGAGACTTGTACCACAGCTCGGCACAATTGGTCTCCAGATACTCATACATGGCATCAAGGGACCGGTAATACCTCTCCCTCATCGCCCTGTCATCCCTGTCGATCATCCACTCGAACGGCAGCTTCTCATTGTCATCCACCTTCCTCTTGCGCCCCGAATCCTCATGGCTCACATCCACCAGGGCGGACCACCTCAACACCGCAAGCAGAGCCACAGGCAGACGCACCGCATCCACGAACTCCTCATCCGTCCCCTCCATATAGCACTTCTCGGCCTTCGCCATCACCTCCGCACCCACCAGATGCGACACCTCCCTCATGGCAGCCGCCAGCTCCCCCTCGATCAGCGAGAACCGGTTAGACGCATAGAAAGTCCCCGTAAGACGGTTCAGCTCCTCCGAGCCCCTGTCATTGATATTGAACAGCATATATCACTGGTTTTTGATCCTCTCCGATGAAGTCAGGGCCTCCTCCGACTGCAGAGGCTGGTGATAGAACGCCAGCCGCAGATTCCTCCCCGGGAAATTGAACTCTATCGCCTGGTTCAGCGGCTCCAGAATCGTCCGCGACGCAATCTCCACATCCGACAGCAGATAAAGCTTGAACGCATACAACAGCTCCGACCCCGAAGCCAGCTTCCCGTTCACCATCACATTCGACAGGGACGGATGCAGCCCCATCCCCGAAGTGATCGCGGACACGGAAGCCTCGCTGATCTTCAGCTGCGACTCCACGAAATCACGGATCTTCTGGTCGATCGCCTCGATCTTCCACTCCAGACGCTCCCCGTTCGGGCTCATCACATACGAAGTATGGATGAACTTCCCCGCATTCTCCTTGCCCGACAGCACCTCCGTCATGCTCTGCAGCAGCTTGCCCGTCAGATCCGAAATCGCCTCCTCCACCTTGATGTCATCCCAGTCCGGATGCAGCCTCCGCAGCACATCCCTCTTCTCGTCCCAGTACTCCGGAGGAGACTGGATATGGTACGCCAGATTGATGCCGTTGTCCGTCACATATTTGAAGATTGTCGGGATCTCCGAACCCCTCACAATCCACTTCAGTGCACCCCAGTACGACGGCACTGAATAGAAATCCCTCGAAAACGAACAGGTATGGTTATACGAAGCCGACACCGCATACCTCCCCGGATCCCTCGGATCAAACACAGGATACACCCGTATCCCTGCTACCGACTCCATGGCCTCGAAATCCGACACCACGATATGCCTCACATCCGCCAGCCTGCGCGAATCCACCCACTCAAGCCTGGCATCCTTCGCCGGGACATGCTCCAGACACGCAATCCGCGCCTGCCTGCCAATACGGAAGCCCCTCGCACGCCGCTTCAGGTCGAAAAAGCCCTTCAGGTGCAGATAATCCGTCATGCACCCCTTCACATACGACTCACAGTCCCAGTCACGCAGCCACGACCACACCTCCGGGTCATCCACCCACCGGTGCACGATCTTCCCCTCCTCGAACGACCGCTGCCCCAGGAACAGACCCTGGCCGTACAGCAGCCCCATCTGCCGCTCCAGAATACCCGGCACCAGATTGTTGTCACCGATAATGTCCCTCAGCCGCACCGGCAGCCTGTTGTCGCTCCCGTACGGCACCACCCTGTAGCCACCGACAACCTGGGGCATCAGTTCCCAGTTATGGCCGCCCACCGACCACACCAGCGAATCCAGACCGCCGTAACGACCGCTGGAAAGGGTATATACCCTGCCGTCATCAAGCGTCAGGGCGTATGAATGCTGTGATATCCTGTTGACCTTGCTCATTGCAAAACGACCTTTTCACCGTTGAAAGACATCAGCAGCGGCTGGTAGAACCGCCTCGGCTGCATCGTGTCCAGATCCAGATACGCCTCCACAATCGGAGCATCCCGGTGATGCTCCACCCGCTCACGCTTCCTCAGCCTCGCATGACGCACCTCGACCACACCCTCGCTCGTCCCCGTACTGGCATTGTACGACATGAACGAGAAGCCGAAAGGCACACCCTCGGCCGACAGCCTCCTCATCTCGTGTATGGCATCATACAGATCCATGGCACAAAGGTACACAGCCCCCTCACGGAGTGAAAGGACACAGAAAAGGGCGGACCGAAGCCCACCCCATATACATGACAGACAATCTCAGCTGACGAACCGCTCCGGATGGGTCAGACGGCCGAGCAGGTCACGGTCCTTCTTGATACACTGCATCAGGTTCGCCACAGCAGACGCAAGGCTGTAGCCCTTGCACGCCTTCGTACGCTGGAGACCGGTGCCGCTGTACACACGGATCATTACGGACCTTCTTGTCCGTCCCTTGTGCTTGATACGCATCTTGTAGATCCCCGGATACTGGGCATAAAGAAACTGTGCCGCCTGGATGAAGGCCGGATTCGTGACATTCGACATCCCGTACGGGAGTCCATTGTTGTGAGTTGTGAGCATAATACAACATATTGCAATGAAAGCCCTGCACTTAGGTGGTGCTCACAACTCACAACATATTCTGCCGTAATTTGTCCGCCAAGTTTCCAGGGCGGAATCCACCGTATGCAGGGCAATCATCTATTTTTCTGGTGAAAATACACACGGCAGAAAAGATAGATATATATGTATGAGTTATGAGCAACGGCAAAGGTAGCAACAAATTCCGAAAAACCAAACAAAAAGCCCCTCCGAAGAGGGGCAAGTGCAGCAGCCTGTCAATACTACACAGGCACTATTGTCGGGACTGGTTGATATAACCACCGCCTATATTGTTTTCCACGATTTTCAAGATATTGCTTTGTTCCCCCAATATCATACAGCAATGATGAATTCCGAGAACCAGATCCTGCATTTTCTGATCATCTTCCAAATCAATGATATTCAGACCTGCATCCTTGCATTTGTCCCTATTGATGTGCCTGCTGTGAATTTTACTGTTTTCATTCTTCTGAAACACATCTTTTATCTTCTTCTTGCCTTCATTATCCAACTGTTTGTCTAACAATATCGATTCCGTCAACTCCTCAGAAAGCTGATCTGCCTGTTCACACAGAGCAAGGAAAGTAGGATTCAGTTTGGATATAATAGTCTGCCACAAGCCCAGACTTGCCGGATTCGCAGCCACATCATCGACAGCCTTATAGAATTCCCTTATCGCAGACTGGCACGGCACTCCGTTAAACTGAGGATCAAAAGGGCCAAGGCAAGACTGACGCCCCATAATGATAGACTTGCATGATACGGCGATCATTGAACCGGCAGACATCGACATCTGGGGGACGATAGCCCTGACATCACCATCAAAGTATGATTTCAAATAATGGATAATCTGCTCCGTAGCCGACAGGTCTCCGCCTGGTGTATGAAGAATAAGATCCAGTCCTTTGGTTTTGTCGAGATTATAGAGATTGGCCATAAAAGCATTGATATCCTTATCATTGATACTCGTATCGCTCGATCTCTTATGTAAAAATGACGAAAAATACAATATGGTATTCCTTCCTGTATGCTCCGACAGATCTTTTATGAATCCCTTCTTCTTATCAATCAGGAACTGCACCCCGGCATTAGGATTTTTAGACCCTATCAACGCTTTCTGGGATGCCTCCAGCAATTCACTCCAACTGTTCATTTCCTACAAAGCCTTTACAGATGACATTGTCCCTGAAACTCCAGGCACATCGTTCTTATAGATGGTATATTGCTGATAAAGTCCATCCTGCATCCTCCATTCCTTATCGACAAATTCTGATGGAGAATAACCTTTCATAAAATTATCAAAAGTCTCTTTTATCGGACTATTATATCTTCCGTTCATAATAACCAAAACAGTTATTTGTTTGTTACTTTTTGCAAATATAGAAATTTATTAAACATTAAACATCAAACACGGTGGAGATCGGTTGCGAAACAGCTGATTACGGGTGCAAAAAGGGCTGATTTCGAGGGATGTCTGCGGAATAATTTTCAGGGAATGCGGTGACAGGCAGCGGAATGGAGGGGAGGGTCGGGAACGAATTTTTTGCGCGGAGGGAAAAGACCCCGGCCCGCCCTCTTCTTCATTTGCGATTGCAACCCACCGGAAAGGTGATATATGGCGGCATACATGCCTCCAGACTACTTTATCATGGGATCAGCCAGCAGCGTCGAGCCTGCCGGACGCGAGCGGAAGATGCGCCGGTTCTCCTTTGTCATGAGCAGATACTTGAATGCATCCGATGGATTGGTGGACTTGGTGGGCAGCTGGTCTGCTGGCAGCCTCTCGGATGACTTGTCCTTATACACCACACCGTTCTTTACCTTGGTGCGTGCCAGCTGGAGCGACAGCTTGAGGGGCTTGGCCGCGTATGCGTCTATCTTCACCACAGGCAGACGCGAATTGCGTTCGCCCAGCATCTCCTGCATGAAATGGTATTCCTCGTTCTGGGGTATGTTGCCCTGGTTAAGGGACATCAGGGACACCGCCCATCCGGTGCGCCTGCCCTGTTCGTCATACTCTATCGAGTGCTTCAACTTGGAGACCTGGTCCTCCTTGACATCCTTGTAGGTATTGCCCGCCCTGTCATAGTAGAGCTGCACCACCCTGTTGCGGTGTGCGGCAAAGAACTTACGGAACTTCCTGCCGAGATCCTCGACATAGTCCGGAGGAAGCGTGTACAGGAACTTCAGTATCCGCAGCACATTGTGTCCCTCCCTGTAGTCATCCTGGGCTATACACATGGAGCACATGTTGCCGAAGTCCACACCCAGCTTCAGCAGCCTGTCCCTGTCCAGATACCGGAGCACTGTGCAGTCCTCCTCATCGAGCAGACCGAACCTCTCGGCCGCCGTCTCGTCTATCCCGTCATAGTAGAAATGCCTCTCATCGAGTGCGGTGTAGAAGCGTGCGCCCGAATCCAGTTCCGGACGCATGGACAGTATCGCGGTCTTCACATCAGAGAGCTGGCCGGATATCGCATCGGCGAACCATTCAGGAGTAAGTATGTCGGCATTGACATAGGAGGAGGCACGGATATAGAAAGTATCTGCAGACGGCATCTTGCGGAGCTTCACCCACCGTTCCCTCCAGAGGTTGGCAATACGGAGCTTGTTGCGGCATTCGGTCAGGTCCGCCATATCCTTTGTCCGCAGCCACCTGTCCTTGGCGGCGACATATTCCTGCAGAGCCTCGTTGTAGACCATGCCTGCACGCATCACCAGAAGCACCGCATCGACATCCATGGCCGCGGCATTCTTCTGCATCCAGTCATATTCCCCGATATGGGACGGATCAGCGACATCGGAGGTGAATGAGACCCCACGGTAGAACACGCTGTCTCCGTATTCGAGACGGTAACCCCTGACCGCCTTCAGCAGGTTGGCTATCTTCTCCTCCCGGAAATACTTTGTCTCGTCCCCGAACACGAACACATACGAGGCTCCGGCAAGGGTAGACGGCCTGTCGAGAGAACCGAACCGGATATTGAGCCCGGTGAAGAACACCATCGTCCTCTTGTAGGACACCAGCCGGTTGTACGGTTTCCAGAAATGGGGACGGAGCCAGTCCGGCAGATCCGACTTCTCGGCCTCTGTGAATACGGGCGGCTCCTTCTCGATGACGAAGTGCACCCCTTCCCTGAAGCCCTTGCGCTCAAGTCCCTCCAGAACGGAGGGAAGAATGTTTGTCGTCAGGTTCTGGAAAGTGTCGGCCACCCATGCACACGGAGCACCGGGCATGTCATACATCACATCCACCAGGCGTTCGCACTGCACATCGGTAGTCTTGGCAGAGCCGCGCCCCAGCTCGCAGTAGGTCTTGCGTGCCCCCACCAGGGAGACCAGCTGCGCGAAAAGGTTCTGGAACTGCACGGATGCAGCCTCGGTACTGTCGAGCTTAACCTTCTTCCTGTACGACATTGTCAAGTATCTTTACTATGTCCACATCCTGTATGCCCGCCTCCATCCGCAGCCGGCCCTTGGTCTGTTCCGGCACCTGCATCGCGTCGATCTGGGCGGCCAGCACATCCCTGTTGGCCGGAGGAAGCCCTATGCTCTTCGGGTCGGTGGTCAGCACCCTGTACTGCTTCAGGTACTGCTGCGGAGCCAGTTTCTGAGGGTCATCCCTGTCCAGCTGCTTCAGCTTGACCTCCCTCTCCAGTATCTCCGCCGCTATCCTGTAATCAAGCGGAGTCTTGGCAGACTGCACTGTCAGGTGATAGAGTGTATCGTACTGTTCGGCAATCTTGTTGCGCAGAGCCTTCCGTGACACATTGCGGTCACAGAAGAACATCTCCGTAGCCTCGCTGTACATATCCACAGCCCGGGAATAGCTGAAGCGGAACGGCTCGCCCGTCAGAAACTTCACCACCTTTCTCTTGCCATACCTGCCGTCAAGGGAATGTATCATCAGAAGCATGTCGATATATACCTGCTCATCAGGGGACAGGTCACGGGACGAGCCAGAGGCGATATACTCCTGTATCCGCTGGAACGCGCCCTCGTCCTCCGGGCCGCCGAACAGGTCAAGCTTGGAGATGCTGAAGGATTTGTCTCGCACGATGTCACGGAACGCCTTGAAGGAGTCCATATCCCCCTTCTCGGCAGACCGTGCGATACCGATCTCTATCTCCGCCCTCTTCTGCAGCTGTCCCTGGGTGACCAGACGGTGAAGTTCGCTGCCATGGGCGGAGCACTCGGCCACGAAGTCGGACAGGTCCATGCCAAGCCATCCGGCCAGCTCCTGGTCTGTCCAGCCAAGAGCGGCAAGATAGCGGATCTTCTCCTTCTGCTCATCTGTCAGCTGCACGGGCAGCCTTGTCTTTCCTCCTTCCATATTCATCCTCGTATGACTGTATCATCCTCTCGACTTCCGCCAGCTGCTCCTCCTTCTCCTGCAGCCGCCGTTCCCTCGACGCCAGCAGGTGAGGCCGGTCACCCTTGCGTATCTCGTCCTTCACTCTCCAGATCGCACCTTCGAGATTTTTCTTCTTCCTCATCAGCTCCACTATCGAGAGGGAACGCAGTTCCCGAAGTCGCCTGGACTGACGGAAGACAGGGTGTTTTCCCAGCAAGACATGTCTGTCGCGCCAGTTGCAGAATTCATCCTCTATTCTGCGATTCTGCAAGAAATTTTCCACGACTTTTCTTGCAGTTTCATAGCACTCCTCCAGAGACCGGCAGCTCCATAGCTGCTCGTGACCCTCGACATAATTCCAGTATGCAGAGATCTTGTCAGCGGCAAGCACCTTCAGCTCCGCCGGACAGTCCGGCTCGGAAAGGAACAGCCACTGTTCCCGGAACGCCCCCGGTCTGCGCGGTCGGGATAGGGCTTCCATCCCAGGGCTGGAGGCGAACTTCGACAGCCGCTGTTTCAGCAGGTAGCCGTACCGCTCCGGAGCAAGCCTGACCAGACGGTCGAGATGCCTGTTCGGGGCATATATGCCCAAAAGCCGGAGCCCTTCCCGGACCCCGGCTCCTGAACCTAACCACTTATCGACATCACCGTTCATCCGGCGTGTTTTTCAAGAATATTCCGGATAGCCCTGAACCCCTCGGAAGAACACAGAAGGAACTTCTTCTTCAGAAGTGCCTCAATGACCCTGTTCTCACAAGGCACGGCACGGCGCACCGGTGTCACATAGTTGCCGAATGACATGCCGACTTCCACCGGTCTGACACCGGCGGCCCTGTTGTATGCCTCAAGCACAGTCTCGCTGTCAGCCTTGTCTCCAGCCTGGGCAAGAACATCCACAAGGATATCCTTGTCGAACATCATAGGCAGACCGTGATCGAGCAGCCTCTTTCCGGATTTCTCCACATAGACCACCGGAAGAGCGAGCTCCGCTTCCGTCACTTTGCAGCAAGGCACGCAGCCCGGCATTACCAGCACGAACCTGTCAGCGACAGTCTCGTCAGCCACAATGCCGGCAAGCTCAGCCACCGTACCGGAATTCTCCGGAACGGTCCCGAAAGCAAGACCGTCACCGGAGTACATCTTCCGCCATATCTTCTCCATGAGCTCCTCAGTCCCGGGCCAGCAGAGCACCATTGTTGCTTTCATGGCTTCTCCAGGAGCAGTCGTCTCCTGAACCGGCACTTCATCTCCTGACGGAACAGTATCCTCCGCAGCGGAAACCACCTCATAGCCTGCCCTGGTCTCCGTTTCTACGGAAGCTGGAGCCGCACCAGAAGCAGCCTCTTCCTGTACGGCTTCAGCTTTCGTCTGTACATTATCCTTCTTCATATCTCCGAACTTATACTGATTCCTCATCATCCGGCTCCGCTGCAGGTTCTGCTGCCAGCTCAGGAAGAGTGCCGGTATAGTCTCCGGACACATACGGGGAATTCATTTCCTGCTTGAACACGAACTGGCGCTTGTTGGCATCCTTGGTCGCTGTCCTGGTTGTTGTCAGAAAAAGAGGATTGCATTTGTCACCGTGCGCCTCAATTCTGGCATCCCCGTTGCACTCCCGGGTAAGGATGACCACTCCCCTGTTGGCATACCGTTCGGTGAAATTCTTGATCTCCTTGGTATTGCCAGGATGCTCGAATGTCACACCGACCATGAAGCCCCTGGCATCCGGATCCCCGGAGTTCTCCTCGGTTATCTCGATAGTAGAAGGTGTGGCATAGACCCCAATGGCCTTGGCCCCCTCCTTCAGTTCATACTCGCCCACCATAGAGACATCACCGACTTTCCTGGTCGGTTCGGTCACAATGTCATTGACATCGATGACGATTATCGTAGGATTTTTAGGGATGGGAACTCCAGCCCCATCCCCGTTCTTCGGAATACTTACCTGTGTGTACATATATCTTCCGTTTTATCAGTTACACTGTCTCCTCTTCCTCGGTCTCCTCTGTCGGAGCGGTACCGTTCTGCCATGCATCGCCGTAGGATACAGGACCGGTCGCAATAGCCTCCGATGGGGTGTACCCGTCAGGCACAGCGGCATACACGGCCTCGGCAACCTTGAAGCCCACAGCCAGGGAGTACTCGCCTATGATGTGGATATCGTAGTCGTACTCGTTGATCTTCTGGATGCACTTCTCCGCACTGGCCATATCCACCAGCTCCACGAAATTCTCCTTCGGGGTAGCGAAGAGGATAGGTGAACGGTACATCGATGCGAGAGGCACCAGGTTGAAGTTGGTGAAACGCACCTTGCCACCAATCTCCTGCCCGGTATAGCGTCCGTTTATCGCGAAGTCTGCCCTCTGGTACCTTGTCAGAAGCTCAGGGGCGCAATGGATGTCCATCTTGTTCGCGAAGAGGGACGAGATGCTGTCCACGAACCCGTTGACATAGTCCAGGAGCTCCTGATCCGTCAGGGTGTACGGGTCCTTGGCGTTCTTGTAGAAATTCATCTTGCACTTCGGGTCGGTCTTGCCTTCCACGAGGATTGTCTCGTACCCGTCCATGGAGTTCTTGGCCAGAGGAGCCTCATCCCCGTCACTCTTGGTCCCGGCATCGACGAACTTACCCTTGCCGATCATCGAAGTGGTGATGTCGTCAAGGATCTTCGGCATGATGTGGACATTGATGATGTAGAGGGTGATAGGCATCTGCGCAAGAGTCTTGCCCTGCTCATACAGGTAGAGCAGCCATGACGGTATGATCTCCGCCGGCTTGAGGGCCACATTGATCTTGTGCCTGCGGTACACGATGCGCAGAGGGGTGAAGGTCGCCGTCCCCTTAGGGGTCCAAGCAGGAGTGAACTGCTGTGATACCTCGGAGAAGATGGCAGCACTGGCGATGAAGTCCGTGTTGGACTGCACACGGGTCATGTGCTTGGCATCATCGAACCCGGCATAGAGCTGCTTGGATATGATCTCCAGCCTCATCTTCGGAGGCATCACCATCTGGAACTCCGCATTGAGGTCGGTCACATTCAGGCTGCCGTTGTCAGCCATCTGTGCGAACACGAGAGGGTTGTTCCCTGCAAGCGCGGCAGCAGCCAGACGGTTGTGCCTTGCATTCAGGTCAAGTCCGACGGCAGCAGGTCCTTTGGAGGCCTGTGTCTGAGCCGGAGCAGGAGCTGGTGTCGGCTCGGGTTCTGCAGCAAGGGTATTGATGTCCTCCTGCAGCTTTCCGATGAGAAGATCCTTCTTCTTCAGCTGTGCATTGAGCGACTGTATCTCCTGACGGTTCTGTTCTGTCTGGAACCTGACAGCCTCCTCGAAGAGATCCGAAGCCGACTCCGCCTCCGCGCCTGCGAACTGGGTCGCAAGCAGCTTGTCAAGGAAAGCCTGGCCGTAACTCTCCACGACTTTGGCCTTCTCATCATCAGAGAGAGCGACCTTGCCGTCTGAAAGTTCGAGACTTTCCCTGCCGAAAAGACGGGCAACAAGCCTGCCCATCTTGGAATTTGAAAGTGTCTTTGGCATAGTCTATACAGTTTGGTTAAATGTCATCAGTATCGGCAAGGGCAAAGGCGATCTCCACCACCTCCTGCAGGGTCTTCACACCATCAGCCAGACCGTTCGCCACGGCAGCCCCCGCCAGGAAGTCCGCTCCGGTCATCACTCCGGGTGCATCCGCCTTCACCTGAGGTCTGGCAGAAGTAACGGCATCACGGAACATCCCCACCAGCACGGACAGCTCACGCTCCATCGCGCTGCTGTCCCCGTCAATGGCTTCCCTGTAGGCCCTGTTCTTGTCAGCAGACTCCGGAGGGTAGATCTCGATAATCTTCCACCCGGTCTGGGGGTCCTGCGCCCTGTCGTCCACAACACGGGCGTATGCCCCTATACTCCCTGCACTTGACAGCGGATTGTCCATATACACGGCATCGCACTGTGAAGCCACCCAGTAGGCGGCAGACAGCGCGGCATCGCAGTGCGCCAGCACCGGCTTGCCCGCAGCCCTGACAGCCCGGACAGCCTCGACCAGAGGAGCGACAGAATTGCACGCCCCTCCGCCGCTGTCTATATCCAGCACCACAGCAGCCACATCCTCCTGCCCGGCCGCCTCGACCATACGCCTGCCTATATAAGAGGTGCCGTATGATGTGCAGGTGTCATACTTGGTCATCGCCCCATGCAGAGGAATCACCGCCACCTTCTTCACACTCCTGACGGCAGCACCGTTATCATTTGCCACCGTCTCCACTCCATCCGCATAGAAACGCGGCTCGTCCGCCAGGTCAGGCAGCTCCATGGACTGCCTGTTCAGGAACCCGATGACAACAGGGAGGAAACCGGCGGCTCCAGAGAGCAGCCAGTTTCCCCTCATCAGGTCGGACGCAAGCTGTGTATAGTTCGGTCTCGGTTTACCCATCACCTTCGATTTTCAGCAAAGGTACCCCCTTATATACCATATAAAAAGGACAGACACGCCGTCACAGCACAGGACGGCGCCATTCCACAGATATCCGTATGACATCCGTCTCCTCTATCTCGAACCTCACGGGAAAGTCCTCGGTCCCGATATCCCTGTATCCCCCGTTGCTCCAGTATGCCCTCACACACAGATTATCTTCGAGGACGACATCCTTGCGGGGCACGGTTGCGCTGAGTGTCAGCACTTCCGAACGCCCGTTCTCATCCCAGGTCCCGGAAGTCTCGAGAGTGGCGGTCGCCGGAACGAAATCCAGCGCGACCCATGTGTCAGGATGCAGGTCAAGGCTCCTGACAAGGATGGATTCTACAATCTTTATCATAACAGTTCATTCAATCCTGCAGTGTCAATGTTCCGGTCAATGTACGCAGCCCTGTTCAGCAGCTGTGAGGTATAGCGGTCCAGAGCCTTGCGCTGATGCCTGTAGATCTTCTTGTGCAGGGCGTCGAAAGGGTCCCCGGAATTGAGCCGGCGGCTCGCGATGAAAGCCTCGACAGCCTCCTTCTTCCTGAAACCCATCTCCTCCGCCTTCCTGTAGTATGATGTGAAGTCCAGGTCGAAGATCACACGCAGCAGGTAGTTGATGCGCCTCTGGTCCTGAGGGGTGTAATACGCCCACTTGTCGATCAGGTCCCATGTCGCACGGCTCTCGGGGAACTCCAGAGCCGCGATGAAGTCCCCGGCCGGACGCTCCGGACGGTCAGCTGACACCCTCAGGTGAGATATCAGCATCCTTCCCGTGTTATTGGAGGCAGTCACCACCAGCGCACCCGTCTCCGGATTCTTCCGGAACAGGTAGTGCAGGTAATCAAGTAACAGATTGTTATCCACCCTCAAATCAGCAGTTATCCGAGCCATGATTTTTGCATTTTTCAAAAAGGGACACCTATTTTTCGCGCCTACATCAACTACAAAACTACATCGGTGATTTTCAGCTAATTGCAAAACTACATTTGTAGGCGTGTAGTTTTTGGTGTAGTTTTCTGCCTACAAATGTAGTTCAATGTAGTTCAGTGTAGGCAGAAAACTACATCGTAAAATCTCCGTATCTCTCTATCCTATATAAGTTTAGTAAAATGTAGGCAAATGTAGTTGATGTAGGCAGGGTTTTCACAACTCCACATCATTTTATCAGCCCAAATATAGCAAAAATACCTAAACTATCGCTATAAATAAGCAATAATAATTCATTTTACTTCATATAGTTAATTCCTAAAAACAGTGTGGAACATCGGGGAACATTATGATTTGACAGCAAGGCATCATCCAACCCCACTGCAGGGCACAAAAAAAGGGCGGACCGAAGCCCGCCCGAAGCGTTAAAAGTTCTATGGCCGAGACTGTCCCGGCAGATCAGAGGGACACCTTTCCAACACCGACAACTTCAAGGTTCACCGGAATGTCAAGCGCCCGAAAAATCCTCGACACGGAAGAAAGAGTGATGCTCTTCCCGTTCTCAAAGCGGGAAATCTGAGCCTTCTTCACCCCGATCCGTTCGCCAAGCTGCTCCTGGGTGAGATGCCGGGACTTCCTTGCGGCCCTTATAGCCTCGCCGACAAGATAGAGATCCATATCCTCATCATACGAATCCCTTGCCGGTGTCCCTTTCACACCCAGCACCCTGTCAAGCATCTCGTCATGTGAATACAGTTTCATATCTTTCTCCTTTTGTCCTCAAAATACTCCTTCATTATCCGTTCAGCCCTGGCAATCTCCTTTGCCGGGGTCTTCTGCGTCTTCTTGACTATCCCGTGAGTCGCAACGACTACCGTCTCACGCTCAGTATCCCAGAAAGCGAAAAGTCTGTACTGGATACCGGCATACAATGTCCGGAATTCCCAGATTTCAGAACCTTCGAGTTTCTTGAAAAGCTCCCTGTCGACATAATACCGGCACTTGCCGATATTGTACACCACCTTGGCCCGGGCTTTCTCCTCCAGCGACTCAAGGAACTCCACAGCTTCCTCGGTATATGTTATCTGAAATTTAGGCTGAATTTCCATTGTGTACAGTCATTGCGGCACAAATGTAGGAAAAGTTTACAATTTGTGCAACATTTCAGTTGACGAACCGCTCCGGATGGGTCAGGCGGTCGAGCAGGTCTCGGTCCTTTTTGATACACTGCATCAGGTTCGCGACAGCTGACGCAAGGCTGTACCCCTTGCAAGCCTTCGTCCGCTGGAGACCGGTGCCGCTGTACACACGGATCATCACTGACCTCCTCGTCCGTCCCTTGTGCTTGATACGCATCTTGTAGATGCCCGGATACTGGGCATAGAGAAACTGCGCGGCCTGGATGAAGGCCGGATTCGTGACATTCGACATCCCGTAAGGGAGGCCGTTGGTGTTGTGTTGGTAGAGCATAATACACATACATTACAATGAAAGCCCTGCACTTAGGTGGGCTCTACCAACACAACATCTCTGCCGTTATTGTCCGCCAAGTTTCCAGGGCGGAATCCACCTTATGCAGGGCAATCATCTATTTTTCTGGTGAAAATACACACGGCAGAAAGATAGATAAGTGATACAGTATTGGTAGAGCAATGGCAAAGGTAGGCATTATTTCCGGAAAAGCAACAATGATATAATAAATTCATTAAAAATTTCGTTCCGTCTATTACATATAATGAATTTATTATATATCTTTGTATCACAATAAAAAAATATGTATCAGGGCAAAAGAAAGATAATGCGTCAGGATGAATACAACGAGAGACGCAAGGAAATCATATCGACAAAAGGCGGAGCCGTATGGAACGCATTCACTGAGCTGGAGAACCTCATCAACAAGTCCGCTCTCGCACAGCAGTATTTCGGGAAGTCACAGAGCTGGCTCTCGCAAAGGATACACGGCTGCACCGTGATGAAAAAGGAAATGGCGTTCAAGCCGGAAGAATACAGACTGCTGGCGGACTCATTCAGGGACATCGCCAGAAGGCTGCAGGCGCACGCCGATGAAATCGACGCCGCATCCGATGAATGAAAAAGGGCGGACCGAAGCCCGCCCGATATGTCATTAAAACAAAGATACTCAATACCTGTGGACCTGCTGGTCTATCAGTTTCTTGAGACATTCTTTCATGTCCTGGGCCTGTATCAGATCCATAATGGCGACATTATCGACTATGATAATCTTGTATTCCTCTGTATCCATCTTGGCAAGCTGGACTATGGAGTTCCTGGTAATCGTCGATGTCGTGAAAATGAAACCGAACTCAGCCATCCCGTTTGAGCGGCTCAACTTGTCACCGAATACTATGATGTCGTTCTTGTCGGTCCTATGCTCCGGTTTGTTCTTGCACTCCACGAAAAAATACTTCCCGAGTTTCGACAGGAACAGATCTTCAATATCATTTCTCACTATGAGATCCACTTCATTCAAGGCCGCATCCTTCACTCTGGAAAGAATTTCCTTATAACCTATGTTTGCAAAAAGCATTGCGACGAAGTGCTCGAAGCGTTCTCCTTTTTTGTAGGCATCCGTCTCATTCTTTGCCTCGGCATAATATGATACCAGAGCATCTGCAGCCTGGGACTGCTCATCAGCGGATGCATAATAGTCATCGATTATAGGCTTCAGCTTCTTTATCCACTCATCATACGGCTCCTTCTCGGAAAAGGCAAGTATCCTCCCGTCCCTCATCAGCGGAGAGATGTCAGCCAGGTACTCCGACAGGAATCTGGACACAAAAATAATTTTAGTGAAAGGATTGTTCGATATGGCCTCCTTGGCCAGGGCTATGCCGTTAGTTTCATAATGATCCATTCTGATATCCAGTACCAGAAGATTGTAGAATGAATTGCGGATCCTGTCCTTTATTTCTTCTTCATCAGAAGCATAAAACACATCAGCTCCGACGATATTCTTTTCAATTACCCCGGCAAGCGCCTTCGCCTGCATCTGCTCGTCATCTACCACCAATATCTTCTTTACGCCCATCTTTAGGAAATTTTATAGTAAATATTGTATGATAATAATCTCCTTTATTGTCAACGGAAATCTCTCCGTTCAGGTTATCAGCTATGTACTTAGCATGGAAAAGACCTATACCTGTCCCTCCTTCAGTTGTAGTGAACTTATATTCAAATATCCTGTCGAGATTTTCATCCTGAATTCCGCACCCGGTATCTTTTACACGAATGATACAGTCATCATCAATCACTTCCGCTTCCAGGACAAACTCTTTGACAGGAGAATCCTTCATTGCGCGGATTGAATTTATGACCATATTCTGCAAAAGCTGGAGCAGCTGCTGAAAAGGCTGATCAATTTTCTGGACATGTTGCCTGTCATACACGAATCTATACTGTATGCCATGCAGACTGAAATTGGATCGACACAGAGTCTCGACAGCCAACATCAACTTAGAGAGTTCAAAACTGTTGTCCGCAGAATACGGAACTATATTCTCAAATGTATTCAAAGCCTTGTTCACCGCATCCGCAGCCATCTTTATGGCTGCCATATCCTTATCGTCTGCCATCTCTATTGCTGCATACAGGTTCTGTACAGCATTGCCGATGTCATGCCGTGCAAAATTAGAAAGCAAATCAATATGCCTGTCATAAGATAAGGCAATCATGTCAATTACCCGTTGCTGACGCTCTACTTTATCGCTCAATGCATCTAACTGTGCCTTGAATTTAGCAGGATTGATTCCGTGCTGCGGTATATATCTTTTGCGCTTTCCCATAAAACTGTCGCTAATTTATAAAATATTTCTAATAACCCCGTCATAAACACACGATATCATTTGCTCTTCTTCCTCCTGGCTCCGGGATGTCCCGACCGGCACCAGGCTTCCCATTCGGCAAGGTCGGCGGGTTCACGGCAGATAAGGGTCGCCGTCTCGTTGAATGTGATGTTGATTTTCCTCTCGATATGCAGGATACAGATGCAGCCTATCAGTACCGGGATGTTCCCCTCGGGGACACCCCTCAGATAGTCCGTCCACCGGCAAAGGGGAAATCCTCCGATCCAACGGACATACTCCGGGCCGCTCCGTGCGATATATGAGTCATAGCGTTCCCGGAACTCCGCCACCTGGTCAGGCGTGCGCAGAAGACACCTGCTCCAGTCATCCATTGCCGCCCTCCTCCAGCCCGTCGAATATCCCCGGAGGCGCAGGTTCAGCGGCAGCCGGTGCCGGATCGTCATCATCCCTGTAGCCCGATGACACATTGATGTCGATGCCATAGCTCTCCACTATCGCCTCATAGTCGAAAATCATGGCAGTCGTCACCCTGCTCTGTCCTGTCTCCGGATTGGACGGCATATAGCCGGACGGGCTCTCGATCAGCCGGAACCGTACCGACTTGGCCGTACCCATGAATTCCGGAGAATGCTCCAGATAATATTTCAGAGTCTCCCTCGGTATCACCTTGCCTCCGGCCTCACGGCCTTCCCTGGCATAGAGCTGGGCCACCCTGCTGTAGTTCAGGAACAGATAACGCCTTGACGGATTCAGCTCCGTCGGGTTCGGAGACTCCCGGATCTTCACCATCCTCTGACCCTGCTTGATATGGTAGTCCACCTTGTTCCACACCTTGCCCGAAGACACCAGGATGTCCACCGTCTCCCAAAAGCCGGACAGCTCGTTGTTCTGCTTGGTCTTGTTGTTCTGGTCGATGCAGCCCCGGAACACTATCTTCAGCATATCACTGTAAGTGAACGGAAGACGCACATCCGGCTCTATGCACCGGAACGCTGCCAGGACCGTGGCCCAGTTGCGCAGCGTCCTGTCTTCCACCCCGTAGCTCCGGAGCTCCGCCATCATGTCGGCTATAGTCCCGTCCCACGCAGTCCGGAAATGTCCCTGGAAGACATTGCGGAGCTTCAGCAGCTCCCCAGTCAGGTGCGTCAGCCCCCTCTTCACGATAAGCTTCAGCTCCTCGTAGTTCCGTTTCTCCTCGTCCGAGAACTCCGACTTGCTGAATGTCAGGAACACCAGCCTGTTGAACAGGGCGATGTCAGCGGTCGGCATCTCCTGCCCCGACATCACCACCCCACAGTCCACGGCCGTAGTCTCGCGCTTCTTGTCATTGTCCATGTTCATGCGTGAACGCCCGGCCCCGTCCCACAGCCCCTTCAGGAACTCGCGCTTCTCCAGATCCAGGTTGTTCTTGTACTCGTCCAGATGCACGATGGCATTGGACACCTCCGCCACCGCTTCAGCCAGGGCCGCCTTGGTGGTGTTGTTGATGTTGGGCGCGATATTGTTGGGTATGAAGAATGAAGTCAGCGAATGTCCCAGCTCCGACTTGCCCGTGCCCTTCGGGCCGAACAGATTCAGTATCGGGAAAGAGGTGGTCACCCCGGTCACTATGTCCTTGAAAAGGGTGGCGATCAGAAAACAGAGTGACACCTTGGCATTGTCGCCGAACACTGTCACCAGCCGTGAGGCGTAGTCGTACAGGCTGATGTCATTGGTCACGGCATATATGAACTTCCTCTGCTGCTGGTAGCCTGAGGTGTTGTCCCTCGTGTCGAGGGAACAGCCGGGCAGATAGAACTTCTGGCCGCGTATATTGATGATGCCGAACTGGTCGGCCTTCTCGAAAGTGCCGTCATCAAGGCCGCCGTTGCCCCAGGCATAGAACCTCCATTTCTTCTGCCAGCCCAGCTGCTTGATCTCATCTGCAGACGGAGTATCGTTGTACAGATACTTCTCCAGTGCGGTCAGTTCGTTCGGTCCTGCCTCCCACACGAAGTTCCCGGCAGACCTCGTGCGAGTCTTGAAGTCAGCGAACGACACTATCTCCGACTGCTGCAGCTTTATGACAGCCTCCTGATGCTTCACATTCACTATCTGGAATATTCTCCGCGCATTCTTCTCGTCCCGGATATGCAGGATAGGCTTCATTATGAAATTGCTCCACCGTCTGTCATTGCTCCTCGCGCCTGCCCCGTAATAGCAGTTGTCCTTGATATAGAACCCGTATTCCCGGAGCATGTCCTCGACTTTCTCATCCTTGACCAGCCTTCGCTCCTCGGCGTTCTTCGCCTTGTAATACTCAGCAGTCCATATCTTGCCGTTCCTGTACTTCTTGATGAACGAATCCAGGTACATGTCCGCCGTGTTCTGGTCTCGGCACAGGGCAAGCAGCCTTGACACATCCGTAATGACTGCTGCAGCCTGTGTCTGGGAGGTCACTGCCGACATTTTCCTTTCACACATCCATGGGACATAATCCTCAGTGTTCCGCGCCAGGCACTCGCTGTACTCCCTGGTATGCATCCTGAAATACTCGTCCGCATCCTTACCCTCCGGGAGGGACATCACCCTGACCGCCAGTCCGGCACGGAGCAGCTGCTCACCGTTCTTCTCCACGGCAGCCACCCCGGCGGCATCCGTGTCCCCTATCATTATGACAGTCTTGACCCTCCGCGTCAGGATATCGATCTGCTCCTGTGTCAGGGAAGTCCCGCACGGAGCCACAGCCGTGTCTACCCCTATCTCATGCAGACGCAGCACATCCGGATTGCCTTCCACAAGCACCGCCGTACCCATCACATGAGCCTGCCTCTGCGCCTGAAACCAACCATACAGCAATTTGCTCTTCACATACAGGTCGGTCTCACCGGTATTCAGGTATTTCGGCGGACCTTCCTTCTCCCCGATATACCGTCCGCTGAACCCGGCGATATATCCGGAACTCCCGTACACCGGGAACATCACCCTGTTCCGGAAAGCATCGTACAGGGAGCCGTCATTCTCGTTCCGCTTGACCAGACCTGCGGCCAGCAGCACATCAGACTTCCACCCCTTGGACTCCATATACTTCAACAGCCCGCCCTTCTCCGGAGCATAGCCGATGCAGAACTGCGACACAATCCCATCCGACCATCCTCGCTTACGGATATAGTCCTTAGCCCCCGGAGAAGACTCCAGACAGCGGATAAACCACTCGGATGCCAGCTTGTTCACATCCATTATCTGTGTCCGGCGGTACTGCTGCTCCCTCTCCTCCGCTGTCAGCTCGCGCTTCTCATACTGTATGTGCAGCCGTCCGGCAAGATACTCCAGCGCCTCATAATAGGTCATCCCCTTCAGATGCATTATAAAGCTGATGGCATCTCCCGTCTCGTTGCACTGGCCGAAACAGTGGTAGATATTCTTGGAGGGGGACACCACGAACGAGGGGGTCTTCTCGTTGTGGAACGGGCAGCAGCACTTATAGTTTGCGCCCTCCCTCTTCAGCTTGATCCCCTCGTTCTCGATTATCTGCACCAGGTCGGCATCCTTGATCTGGTCCTTCACATACGCCGGTATCATACACCCTCCCCTCTGAGAATTATTGATCGTCCATTCCGTACAGTCTGGCATCGCGCAAAAGGAGATCCCCTATCAGACTGTCAAAAGCCTCCGTTTCAGAAAGCCTGGCTTCTATCTCCCTAAGCAGCAGTTCATATTCCTCAGACAGGATGCCAGCCCTGAATTTGCGCCTCTCGATCATATCTTTTCTGTCCAGCAGTTCATTGATATAGCTGTTCAGAGCATCTTTTATCAGCAGCAAATGTTTCCTCGACATTTCCATAGCGCATCACTTATCAGGGAACAGATCCTCGACAGTAAACTCCTGCCCGGTATATTTGCTGACAGTGTCCGCCATCAGCTGCAGATATAAAAACCTCGGTCTCCTCTCGCCCCTGGCCCAGGACAGAACTGTGGCGTATGACACACCGCCTTTTAGCACCATGTCGCTGACGATTGCATTCCTGCTCCCTTGAGGAATGTCTTTCCATACTTCAACAATTGACTTCTTCATTGTATATCGGTTTTTTGTTTTCAATCAGATAGCCGGCATCAGACCCCACAATCCCCAGTCCGGTAGCCAAATCCCCCACTGAGGCCACATTGTCCATTCTGTTGAAAGTATTCATGGCATCAACCTGAAGCTTATAGATGTCTATTATCTTCCCCGACAGATCCACGATCTGCTTCGCCTGGTCGATACTGACCTTCTCGTTGGGTGACGCATTGTCATCCGAGAGGTTCTTCACCCCTTCGAGTGTTTCGAAAAGGTGGCTCTTGAGTGCATCAAGACTGAGATTTCTGTTGCTCATTGTCTGCGTTTTCTGTTATGTAATGTTATCTGTCTTTTCAGTGTGCCCCGCGCCCTTATGGCCTTGCGGAGCGGCTCCGGATACCTCGCCTCCATGCTGTTCTCCTCCCTCAGCTGCTCCGCGCGGCTGATCAGGTACAGGTTCTCTATCCGCACATCCTGCCGGTTCCTGTTCCGGAACTGTATATTGTAGCCTTCCGGAATGGGGCCGTTAGCCTCCTCCCACACCACACGGTGTTTCATACGCCACTTGTTCGGCTCCGCCACCTTCACCTCGACATAGCCATCCGCATTAACCCGTTCCGACCCCACCGTACGGTGATTGCGCGGCACGTTCCCTTTCCGGAACATTGTCGGGGCGACTTTGGCATACACATCCTCCGGCATCCGCTTCCCCTTGTTGGCAGGTACATGACCTTTTCCGAATCTCGTGGCTATTGATCTTGGATGCCGAGCCCCTTTCTTCCCGGCCTCGGAATGATACGTCTCCGGCTTCTTCAGGCCCTTCAGTCTCGCCCTGGTGTAGACCGAGCGCACCGTCCGGCCAAGCACAGCAGCTATCCATTCGGACGGCACCTCTGCATAGTCCCTCCGGAGAATCCTGTCCTCCGTCTTTGTCCACATTCTTCTTTTCATAGACAATCACCTTTCACGTTCTTTTCGGCTTATCACAAAGTCCCCTTGAATGCCCTCTTCAATGCTCCGTTGATTGCATCCCGCTTCATATCCTCCGTCGGATGCACATATACATTCATTGTTGTGCTTATGTCACTGTGCCCCAGAATGGAGGAAACCGTCTTCACATCTACCTTGTTCTCGATAAGGATGCTTGCGAAAGTGTGCCGCAGCCCATGAAACTTGATACACTCCTTCAACCCCACTTTATGGAGAATGAAATCCCGGTAATGATTCCTGAATGTCCTCGGTTCGGTGGGCTTTTCCGACATGGTGGCCACATAGTATTCAGGCCTGGCAATGGCGGCGAACTTCTTCACTAAAGGGTAGACCGATCGCATGATGGGAATCTCCCTGTTTGATGACAAAGTCTTGGTCGTGCTGATGATAAGCTTTGTCCTCCCCTTACGACCAGGAATCATCTCCGTACAATAGAGTCTCTCTATTGTCTTCGACACATGGATGACCTTCCTCTCCAGGTCAATGTCACAGAACTGCAGGGCACAAACCTCCCCGATCCGCAATCCGGTGGTCAAGGTTATCAGTATCGCCAGATTCCTGGGAGAAGGATTCTCGAGAGCCGTCTCCATGATCCTCTTGAAATCCGCCTGCGAATATCTCTCCAGCTTCCTGCCGGCTTCAATATTATTTGAGGGGAACACGATGTTCCATCTGTCAACCACCGGTATCCCGTGCTCCTCTTCCACAAAACGGACCACCATCTTCAGAACTATGATACAATCCTTGACAGTCTTCTTGGCGAGCCCGGAATCCTGTTTCATGTCCACAAACTTCTGGACAGTCTTCTTGTCGATCCTTTCCGCAGGCAGTTCCCCGAAAAAGGGAAGCAGATGTTTGTACGCAATAAATTTATAGGCATTCATCGTCGACTCCTTGACATACCTCTGCTTCATCGGCTCCCATTCCATATATGCTTCCCAGAATATCATATCGCAGCTTTCTGTATCACCATACTACCCTCCGGATCCCTGATGATCTCCGAGAAACCCAAGGCATCATCATTCCTGTTCAACAGGATATACTTCATCTTAACCGTATTTTCCAGGGTGTCACCATGATATACATATCCCATCATCCCGCGTATCGACAGGTTCAGAAGAAGCAGAGGTATGCTCCTGTCCGAAATCTCCCAGCATGTCACCATGTTCTCCGACGGAAGAAACTCCCACGGGAGATACCGCTTCCGTCTGTTCTCCCACAGCTTGATCACCAGTCCGCCCGTTCCCGCAGCCGGTTCATGGATGGCTCCTTTACCGTTGTCCGCCATCTTCGACAGCAGCTCCCCGATAGCCGGAGGGGTGAAGAACTGGGCGTGGTCCTTCCTGTTCGACAGCTCGCTCATGTACACCCTCTCGAACCAGTCATACGATGTATCGTGCCCGGCTCTTTCCAGCAGGCGTATATAGACTTCATTCCGTTCCTCAAGCGGCTGTCCAAGCACTTTCATTACAGCCTCCGGAAGATGGAACATGTCATCTATCCCGAATATCTCAAACAAGTCCTCCCGTGTCATAATCGTTTCCTGATAGTGCCCTGCCGGGTCTCGCTCCCGGACGGTCTCCGCAACTCAGGGCTGTATGTGTATTTTCACGCTATGCCAAACTTTATTATATTTGTCTCACACTTCGCTATAACTTCGTTATCAGTTGTGTAATGTTTTGCAAAGTAAAGTAAAATTACATAATAAAACAATATTTTGCTAAACTTTTAATGTCTACCACCATGAAGTACATTATCGACATCGAAGAATTCTGCCTAAAAAATCATCTGCAGCAGAAAGATTTGGCAGACATCACAGGACTAAAGCCGACATTTATCTCTGCGATAAAGAAAGGCAATAGCAAATTCCCTCAGGACCGGATACAGCGGATCATCGACAGCGGAAAATACGACACCTCCATGATCAAGGTGGTCAAGGAAGAGGAAGAGGTGGCCATCAACAAGGAGGTGCTAGCCATCCTTGCAAGCCAGGCCGAAACCATCCAGTCACAGCAGGAGACAATCAGAAGCCAGCAGGAGACAATCAGGACTCTTCGCCAGAGACTCGGAGACCCTGACTGGGGGGGGTATCCTAAAAGCAAAGAAACCAGATAATTACAATTGAAATCCCATACCCTGAACCGGGACAGATATGGGACAGAATAATGTATGAATCAGCGAGAAGAAAGTACTTCAGACAACATATAACGGCATGTCGGTATTGACCAACTGTCTCCTACCCACTACAAAAACAACTGTCTGGAACATCAGACAGTTGTTTTTTATTTCCGCAATCCCCAAATGTCCACATTACCGAAAATGTCGGATCACCACATTACCGAAAATCCTGCATTCAGATGCCGGCCAGGAAGTCCCTGATGTTGGCGAGGACCTTATCGGAAAGACGCTGTGTACTTTGTATGGACATCCCCGCTACTGCCGGAGTATAGAACACATTGGATAAAGTGGCAAGCTCATCCCCGAGAGTTCCCATTCCGGTACCATCACAGAAATAGCAGCTGTCACTGTTGCCCTTGAGCCAGCATTTCAAGGCAGCCACATCGAATGTCGGACCGATTGAAGTATTCATCAGCATCCTGCCTCCGCCCATAATGCCGAACTCTTCTTCCCTCAACAGAACGGTACCTCGTGGAAGCGTGGTGATGACAAGGTCGCAGACAGAAAGCAGATCATGCAAAGGAAGGTACCCGATACCGGCAGATTCAGCATTCGGCTTCCTTGTCCTGCTGAAATAATGCACCTCGCTTCCGAAGAAACGGAATGCATCCGCAAGCATTCTTCCTGTCTTACCGAGACCGACAATGCCGGTCCTGAGGCCTCCGAGTTCGCACCTGTACGGTTTCCACTGCCGGTCCCCGAAACCATGCAGATAACGGACAGTCTCACTGATGGCATATTCCACGACTCCCTCATCCCCATAGTCACGGACCCCTTTCACCGTCACTCCCCTTTCCCTTGCGACCGCAATGTCCACATTGCAGCTTTTCTCATCATAGAGAGTACAACAAAGCCCTATGTACTTCACTGCAGGGCATGCCTCCAGGACACTCCTGCCCAGGCGTGTCCTGAATGTAAGCAGGACAGCATCCGCATCCCCGATCCGGTTAATGATCTCTTCATCGGAAGAGGGAAGATCATCATATATAATGACCTTGTCCGCATAGTCCCCCAGCTTCTGCCGTGCCTCGGCATTTATCAGAGGGTCCTCTATCGCTACTATTTTTCTAAAACTTTGCATCGACATTTTAATATCCATTGACAATCAACTTACCCTGTCATCCAATACCGCAAGGAAGGACAGCCCGGAAACCGCTTTTCATAATAACCATAAATAGCGATTCCCGTACAAGGTGCAAAGATAAGAACCTTTTGCATTTTCCGAAAATTCCCTTGCGCCCTGGGCAGCCGATTCTTAAAACATCTCCTGCAGCGGTTCGGCGTGACAGAAGCCGCTTGCTTCCTGCAAAGCATATCATACGGAAACAGGACTTTTCAGCCTCCGAATCATTATTTTTAGCGATTCCAGCCTATATGCTTTAGTTTATACCTTTGCGCTCCGATAAAGAAAGACAAAGGCGGGAAAGATGACAAAATCAGGAATTATACTATTATCATTCAGTTTGTTATGTTTCAGCGCCCATGGTCAGGACAGCAAATTGCACCCCTTGAAAAGGACGCTTATAGGTGTCGTCAAGGATGAGGCCGGGAAAGGGCTCCCGGGAGCTGTAGTGTATGTCAAAGAGCACGAGACCATAGGCACAGAGACTGACAGGTACGGGAATTTCACCCTGCAGAACATCCCGGAAGGTACACAGACAATCATCTTCTCCATGCTAGGTATGGAAGAAATCCAGATCGCATATACGGGACAGGAAAGCACGGTCGTCACATTGAAGGAAGAGGCGGCAAGTCTCGATGATGTGGTGGTCACAGGTATCATCACAAGGCACAGGAACAGTTTCACCGGCTCCGCATCCACCTTTTCCGGACAGGAGCTCAAGATAATCGGCAACTCGAACATTCTCCAGAGCCTCAAGACCCTGGAGCCATCCATGAACATCGTGGAGAACAACCTGAGGGGCGCCGACCCCAACACTATGCCCGACCTTGAGATAAGGGGAAAGACGAGTATCGTAGGAGAGATATCATCCGACTACGAGAACGTGCCCAACCAGCCTCTGTTCATACTGGACGGGATGGAAGTGACCATCGAGACCATCATGAACCTCAACATCGACAGGGTGAAGAGCGTGACGGTACTCAAGGACGCCGCATCCACGGCGATATACGGTTCGAAGGCGGCCAACGGAGTCATAGTGGTCGAGACCATACCTCCGGAGCCGGGACAGCTCAGGGTCAGCTACAGCGGCAATTTCGGGGTACAGTTCCCGGACCTGAGCGACTACAACCTGATGAACGCCGAGGAGAAACTGACTTTCGAGAGGCTGGCGGGGCGCTATACCTCGGCCAACGAGGCGGAATCACCCGAGCAGGATGCCCTCGATGCCCTGTATTACTCGAGACTCAAGGCCGTACGTCAGGGGGTTGACTCATACTGGCTCGCAGAACCGCTGCGTACCGTGTTCAACCACTCCCACAACCTCTATATAGATGGAGGAGACCAGAACATGCAGTACGGCATCGGAGTGAACTACGGCAACGAGAAAGGAGTGATGAAAGGCTCCGACAGGGACATCGTCGGAGGAAACATCCAGGTGAGATACCGCAAGGGCAGCTTCACTTTTGCCAACAACTTCAACATGAGCCTTGTGAATTCCGCCACGGAACCGGTGTCATTCAGCCAGTTTGCGAACGCCAACCCATACTACCGCAAAAGGAATGCGGACGGGTCGGTACCTCTGCTGCTCGAAGACATCGACATTGCGGGACAGTCCATATACAATCCTTTGGCCCTGTTCAATATCCCCAATACCAACACGACGAACGACCTCACGTTCTCGGATCAGATAGACCTGACATGGAGGTTCTGGAACGCGTTCACCATCAAGGGTACGTTCGGCATCAGCAACAACACTTCCGAGACAGAGGCCTTCCAGTCGCCTGACCATCCGGACTTCATAGGAAGCCTTGCGGACAAGAAGGGTCTTTACACGACCAGCAAGACCAACAACTTCAACTACAACGGAAGGATAGTCTTCAGCTACGGCAAACTGTTCGGAGCGCACCATAACTTCAGCGCCAACGCAGCGTGGGATTTCAGCAACAAGGACACCAAACGGGGAGGATACAGCGTGTCCGGATTCGTGGGCAACCAGCACAGGAACCCGGAATTCTCCGCAGGATTCAACCAGGGGGACAAGCCGGAATATTCCACCACGAGGTCCCGGTCGACGGGGTTCCTGCTGAGCGCGAACTACGCATTCAAGAGCAGGTACATGCTCGACCTGAACTACAGGCTGGACGGTTCATCCGTATTCGGGGCGCAGAAAATGTTCACCGGAACATGGTCGGTCGGCGTGGCATGGGATATCAGCAACGAAGCATGGTTCAAGGTGGACTGGATCGATTTCTTCAAGCTCAGATATTCCATCGGAAACCCGGGCAACCAGAACTTCGACGCATACATGTCTTCCGGCATCTACGAATACAACCCGGACTACACCAACATATTCGGCGAAAGCGCCATAATCCAGAAGGTCGCCAACCGCAACCTCGCATGGCAGAAGACCCTGGACCAGAACTGGGGACTCGACTTCACTGCATGGGACGACCGCATAAGGCTCGGCGTGGACTACTACTACAAGAACACCGACCCTCTGCTCGTATCCATATCCCTGCCTCCATCAGCCGGACAGACAAGGGCTTACACCAACCTCGGAGGCCAGATATCCCAGGGATTTTCGGGGACGTTCAATGTAGTGGCCCTCAGGACGCAGACCATGAGGTTGGGAGTGAACTTCACCTTTGCACACAACAGGTCCAAATACGTGAATATCGGGGACAGTCTGGAATTCATGAACGAGAAAGGCAGTTCTTCAGTCCTGCGCAGATACTATGACGGGGCAAGTCCGGATGACATCTGGGCGGTGCGGTCACTCGGTATCGACCCTGCGACCGGACGCGAGATATTCCTGACCAAGGAAGGGGAATACACCTTCCAGTACGATGCGGATGATGAGGTCAGGGTCGGCTCCACCTCCCCGGACCTGGAAGGAATCATCGGAGTCTCCTTCTACTGGGGACAGTTCTCCGCTGCCATCAACTGCAGGTACGAAGTGGGCGGACAGATATTCGCATCCGCCCTCTACGAAAAGGTGGAGAACATCAGCGAAGAGGAACTGTACTACAATGTGGACAGAAGGGCTCTCTACGACAGATGGCAGAAGCCGGGGGACAATGCCAGGTTCAAGGCGATAGACAATCTCGACTCCACGCCGATGTCATCGAGGTTCGTTCTGGACAACAACGTGTTCACCCTCGAATCCATTTCGATGGGTTACGACACTTCGGCCGCCTGGCTCCGGAAAATCAAGGTCCAGGGAGCATCCATCAGGCTGTATGCCAACAATATATGGAGGATAGCATCGGTAAAGGAGGAAAGAGGTATAGAATACCCGTTCTCCAACAGCATTTCGATGTCAATAAGCCTGAGGTTCTGACGGGGAAGAGACAATCCGAAAATATCTACAATGAAAGACATGATACACGACATGATATACAGATTTGCACTGCTTGCGGCCGTTGTCGCGTCCCTTTCAGGATGCCGGGGATGGCTCGCAGTGGATTCCGAGGACAGGATAATGGAAGAGGAACTGTTCAAGGATACGGACGGGTTCTACACCGCCCTGAACGGAATCTATGTGGACCTGGTGAACGAAAACCTGTATTCGGGCACTTTCGGGCCATCGGACCCGGATATCCTCGCACAGTACTACAACACCAGCGCCGACAACCATTCGGACGGCTCCCTCGCCCTCTACCAGAACGAGGCCAAGCGGCTCGCGGTCAGCAACGCCTGGACAAGGGCATACCTTATGATACTCAATGCCAACAAGATACTGGAGCATTGCGAGACCGGGAAAGGAAGCATCCTCAACGAAACGGACTACAATATAATAAAGGGAGAATGCCTCGGACTGAGGGCCCTCCTGCATTTCGAGCTTTTCCGGTATTTCGGGCCGGTCTATACGGTCTCTCCGGGAGCGGATGCCATCCCGTACATGGATGTCTCCGACCCGCAGGTGAAGCCGGTGCTCAAGGCCACGGAAGCGGCGGAAAGGATACTCGATGACCTCGGGGAAGCGGAAAGCCTGCTGGCGGAGAGCGATCCTGTAAGGACCCTCGGCAAGAACGAAGAGGACAACGGAGGAAGAAACCTGTACAGTTACCGCAACCTCAGGTTCAACTATTTTGCAGTCAAGGCTCTGGCGGCCCGGGTGAACATGTACCTCGGCTACAGCGCCAACAGGGAGGAAGCCCTCAGGATAGCGGAGGAAGTGATCTCGGAGGCGAAGGATTTCTTCCCGTTCTCCACAAGGGATGAGGTGACGGGACAGGCCGCAATCGGGGCCGTGACCGAATCCGCGGAAGACAGGATACTCTCCTCGGACGTACTGTTCGCCGTCTACAATGTCCGCCGCGGGGAGGACATCCATGAAAAGTATTTTTCCAACACCCTCGAAGCGACAAGGCTTCTGGCCATATCCGCGAACGGCTACAGGAACATGTACCCGGAAGAGAGCGACCTGAGGACATACCAGTGGGAAAGCACCAAGGATGTGCTCGGCAACGACATAATGAGCTTCGTCAAATACGAGGCAATGGAAGTGGACGGGAAGAACTATCCCTACATGATACCCGTGCTGAGGATGTCGGAAATGTACCTCATCGCGGCGGAATGCCATGCGGACAACGGAGAGAACGACCTTGCATACGACAGGCTCAACGCCGTCAGGACAGCAAGGCAGACATCATCGGTATCCACCAACATACTCAGCAACATAGAAAGCGAATATGTCAGGGAGTTCGTCGGGGAAGGCCAGCTCTTCTGGTACTACAAGAGAAACAACACCAAGTCCATACCCGCCCTCTACGACAGGTCGAGACCGAACATAAGCGTGAGCACGGCCAACTATCTGTTCGAACTTCCGCAGTCCGAAGATGGATTCAGGGACTGAAACGGCTCCGGCGCACAGGGACCGTCAAAACAAATGAATTATGAAAAGACACATGATAAACAATACGGCAACCTCCATACGGCAATGCCTGTTTCCGGCAGCCGCTGCAGCCTTCATGGCACTTACGTTCTCCTGTTCTTCGGAGCTGGAGACCTACAGCGGAGCCTCGGGAATCTATTTCGCCATGAATACGGGAAGCACGGCAGTCAATGCGGACACCACGTACAGCGGGACATCCTCCCTGCCCTTCATCGTGACGGAATCCACGGATTCGACATTCAACCTCAAGGTGAAGATTCTCGGAGCGGTGTCCGGCCGCGACAGGCAGATAACGATAGAAACCGTGCCGGAAGAAAGCGATGCCCTTGCCGGAGACTACGACCCACTGCAGGAAAGCTATACGCTGCCTGCCGGAACAGTCTTCGGAAACATACCCATCACTTTCCACCGTGCGGAATCCCTTGAAGGGAATGAACGGAGACTGACTGTAAGGCTCGTGGAGAACGGGGACTTCTCCCTTCCGATCAGACTGTGGCGCAATTCGTCCGACGAATACGTGGATGTCGTGAAGCACACCATCGTATTCAGCGACAAATATGTCCAGCTTCCAGGCTACGAGACCGGATATTTCGGCCCTTTCTCGGAAAAGAAGATGGCCCTGATTCTCGAAGTGCTCGATCTGGACATCTCCGATTTCAACGAGGAGATGCCATACGCCCGGGCAAAGGCCCTCGGACAGCAGTTCGACCGGTACCTCAAGGAGCAGAAGGCCGCAGGCAATCCGGTGCTGGAGGAAGATGGCAGCGAAATGACTGCAGGAGACTATCTCTATTGATTGCGATACAGGATCATTGATACGATACAGAATGAGAATAACGAAAATATCGGGACTTGCAGCACGGATGATGGCACTGTCCGTCATGAGTGCAGGGGCGGCATCGCTCGTCACAGGATGTTTCAAGGACCTCGGAAACTACGACTACACTGAAATCAACGAGGCGGTGATAGGAGACAAGGGGTTCGAGTCCGTGTACAATGTCAGGATCAACGAGACCCTGTCCATAGAGCCTGAAATATCGTTCACCCTCGACAGCGAGGGCACCGGAGACTATTCATACGAATGGGTGGCCGTGGGACAGACCCTGTTCAGGGGCGAACGCTTCACTATCGGTACGGAAAGGAACCTGGACTATACGGTGAAGTTGGAGGCGGACAACTATATACTGTATTTCAAGGTACGGGAGAACGCCACAGGCATCGTCTACAGCAAGGATGTCGAACTGAACGTGATGTCGCCGTATTCCGTCGGCTGGCTGCTTGCAGGAGAGGCCGATGGGGCCGGACAGGTGGACATGATGTCCATCAGCAGCGACATCATTTTCTACAAGGATGCACTGGATATGGAAGATGGCACACCTCTGTCGCCGCTGCACTGCGTATGGGTGGACAACGACACGTGGACAAGCGAGGACAGGCTCTATGTCGGGACCGCGGACGGGTCATACAAATTCGACAGGTCATCGTTCAAGGGTTCGGAAGAGACCGACATCAGGTATTCCTTCGCCGTGGACCCGGGAGATGAACTGTACGATGTGACAGATATCCAGCAGCTTATCTCGGACAATGCCGGGAGCGTAAGGGTTGCGGCCGTCATCAACTCGAGAGCGCACACAATATCTACCGATGGAGGACTGATCGAGAACAGCTGCAGTTTCTACAAGGATGCCGACGGGAACATGACGGACTTCAGCGTGGCCGACAGGATCATCTGCAACCACAAGCAGAGCGGAAGCAGGACAATGGTGTTCTACAACACCGATGAGAAGGAATTCTGCTATATCAGCGGACTCTCCGTCCAGGGGATGAATACCCTCGGAGACGCGGAAAACGACATTTTCAGCTGGAAGACCCGCACAGACTTCCCGGATGGACTGGATTTCGTATCCGCCGTCAATTCGTATTTCAGCAACGGGCAGTCGGCCGTAATCCTCAAGCTGCCTGGCAGCGACACATACTACATATACTGCATCACCGCCAACAGAAACCAGCCCTACATGCAGAAAGACGGCAGGTTCCTGGTGGACAACGCCATAGCCCCGGATTTCGGAGACTCGCCATGCTATGCAATGACGTCCACATACGGATACATGCTCTACGCATCGGGCAACACCCTGTACGGATACGATTTCCGCAAATCCCCGCAGCAACGCGTGGCGCTCAGGACCTTCGATGCCCCAATATCCTGCATAATGGCGGATACCGAGACGGATGAGAAATACGGAGACTTCGTATATGTCGCCACATACGATGACAGCCGCAGCAGAAGCGGAATCCTGTACAAGCTGCAAATGACGGACTCTCCGGACAGGATAGAGGCGGAGGATGCAGGAAAATGGGACAAGGGTCTGCTGAAAATAAAGGACATGCACTACAAGACATTCTGACATAAGGACATAAACACATAACAACAATTAAAAATGAGACTAAGACAATTTTTGACCGCAGCCTGCTCAATGCTACTGATCGCCGCTATCGGAGCAGAAGCCGGCGAGAAAAAGCCTGTAAAACCGAAGAAAAGGAAAAAGGGAGAAGAGGAACAGGTGGACACAGCCAAGGCTGAAAAGAAGGACAAGTACAAGGAAGCCATCAAGGATGCCAGGGTCTATGATGGACTCATCAAGGCATACGTGACTCCCAAGGATGAACTGTATTTCGAGATAACCCCCGAGAACACGGAGCATTTCTATCTCCTCACCAACAGGATCACCGAAACGAGCGATGACGCCGCCTTCGCAGCCGGGGAACTGATAGGAAACCCTATCATGTTCAGGATGTCCGCGGACACATCATACGTGCATTTCTATTCAGTCAACACATTCAGGAAAGTGCGCGAAGGGGACCCTATCACTGAAGCGTTCGACAGGAACAACAGGGAACCGATCATCAAATCATTCAAGGTCAAGGCTTTCAAGAAGGATACATGCTACCTTATCGACATGACATCGTTCTTCAAGTCCAACGAGAAGCTCATCACCCCTCTGCAGTACAGCCAGAACATCATGGGAGCAAGGAGCGGCTCATACGATGCCGATGGTTCGAAGATAGTGGAAGTCAAGTCGTTCCCGGAGAATGTGGAAATCTCCAGCCAGATCAATTTCCAGTCGGAGCCGACACCGTATCTCGTCCAGATCCGCAGGTCGATACTCCTGCTTCCGGATGAGCCGATGAAGACCCGCTACCAGGACAACAGGGTGGGATATTTCTACTCATCATACCAGTATTTCACCACGGACGCGGACAGGGTGGATGTCAAGAGCATTATCCACCGTTGGAGACTCGAACCGAAAGAAGAGGACATGGAGAAATACTTCAACGGGGAACTGGTGGAACCGGAAAATCCCATAGTATTCTATGTGGACTCAGCCTTCCCTGACAAATGGAGGGAAGCGGTCAAGCAGGGCATCGAGGACTGGCAGCCGGCATTCGAGGCGGCAGGCTTCAAGAATGCCATCATCGCCAGGGACTACCCTGCCGACAGCACCGGATTCGACCCGGATGACATAAGGTACAACTGCATAAGGTACATCGCCAGCGATATAGCCAATGCATCAGGTCCGAGCTATGTGGACCCGCGTTCCGGAGAAATCCTCGTCGGGGATGTCAACTGGTACCACAACGTGATCTCCCTTGTCAACAACTGGAGGTTCACCCAGACAGGAGCAGTCGATCCACGCGTCAGGAAAGCCGTATTCGATGACGATGTCATGTCCGAATCCCTGAGGTATGTGGCATCGCACGAGATCGGGCATACCCTCGGACTCATGCACAACATGGGCGCAAGCTACTCTTTCCCAGTGGATTCCCTCCGCAGCCCATCCTTCACGCAGAAATACGGTACCACCCCGAGCATCATGGACTATGCAAGGAACAACTACATAGCACAGCCGGGCGACATGGAGAAAGGGGTGCGTCTCGTACCGCCTCTCGTAGGGGTATATGACATCTACGCCATCAACTGGGGGTACAGGCTCTTCCCGGGAGACCTCACTCCGGAACAGGAAAAAGTGAAGCTGAACGGGATTGTGGCAGAGAAGGCTGGAGATCCGATGTACAAGTTCGGCGCACAGCAGATTTTCAATACCATAAGCCCGGCAGACCAGATGGAGGACCTCGGCAACGACCATGTCAAGGCAGGAGACTATGCCGTGGCAAACCTCAAGAGACTGGTGCCGCATCTCGAGGAATGGTTCTACAAGGAAGGCGATGACTACATGGAGATCAAGATCAAGTTCTTCAACCTCGCCAACCAGTACAACCGCATCATGATGCATGTCTACCCTTACCTCGGAGGCGTGTACTTCAACGACCTCATCCAGGACGGAAGCGATGACGGCATCGCAAGGGTATATGTGGACAAGAAGACACAGAAGAGGGCCATGGAATGGCTGGTCAACCAGGCGCTTACATTCCGTGAATGGCTTCTTCCAGCCCGCATCCAGGACATCACCGGATACGGCTCGGGAGACCTTGACGGCTACCAGAGAAGCCTGATGGCCAAGATGTTCGGAGCCGCCACCCTGACTTTCATCGCTGAGGGCGAACGCTCCGGCCAGGAAGGTCTCTACACCCTCGACGGATACATGCAGGATGCAGTGAACACTGTCCTTGCCAATACGCGCAAAGGCAGGAAGCTGACCATAGAAGACATGAACATGCAGAATGCCATGGTGGCTTCCCTTGCGGAACTGGCGGGTATCATAGAGGCGCCGAAGGATGCCATCGCCCTCTCCGGAATGGGAGGACAGTCCCTGACAGAGAACAGGTCAGTCATGGATGACGGCAGCGATGTGCTCGGAAGCGACTCGTTTGCAGAGGAAGTGCTGCTCTGCCGCCAGGCTCTCCGGACACAGATGGAAGCCGCATCAGGCGAGCCGTTCTGCTGCTTCGGACATGACCACGCCGCCTTCGGCAGGAATGCGGGCGACATGACCACATCCTATTTCAGACAGAACAACGACCTGCCGAAACTCTCCGGAGCCCTCGCCCGTCCTATCGCCCTCAAGGAACTGAACAGGGTGATATCGATCTACAAGAGCGCAAGGAACACCGGAGACAGCCGCAGCCGCGCCTTCTATGACTACCAGATCGACAAGATCGAAAGGGCGATGAAGAAATAGGCGCTGTCATCCTGAACAAGACTGTCATCCTGAACGAAGTGAAGGATCTGCGGAAAACCGCCGGACTGTCATCCTGAACGAAGTGAAGGATCTGTCAAAAAAAACGACATCAACCAAATACAATAACATTATGAAAACGACAAGAACAATCCTGATGGCAGTCGCCGCAATTCTCGCGATGGCAGCCGTGTCCTGCACCAAGGACGAAGACAAGGGCGACGGAGGCGAAACCACCGTCTACACCCTCGAACTCAAGAATGCGGAAGATGCAGACATCGTACTCGAAAACGATGAAACCGATCCGTTTGTTGTAGAACTCAACACAAATCTGAACAAGGACCAGCTTTCAGTCACTGAAAAAGAAGGGAAGGACTGGTGCGCCGTCTCTATCGATGATGACTGCAATGTCAGCCTTATCCCGGGACAGAACACCTCGACGACCGAGGATCTGACCGCCACATTCACAGTCAGCGCGACAGGAGTGGATGGAGTGTCCCCGATAGAGTTCAACGTTACTCTCAAGCATGCCGTATATACTGTATCTATCGTGTCCGATGATATTCTATACGATGAAACTTATCAAATGTACTCGTACACAGGTAATGGGGAAGCAGAAAATCTCTCTTTGACAGTCATTACGAATGCCCCCACATGGTATTCTTCCGTAATGTCATGGAGCGAAGAAGAGTGGTGTTTTGTAACTCCGTCCAATGGACCTTCCGGAACTGAAGTGACAATATCCCTCTCGCCAAATACAGAAGGTATGATGCGTAACGCCACAATATCATTTACATACGCAGAGAACGGATATGATGGAGTTACAGTAAATATCATGCAGGATGCAGCATCCGGCGGGGCTTCAGAAATAACAATCTCGAATGAGGATGGGCCCATAGAGACCGGGTATCAGATCAATGCCGGAGCAGCTTACTCAAACTTGAATTTTACAATCGAATGCGACGGAGGTATCAATACAGCCTTCGTAAAACCGGGCTCGACAGAAAAAGACCCGACATTCGACGGGACAAACGACTGGATATTTGCCGGCCGGAATTATTACGATGAAAGCCAATTCACCATAACCATAATGGACAATGAGACAGGACAGGAGCGTTCCGTGGATCTTATCATTACATCTACCGATGAAGACACCGAACTCTTCCGTTTCAAGATAAGCCAGGCCGGAGAATAAAACTCATAATGCCTTGTCCGGATGAGAGGAATTTGTTCCAGCGCGCATCCATTTCAGAAGAAAGTGTTATTTTTGCAGTCCGATTCAACACAACACTCTATTCATTATGGAAAAATTGAACAGACCAGCAATCCTGGTTGTTGACATGCTCAACGATTTCGTCACAGGTGCCCTTACCTGCGACAGGGGCAAGGCAATCGTGCCCGCAACCGCCCGTCTTCTTGATGCGGCCCGCAAGGCAGGCGTACCTGTGATCTTCTGCAACGATGCACACGTAAAAGGCATCGACAGGGAACTGACCATCTGGGGAGACCACGCAATCGCAGGGACAAAGGGAGCGGAAGTTATCCCTGAACTCAAGGTGTCAGACAGTGACTATGTGGTGCCTAAACGCAGATACAGCGGATTTTTCCAGACAGACCTCGACATCCTGCTCAGGGAACTCGGAGTCAAGACAGTGGTTATGACCGGTCTTCACACACATATGTGCGTACGCCACACATCTGCAGATGCATTCTGTCTCGGCTATGATGTCGTGGTAGCGAAAGAAGCCACCGATTCATTCACGGAAGAGGACTACAAGGCCGGGCTTGCATATCTGAAGACCTGCTACGGCGCCGATGCATACAGTAACGAGGAACTCATTGCAGCCTTTTGACCTCGACAGAAAAATAGACAGTCGGAATGACTGTCTATTTTTCTGTCAGACGGATCTCGTACAGACGGGGCCAGTTCTTGCCGGTAAGATAGATCTTGCCGGTTTTTTCATCGTATGCAATGCCGTTGAGCACATCGGTCCCGTCCGTCCTGAGTCTGTCGGGGAGCAGTCCGGATGCATCCACCGTGCCCTCCACATTGCCTGTCGCAGGATCGATAATCAGGATCAGGTCGGCAGTATAGACATTTGCCCATATCTTCCCGTCGATATATTCCAGCTCGTTCAGAAGTCTCATCGGACGGCCATCGAGCTTCACGGTCAGGCGCCTCTTCACTGAAAACGCCCCATCCATGAAATAGATTGTCGCAGATCCATCGCTCGCGATCAGCTGCGACCCATCTGTCGTCAGGCCCCAGCCCTGTCTCGGGTAGGAATATGTGGAAGAATATTCCAAAGTCGCTGCATCATAGATGAAAGCGACCTTGCCTGTCCATGTCAGCAGATACAGGCTGCCACCCATCATCACCGACCCTTCGATGAAATATTTTCTCGAGAAATCTATCCTGTCCAATACATTCCCGGTCGCGAGATCGACTTTACGGAAAGAAGAACCTCCGTATGTGCCCGTACTCTCATAAAGCTGGCCATCATCGAAGAAAAGCCCCTGTGTATAGGCATCAGTATCATGAGGATATTCCCGGACTACCTCCACACGGTATTCCTTCACCCTCGCTCCGGCACAGGCACACAACAGCATGCATACCGAAACGCAGTATATGAAAGACTGCAGATACCTGAGATATTTACCGGAAGAAAAGATCATTGCATCCCGGTTTTACTTTCCCTGCACATCCGGCTGAACATGCTCCGGGACAGACTTGTGATGTTCCTTGCGGTACTTCATTGCAGCCTTGACAAAAGCCACGAAAACAGGCTGAGGATGTTCCGGGGTGCTCTTGAGTTCAGGATGGAACTGGACACCGATGAAGAACGGATGCGATGGTATCTCGACTATCTCCACAAGACCCGTCTCCGGATTGCGGCCCGAAGCCTTCATCCCGGCCTGCTCGACAAGAGGCAGGTAGTCATTGTTGAACTCGTATCTGTGCCTGTGGCGCTCGGATATCAGTTCCTTCCCGTATATCCTGTATGCAAGGGAATCCTTGTCAATCTTGCAGTCGTATGCACCGAGACGCATTGTACCGCCTTTAATGGTCGTGCTCTTCTGATCCTCCATCAGGTCTATGATAGGGACAGGCGTCGCAGGGTTTACCTCCGTTGACACCGCATCCTTCAGCCCCAGTACATCCCTTGCGAACTCCACTACGCACATCTGCATACCGAGACATATTCCGAAAAACGGCACATTGTGCTCCCTTGCATACCGGACAGCCACTATCTTGCCCTCAAGCCCCCTCTCGCCGAATCCCGGCGCAACAAGTACGGCATCCATATTCCCGAGCTTCTCCTCGACATTGGCATCGTTGAGGAACTCGCTGTGGACAGTGTGCACATTCACCTTGCACTCGTTGGCCGCGCCGGCATGCACGAACGATTCGAGAATGGACTTGTATGCATCCTGCAGTTCGACATACTTGCCAACAAGGGCGACATCGACCTCGGACTTCGGATTGAAAAGTTTTTCAAGAAAGGCGTTCCACCTGGTCAGGTCAGGCTCCGGCAGGCCATTGAGCTGAAAATGCTGGAGCACCAGCACATCAAGCTTCTCTTTCGCCATATTCAACGGCACCATATATATGGATGGTGCATCGATTGACTGTATCACATGCCCAGGCTTCACATTGCAGAACAGCGCGACCTTCTTGCGGATCTCCGGAGTCAGGGGCTGTTCGGTACGGCAGACAATGATGTCAGGCTGCACCCCGGACTGCTGGAGCATCTGGACAGAGTGCTGGGTCGGCTTGGTCTTCAGCTCCTTTGCCGCACGCAGATACGGCACGAGGGTAAGGTGTATGGTTACGCAGTCCTCCTCGGGAAGTTCCCACTGCAGCTGGCGTACGGCCTCTATGAACGGCTGGGACTCCATATCCCCCACAGTGCCGCCAATCTCGGTTATGACTACATCATACTTGCCGCTCTTGCCGAGAAGCAGCATCCTTCTCTTGATCTCATCCGTAATATGGGGGACAATCTGGACTGTCTTGCCCAGATATGCACCCTCCCTTTCACGGCTTATCACTGTATGGTATATCTTCCCGGTCGTGACATTGTTGGCCTTGGATGTGTGCACACCGAGAAACCTCTCGTAATGGCCGAGGTCGAGATCCGTCTCCGCCCCATCCTCGGTCACATAGCACTCACCGTGCTCGTATGGATTCAATGTCCCCGGATCGATATTGATATACGGATCGAATTTCTGGATTGTCACCCTGAGGCCCCTGGCCTGCAAGAGTTTGGCAAGAGATGCCGAAATTATGCCTTTTCCCAGTGAAGACGCTACACCGCCTGAAACGAATACATACTTAGTGTTCATACAATGATTTTACCGTTAACAGGGGTACAAAGGTAGTGAAAAAAAGATTTTTAAGAAAATTTTAAACAGATTCTTATTACCTTTGCAGAATATATGTGAAACAAACAACCGAACCGCAATGCACACCTATATATTAATGATGGCGGCAATGGCTCTGCTTGCAGTGGTCGTCTACATAGCATTGTTCCATTTCAAGGCAGGGTACGGCTATCTCTCCAGCGCGAACTGGGGGCCCAAGATCAACAACAGGCTGGCATGGGTGCTGATGGAGGCCCCGGCATTCTGCTTTCTGCTGTTCTACACCCTCAGGTTCGGACAGTCCGGCATCGATACCGGCAACGACAAGGCCGTGCTTTACACGATGGCTGGACTTTTTCTCGTGCATTACTTCCAGAGGGCCTTCATCTTCCCCCTCCTTATGAGAGGAAAAGGGACCATGCCGGTCGCCATCATGGCAATGGGTATGGTGTTCAACACATTGAACTCATATTTCATAGGAGCATGGCTGTACAGGTTCGCCCCGGCGGGCATGTACACATCAGACTGGTTCACTTCCATACAGTTTATCACAGGCACGCTCATATTCCTGACCGGAATGCTCATCAATATGGATTCCGATTCCGTGATCAGGCATCTGCGCAAACCCGGCGACACCAGGCACTATATCCCGCGCAAGCATCTCTACAAATATGTCACATCCGCCAACTATTTCGGGGAAGTGACAGAGTGGACGGGATATGCCATCCTGACCTGGTCTCCAGCCGGGCTGCTTTTCGCGATATGGACATTCGCCAACCTCGCACCGCGGGCAAAGGCCCTCACGGAGAAGTATGAGGAGGAATTCGGAGACGAATACAAGGAACTGCACAAGAAACATCTGATACCGTTCATCTGGTAGAGGAGACAGAATAAGATCAAAGACCATAATGAGCGAATTATTTACACCTTACAAAATCGGTCCTCTGGAGCTTCGCAACAGGACCATACGCTCTGCCGCATTCGAGGGAATGTGCGAGCACAATTCTCCGTCACAGGAACTCTTTGACTATCACACGGCGGTCGCACGCGGCGGCATCGGGATGACCACAGTGGCATACGCCGCTGTCTGCAGAAGCGGACTGTCGTTCGAAAGACAGCTGTGGATGCGTCCGGAAATCGTGCCGGACCTTAAAAAGCTTACCGACGCGATACATGCGGAGGGAGCGAAGGCATCCATCCAGCTAGGACATTGCGGCAATATGTCACACAGGAGGATATGCGGCTGTATGCCATACGGGGCAAGCCGCGGGTTCAACCTTTACTCCCCCACCTTTGTCCACAAGATGAACCTGAGGGAGATCGATGAAGTGGTGGAAGCATTCGGCAAGGCCGTTGAACTCGCTGTCGAATCCGGATTCGATGCCGTGGAGATCCATGCGGGTCACGGCTACCTGATATCTCAGTTCCTTTCGCCATACACCAACCATAGAAGGGATGAATACGGAGGTTCGCTGGACAACAGGATGAGGTTTATGCGCAGATGTATGGAATCCGTAGTCAAGGCGGCAAAAGGCCGTGTCGCCATCTTCGTGAAAATGAACACGAGAGACGGATTCAAGGGAGGGATGGAAGTGGAAGATTCTATCAGGGTGGCGCAAGAGCTGCAGAAATGCGGAGCCGATGCACTTGTGCTGAGCGGAGGATTCGTCAGCAAGTCGCCGATGTATGTGATGAGGGGGCAGTTCCCTGTCAGGTCCATCGTCCACTATATGCCATGGAGCCAGTGGTGGCTCAAGGCCGGAGTCTTGGTTGGAGGCAGGATCGTCTCCCCGACCGTGCCGTTCAGAAAGCTGTTCTTTATGGAGGATGCCCTCAAGTTCAGGGAAGCGCTGCCGGATATGCCGCTTGTATATGTCGGAGGAGTAACGACAAGGAAAGATGCCGACAAGGTCATAGACAGCGGATTCCAGATGCTGCAGATGGGAAGGGCCGTGCTGGAGGACACAGATTTTGTCAACAAGATGAAGGCGGATGAGAACCACTGCAGCGAATGCGAACACAGCAACTTCTGCATCGGAAGGATGTACACCCTCTCTATGGCCTGCCACAAGACCTGCAAGGATATCACTCCCGCTCTGGAAAGGAATGTACAGAAAATCAACAGGCAGAACGAACGTATGGAGCGCCGTCTCGGCTACAGGTAAGCCGTACACGGCATCAAGATCATTGACACATAACAGGCGGGACGACCTGTCGCTTCCGGTCAGCCGGAAGAGGAAAGTCCGGACAGGAAAGGGCACCCCGCTGCGGAAATCGCAGATGGGAGAAATCTTTTGATATCCGTAACAGAAAATAACCGCCCGGCTGCGGCCTGGGCAAGGGTGAAAATGTGGGGTAAGAGCCCATGGCCTGCGATGGCGACATCGCAGGGGTACGGATCCGGGGCCTGCAAGACCAAATATACTGGCAGATGAGGGCTGCCCGTCCGATGCCAGGGGGTAGGTTGCGAAGATAAATGACAGGACAAAACAGAAACCGGCTTACGGTCCCGCCTTTTTATAGCTTATCTATTTTTTCTCGGAGAGAATAGGAATAGGGGATGAAATAGTCGGAATCTGCCCGGTCAAGCCATTGCTTGGCCAGCTCTTTCTCCCCCATTATGCAGCAGGCCACAGCCATATTGTATTCGGCACAGGCACGTTTGCGCATATTGCCGGTATCGAGAAAGCCCATCCATATATCCATGGCATCCTTGAACCTGTAATCGGAAGCGTATTCCGCAGCACGGCACCACGCTTCGCTCGTGTCATAATAATAGAACACGAAACGCTGTTCAGACCATGCGGAGACAAAGATATGCGCACTGCGGCGACCGGTTTCAAGCCCCTGCTCCGAAATATCCGCAGCCTGTTTGAGAGCACTTCTGCCGCTGTACATCTGCACCGTATCTTTCTGGTTCATCGCATCGTAGACATAAAGCCTTATCTCGAACGGGACATCCGACACGGAATCTTCCGGCCTGTCCATCGATTCGAGACCGAACAGGAAAGCGACATCCACTCCCGTATCCATCAAGAGACTTACCATACTGTCCCTGCAGGTATAGTCAACTCCTTCACTGTCACGGACGGAATAGATGCCTATCTTCTGCTCTCCTCCGAAGAAATCCTTTTCAAGAGCCTCGGTAAAGCCCTCCGCCACAGAAGGAAGAAACAAAGAATCCTTGCCATCGTCAAGGTAGGATACAGATATGTTCTTACCTGACAGGTCCATACCGGAACGAGAAGGATTGCGCATTTCCACACCGAGAGAGAAATATGTCGGTCCGCACGACACGAGAGCGAAAGGTACGGACAGGGCGAACAGAAGGATTGTCTTATTCATGGCTCAGATGTTTATATCCACTATTGAAATACAGGCTCTCCGACAAGGTCATATTCATCGGCTGCCGTTATCTTCACATCGATGAAATCCCCGACAAGAGAGTATGGTTCGACACCATCAAATGTATCCGGGGAATATCTTACAAGAATCTCGCCATCCACTTCGGGACTCTCGAACTCGCTCCTGCACACCAGAATCCCATCCACAAGGTCATCCACGATGACCCTGACGACCGTCCCCACCCTGGACCTGTTGAATGACAAGGAAATGCCGCTCTGCAGCGACATCAGTTCATCATACCTCGACTGCTTGACATCCTCAGGGACATCATCCTTGAAATGCCCGGCCCCGTATGTACCTTCCTCTTCCGAATATCTGAAAGCACCGAGTCTCTCGAAACGCGCCTCCTGCACGAAATCGAGCAGTTCAGCGAACTCGCTCTCCCCCTCGCCAGGATGTCCTACTATCATGGTCGTCCTCAACACTACCCCTGGCACACGCTCCCTCATCTTCCGGATGAGGGCTCTGGTCCATGCCCCATCCACATTCCTGCGCATGTTTGACAGCACCCGGTCTGAAATATGCTGCAGAGGTATATCCATATACCGGCATACCTTAGGATTGTCCGCCATCTGGTCAAGCACATCCTCCGGGAAGTCATCCGGATAGGAATAATGCACCCTTATCCATTCTATGCCATCTATTTCAGAGAGTTTCTGCAGAAGTTCCGCCAGAGCCCTCCTGCGGTACAGGTCCAGCCCGTAATATGTCGTGTCCTGGGCAATGACTATCAGCTCCCTTACACCATCCGCTGCAAGCGTCTTCGCTTCATCGAGGATATCTTCCATCGGCACGGACACATGCCGGCCTCTTATGTGAGGTATGGCACAATAGGAGCATCTCCTGTCACAGCCCTCTGAAATCTTCAGGAAAGCATAGTGACGGGGCGTGGTCAGATAACGACCGGGACGGGCATCTCCCTGCACGCCGAAAGCCTTGAGAAGAGGAGAGAAATCCCTCGCTCCGAACCAGGCATCCACCTCGGGTATCAGTTCCGGCATTTCGGAGGAATATCTCTGCGAAAGGCAACCGAACACATAGACGGCGCCGGCCCTGCCCTCCTCTTTCATACGGACACATTCGAGGATGGTCTGGACAGACTCTTCCTTGGCATCTCCGATGAAGCCGCAGGTATTCACGAGCAGATAATCCACATAATCCCTTTCCTCGCCTTCCGGGACTATCTCATAATGTCCGTCAAGCAAGGAAAGGATATGTTCGGTGTCCACCCTGTTCTTGGAACACCCGAGGGTTATGGGACGTACAGACTGCACTACTCCTCCTTGTCTTCAGACTCTTCTCCGGAGGAAGCCTCGTGCTCCTCGAAATCGAGGGATGCATACTGCTTCAGGCAGTTGTACCATCCTACGACCTTCTTCATATGCGACACATAGAAACGGTCCCTGTCATATCCCGGAAGCACTTTTCCAAAGAAAGTCTTCAGCTCTTCTGCGGAAGCCTTCGGTGACGGGGCATCGGCATCCCCGAGCTCAACCTTCATCTTCCCGAAGACATCCTGCAGCTTGACTTCACCGTCATCCGCATATATCGAGATATCCGACAGGGCGGATATCCTGCTGTTTACCCCACAGGAACTTCTCTTGCCGTCCACCAGCGATTCCACCACCGCCCCGTTCCTTGCCTGGGCCACATATCTGAACAGCCCTGCCTGTCCTGGAACCGAGAGAATTTTTGTAAGATCTGTTTTCATTTTCCGTTACTGTAATTTAAAACTATAAATTCATCTACCTTTCTCCTGAGTTCTTCCGGAGTTCCGGTATTCTCTATGACAAAATCTATGTCGGGATGTGCTTTCCCGTGTGATATATCCCCGAATATACCCTGCTGATGAGACATTCTCCCGACGATATGATCCGACGGCACTCCATCCCTCTCGGAAGCCCTGCGCAGCCGTATTTCCACCGGAGCATCGACCAGTAGCACCTTGTCCATCGCCTGCAAGAAAAGGGGCTTGTCAAGGATAATGGCTGATTCCATCACCACAGTGCCGAAACGGGCCGCAGCCACAACCTCGCGGGAAGACTTCCAGAGCTCGAAATCACGAAGGACTGCAGGGTGGACAACCGACTCGAGCTCAGCCAGAGCCTCACTGCTCCGCGGTCCAGAGAACACTATCGAAGAGAGCCATCCGCGGTCTATCCTTCCATCGTTCCCCAGAAGGAAATTTTCCGGAAGCGGGCCTTTCCCATCCCGGTACGCGGCCATCCTGTCCCTTATGTCCTGCACGAGTTTGCTGTCATTGTCATACAGAGCCTTGGTCCGGCTGTCGGAATCATAGACAGGAAAACCCCTCTCCTCCAGAAATCTGCATACGAGAGATTTTCCGCTGCCTATGCCGCCGGTAACCGCAAGAGTGCCCAAAATACCCATATTATCTGTCGTTCACCACACACTCGAATATCTGCGGTTCTACAGAACAGCTTATCACCCCATCCGGAAGCTCATCTGTGACTGCCACGCATTTCCCGGTTCTCGACTTGAGGAAATCCCCGTAATCGATATGCACAGCCACATTGTCCTCCGGGTCCCCCTTGTACGGGAAAGCGCAGCGGAAACGGACTGTAGCATACGGAGGATACACCATCATATATTTGTCCTCCGGCACATCCTTTCCCGTCACCGGCAAGGTCTTCTGTATCTCGACATATCTGACGACATCCGCCGAATACCTGACACTTTCATCGGAAAACCTCACCCCGCGTATCTGCTCCAGCCTTGACATGCCGTGGATTCCAGAATGGATGCCAGAAAGCTTGACCGGACTGGTGTACACATAGTCTATCTTCTCCAGCCTGTACGGTTCGCCGTATATGGTCACCGAATCTGGCTCCACCTCCATATCTCCCACAATCATATACTGAGGCACGAAATCTATCTCATATACCGGCCTCACAGGGACTTTCTTGTGTGTTTCGTACGGGAACCTGAAGAAAAGCGTGTCAGTGAGGTAATATTCCAGGGAGACATTCTCCCCGAAAATCAGATGGGTATATTCCTGAAGGTCATCTGCCGTGACATAGAACAGCTCCCCTCCGGCACTGTGCATCCTGCTGAAACTGACAGTAACAGGAGATCTGTTCCCCAATGACTTGAGCCTGATTATATTGTATCCGCTCGTGCCGCATCTTGCAATCACATCGCTGCTTCCGGCAGACACGGCCGAATGCCCCTCTATGTTGCATCTGGCGACAACGGGCACCTGGAGATAATCGATGTACTTGAGGGACAGATTGTACAGGAACCATATACTGAAAGCCAACAGGAGAGAAAGCAGGAACACCGGCAAATCTCTCCCGTTGATATTGAACTTTTCAAGTATTCTGGCAAATACTTTCTTCATCCCTCCGTAACAGTCATGTTACTGCTGCTGTGTTTCAGAAAAATCCTTTACGACCGAATTCTTGTCAACCTTGATCTTGACATTGCTGTCCACCTCCAGCACAAGGGTCTTGTCCTTCACCTCGGCCACTGTGCCGTAAATACCCCCGATAGTCACGACCTTGTCGCCTTTCTGTAATCCTTCACGGAATTTCTGGAGCTCCTTCTGCTGCTTGCGCTGAGGACGGATCATGAAGAACCACATCACCACTATGATAAGGATAAGCATGATCCACATAGACCATCCGCTCCCCTGCTGTGCTCCGGAAGCCGCGGCTGTTCCGGCCGCCTGCAAAAATGTAATAAGATTCATTTGTCGGTATTTTTATTGTTTGTTGTATTCAGATTCCAAAAATAATCAAATTTTCCGGATTCTGCCATCATCCGCAAGTTTCTGGATAAGCCTGTCCAGAAGCCCGTTCACGAAAATGCTGCTCTTAGGGGTCCCGTAATACTTCGAGATCTCCACATATTCATTGATAGTCACCCTTACAGGGATTGTAGGAAAGCTCTCCGCCTCTGCCAGACCTGTGATAATCAATGCCATATCAGTGGAGACTATCCTGTCCTGATCCCAGTTGGAGACCGCCTCCGACACCATTTCCGAATATCTCTGACGGCCGGCGAAGGCATTCTGGAGAAGCCTGTGCGCGAACTGCCTGTCGCTCTCCATCTTCACATCTTTCTTCATGTCGCTCTGGTAAAGAGGGGGCAGTTCCCATCCGGCACCTTTTGCCATCGACTCCATCGTCCGGCAGCAGTATGTCAGCGAGTATGCAAGGTCATCGTTCCACCATATAGACATATCCTCGAGTATCTGTTCCAGTTCCACACTGTCCACGAACTCCTCCTCGAATATCCTGGAGAACAGCCGGCAGTCCTCGGCAAGCGAACTCTGTCCTGATGACATATACTTCGCATAGTAGTCCCTGCCGGTTATGGAAGAATATATCTTCTTGAGGAACAGGTCATACTGTTCCCACGAGAATTTCCTTCTGGAAAACGCCTTGCCGAAATCCGGGTCTTCATCGAGCAGCCGGGCAAGGGCGTTGTCCGCAAACTTCATGTTCGGATTGCGCTCCTCCTCTGTAGGATTGAACTTCCTTCTGGCCGACTCGAGCCTCTCACGCGCCACCCTGGTCAGCGGAGATATGATTCCGAGCATAAAGACATACAGATCCCTTGTAGCCTCACACGAAACATCAAGCCCGGCCTCCGCCTCCGCCAGCGACCCGCCTCCTGTCAGCACACTGCCATAGAGCACCTTGAAGACTTTTATCCTTAAAATTCGTCGGTTGAGCATATTTACACAAAATTTCTCGCAAAGATATATGCAATTTCAGAAAAATCCTTAACTTTGTAGAGATTTACTTAAAATTTATACAAAATGTACAGTGAGGATTTCGATGGAGCAAATGCTCAGGAGCGTTCGGCAGAGGATGTCTTCTCAAAACCTGTAAGGGCCGGGAAACGGACCTATTTCTTCGATGTGAAGACAACGAAGGGCAATGACTATTATCTGACCATCACCGAAAGCAAGCGCAAGGTGGAGAAGGACGGCAGTTTCGCATACGACAAGCACAAGATTTTCCTGTACAAGGAAGACTTCGACAAATTCACCGAAGGTCTTCAGGAAGTGATTGACTATATAAGGGCCAACTGTCTCAAGGACGGGGAAAGCCCTGCCGGAGGGGAAGGGAATTTCTCCGATGTCAATTTTGAAGAACTTTAATTAAAGTCAGAATACAGGAAAAGTGACTGTCATAGTCACTTTTTTTGTCTCCGGACAATATCTGCCGGATACCCCGGCCAACGGATGCCCAGATATGAAAGATTACGGTTTTGTCAGAACTGCAGCGGCCGTTCCTGCCGTCAGGATTGCGGACATACAGGCCAATGTGGATGCGATATGCGGAATGATAGACCTGGCCTGCTCAAAAGAGGTGTCTCTGGCAGTGTTTCCCGAACTGTGCGTGACGGGATACACCTGTGGAGACCTTTTCGGCCAGGATATCCTTGCGGAGAAGGCGGAAGATGGGATCAGGGCCATAGCGGCACACTGTGCAGGGAGAAATATCACTGTAATCGCAGGAGCCCCGGTCAGGCACAGATCAAGGCTGTACAACTGCGCTGTCGTCATTTCAGGAGAAAAAGGGATATGCGGCATTGTGCCAAAATCCTATATGCCTTCGTACAATGAATTCTACGAGACAAGATGGTTCGCTTCAGGAGCAGGCATACCCCCTGCGGAGATGGACTACGCTGGAGGCAGGTGCATCATCTCTCCGGAGCAGATATTCCATATCGGAGGATACGGCTTCTGCGTGGAGATATGCGAAGACCTCTGGACACCTGTGCCGCCATCTTCATTCCACTGTCTGCACGGAGCGGAAATAACGGTGAACCTGTCTGCAAGCAACGAGATTCTCGGCAAGCACCTGTACAGGAAACAGCTTGTCTGCCAGCAGTCAGCCAGGACAATATCGGGATATGTATACTGCTCCGCCGGTTTCGGAGAGTCAACCCAGGACCTGGTCTATGCCGGAGCGGCACTCATCTGCGAGAACGGCACCCTGCTTGCCAAGGGAGAAAGGTTCAGTATGGAGCCATCCATTACAATCGCCGACATTGACTGCGGCAAGCTCCGGGCACTCAGGCAGAAGACAAGCACATACGGCTGCACCCTGCCGGACGGCAGGTCCGCCGCCGAACTTAAATACGGACATGTCACGGCAGGTGCGGCTGCACCGACTGATTTCGGAAAGCGGCTGTACAGGAAAGTGCAACCGCATCCATTCGTTCCGGGAGGAGAGGAGACGGACACAAGATGCAGGGAAATCATCTCCACACAGGTGCTCGGTCTGGCATCGAGACTGGCCCGCATCGGCAGCCGGACCGCAGTGATAGGCATTTCTGGAGGGCTGGACAGTTCCCTCGCCCTGCTTGTCACAGTGCTGGCGGCAGACCGTCTCGGCTGGAGCCGCGACAGGATAATCGGGGTAACGATGCCTGGATACGGCACTACAGCCAGGACAAGAGGAAACGCCGAGGACCTGATGGATGTGCTGGGAGTGACCTCAAGGAAGATATCCATCACCGCTGCCTGCGACAGGCATTTTGCAGATATAGGGCATGACATCTCCGTGCACGACAGCACATACGAGAATGCCCAGGCAAGGGAACGAACGCAGATACTTATGGACATCGCCAACCAGACAGGAGGCATAGTGGTGGGCACCGGAGACCTTTCCGAGCTTGCCCTCGGCTGGGCCACATACAACGGAGACCATATATCCATGTACGGGGTGAATGCCGGCATCCCCAAGACTCTGGTGCGGCATCTCGTAAGATGGGCTGCAGAAAACCGGTTTGCGGATGAAAGGCAGGCAAGCGGAGGCAAGGCGGAAAAGGCAGACAGGTCAGCCAGGGAAATACTTATGGACATCATCGATACTCCTATCAGCCCGGAACTGCTTCCTGCAGATGAGGATGGCAGGATATCACAGGTGACTGAAGATCTCGTGGGACCGTACGAGCTGCACGATTTCTTCCTCTACCATTTCTTCAGGTTCGGATTCTCTCCGGAAAAGATACTGTTCCTGGCGGAGAAGGCATTCTGCACGGATTCAGGAGGCTGCTCCGGCGATGAAGACGGGGAATACAAAGGACATTACGACAGTGAGACCATAGTGCGATGGCTGCGCGTATTCATCCGCAGGTTCTTTTCTCAGCAGTTCAAGCGCAGCTGCCTGCCGGATGGGCCTAAAGTCGGAAGCGTGAGCCTCTCCCCGCGCGGAGACTGGAGAATGCCATCGGACGCGTGGGCAGACACATTCCTCGATGACCTGCAACAGCAAAGTTGAACAAGAAACTGACATATCGCAATGAAATACGCAAAATGGATAGGTGGAGGGCTCGGCTGGGCATTCGGCGGCCCGATAGGGGCACTGATCGGGTTCGCCCTCGGCTCGCTCTTCGACACAGATGACAAGACCGAAGGACAAAGCAGGAGGAGACACACTGCTGCAGGAGACTTCAAGATGAGCCTCCTGGTTCTGATCGCGTGCATAATAAAGGCTGACGGCACCGTGAAAGCCTCGGAGCTGGCAACAGTCAGAAGAATCCTCAACGCGAACTTCGGAAGACAGGAGACCGACGATGCAATGAACATCCTCGACAGGCTCCTTTCACAGAATATCGACGAGACCGAAGTCGCCAGACAGATCGACCGGAACATGAACTACTCCTCCAAGCTGGAACTGCTGCACATCCTGTTCCAGATCGCATACGCAGACGGGGAGGTGAATCCTCAGGAACTTGCGCTGCTGCAGCGCATCGCCGGGATTTTCGGCATCTCGCACATCGACTTCGACGCCATCCGCGCACCGTACACAAGGCAGAGCGATTCGACTTGGGCATACAAGGCTCTCGGAATAGAGCCATCGGCCACAGATGACGAGATCAAGAGCGCCTACAGGAAAATGGCTATGAGATACCACCCTGACAAACTGGCCGGTCTCGGGGAAGATGTGAAGAAGGCAGGCGAAGAAAAGTTCAGGGCAGTGAAAGACGCATACGACTATCTGAAAAAGGGAAGAGGCATAAAATGATGGAACAGGCTCTCAAAATAGACATCTCATCAGAAATCGGCAGACTTGGCGCCGTTATGCTCCACACTCCGGGGGCTGAAGTCGAGAACATGACACCTGGCAATGTGCAGAGGGCGCTATACAGCGACATCCTCAATCTCGCTATAGCGCAGAAGGAATATGCCCAGCTGTATGGAGTGCTCTCGAAAGTGTCCAGGATATTCGAGGTGAGACCTCTGCTTGTCAAGGTCCTGGACAGGCCTGACAGGAGAGAGGAACTGGTCAGCAGGATCTGCAGGAGCGAAAACGCCGTGCAGTACTACGGGAGACTGATGGAGATGGATTCCGAGTCCCTGGCCAAGGCTCTCATCGAAGGCCTTCCTGCCGAGATAAACACGCTTACGGCATATCTGAAAGATGAGTATTACGCCCTGTATCCTCTGTACAATTTCTATTTCACGAGGGATGCAGCTGTCACCCACGGCGACAGCGTCCTGGTCTGCAGGATGGCCAACCGGGTCCGGATGAGGGAATCCGTCATAATGGATGCCATCTACAGATACAGCGGGTGTTTCGATTGCCACGTGACGGATGCCAATGTATGCCATTCGGAAGACTCCAGGGTCACGATGGAGGGTGGGGACATACTTGTAATCAGGGATGATGTGCTTCTCCTCGGCAACGGTATCCGGACATCGTCACAGGGGATAGACTATATGATGGAACAGTTCATCCGCAGACATCCGGAAGGGAAATTCAATGTCATTGTCCAGCAGCTGCCGCATTCCCCGGAATCCTTCATCCATCTCGATATGGTGTTCACCATGCTGGATGTGGACACATGCATGGTATTCGAACCGCTTGTCCTGCACAGCGCACAATACCGCACAATCTGCATAGGTATAGCTGATGGCAAGGTCAAATCCATAAGGCAGGAAGACAACATCCTCAAGGCACTGGGGAAACTCGGCATCGACCTGCGTCCGGTCATCTGCGGAGGAGATGACGAATGGGACCAGGAGAGGGAACAATGGCACAGCGGAGCGAACTCCTTCTGCATAGCACCCGGCCAGATCATCACTTATGCACGCAACATCCACACTCTTGAAGCACTGGACAGCAACGGGTTCAGAATAATCCCCGCAGATGAGATAATCTCAGGCAAGAAAGAAATCGGAGGCAGATGCGCCATTACAATCGCAGGCTCCGAACTTCCGAGAGGTGGCGGCGGGGCAAGATGTATGACAATGCCGCTTGTACGTGAACCCGTACTCTGGTGAGTACGGGTCACTGCATATCACCGATATACGGGCAGCTACAGAGTCTCTATCATACGGGTGAAAATCTCTGTCATCCTGTCGGCCGCCGCATCTGCGGCCCTGACCACAGCATCACCATCATTCACATAGTCCTCCGCATAGTCATCATGCGCCTCGTTGGTTATGACTGACATACCGAACACGGGAATGCCGGAATGACGTGCGACTATCACCTCCGGTATCGTGGACATTCCGACCGCATCGGCACCTATCAACCTGAAATACCTATATTCAGCCGGCGTCTCGTACGACGGGCCTGTCCCTGCAAGATACACCCCTTTCCGCAACATCAGGTTGAGACCGGACGCGACCAGTTCAGCCTTCCTTATGAGTTCAGGGTCGTACGGCCTTGTCATGTCCGGGAAGCGCGGGCCGAAGTCATCCAGATTCTTCCCGACCAGAGGGTTCGGGAGCAGGTTTATATGGTCCCTGATTATCATAAGGTCACCGATCCGGTAGTCGAAATTGACCCCTCCGGCAGCATTCGACACGAAAAGATAGCTGATTCCAAGGACTTTCATGACACGTATCGGCAAGGTGACCAGATCCATCGGATACCCTTCATAATAATGGAAACGGCCCTGCATCGCCACCACGAATCTGCCCCCCAGTTCTCCTGCGATGAAATTGCCCTTGTGTCCTATGGCCGTGGAGACAGGGAAACCGGGAATATCCTTATACGGTATCACGACAGGGTCGGCGATCCTGTCAGCCAGTTTGCCGAGTCCGCTTCCGAGCACTATGCCGGCCACCGGCACACGCCCACCGAGTCTTGATGCCACGAAAGCCGCGGCATTGCTGATCTTTTCTGTTCTTGGATCCATTATCTTCAGTTTTAAAGATTTCAATTCAGGGCTGCCTTCTTCAATATCCTCCTGGCATTCTCAAGGATTTCCTCCTCTCCCTCTACCTTTCTGTCCTTCATGACCAGCCTTCCCCTGCTTATCACAGATGAGATGCAGTCACTGTGGGCGGAATATATGAAATTGGCAAGGAACGGGGCATCCGAAAGGAAGAAAGAACTTCCGGTATCCACAATCAAAATGTCCGCACTGTCCCCTTCCCTTATCTTCCATGTGCCTAACCCGAGAGCCTTCGCCCCGTTTACTGTGGCCATGTCCATCAGTTCGCATAGAGGCATCGAAGAAGGGTCTCCTCTCCACGCCTTCTGCACGATGGCTGATGTCTTCATCGCCTCCAGCATATCCATATTGTTGGATGAGGCACATCCGTCGGTACCTATGCAGACATTCGCCCCGGCATCCCTCAGTTCGGTATATCGGAACCTGTACCCCGATGCAAGCTTGAGATTGGAGTTTATATTGTGTACACAGTTCACCTTCCTTCTTCCGAGGATTTCAATGTCACTCTCATCCAGCCACAGGGTGTGCGCAGCGATGGCATCGGGGCCGAGCACCCCGAGACGGTCGAGATACTGTACCGGAGACAGGCCGCGCATCCGTCTGCACTCCCTTACCTCATCCTCTGTCTCGGACAGATGGAAATGCAGCTTGAGCCCGTGGCTCCTGGCGAATTCCGCAGTCCAGACTATCATTTCCTCACTGACCGAATATATGGCATGGAATCCTGCTGCAAAGGAATGCGGCTCCCAGCGGAGAGACTCCTCGTACATCCTCTGCAGCTGTTCCTTCTCGCGGGCAGCCTCCCCGGGGCTGTTCCTGTCAATCACGACATACGAGACCACCGGACGCAGCCCCATCTCCGACGCCGCCCTGTGCCCCGCCGGAGAAAACCAGTAATGGTCATTGAAAGCGACCGTACCGGTCTTGAGCATCTCGATACACGCCACTTTCGTTCCCCAGTAGACATACTCATCATCTATCCTGGACTCTACATTCCATATCCTGTCTATCCAGTCCCGGAACAGCATATCTTCTCCGAGTCCGCGCATCAGCGACATCGCCGCATGAGTATGCATGTTGACGAATCCCGGTACCGCCACCTTGCCGGTGCAGTCCATGATCAAGGTTCCGGCGGGCATTTCCGCACTCAACGTGGCACCCGCACTGACGACATTGCATACCAGCCCGTTGTCGACATATATGTCCGATGGTTGTCCATCCAGCAGTATATTTTTCAACAATATCGCTCCCATAGTCATCATATTGATTTTTCAAAGATAGTTAATTTTTTCTGTCAAATTATCGCAATATTTTGTATTTTTGGAGCGTTTTACAGTTTAATTTTCATTTCTGATGGCATTCAAGGGAGCAATAGAGATTGATGCGCCTCACTGCAAAGGCTGTGGTGTGTGCGTGGCCAACTGTCCCACCGGAAGCATCCGGCTGTCAAGGATGGTAAACAGCAAGGGTTATAACTATGCCGAAATGATCGGGGACGCCTGCATTGGCTGCAGTGCCTGCGCTTTGGTCTGCCCCGACTCGGTAATCACTGTATACAGAGTAAAAATATAGCTGACATGGCAGAGAAAATCTTGATGAAAGGAAACGAGGCTATTGCCATATCGGCAATACGCAACGGTGTGGACGGGTATTTCGGCTACCCTATCACCCCACAGTCTGAAGTGATGGAGACACTGATGAAAGAAAAGCCGTGGGAGACTTCCGGGATGGTCGTGCTGCAGGCCGAAAGCGAGACATCCGCTGTCAATATGATATATGGAGGTGCATGCTGCGGCAAAAAGGTAATGACATCTTCCAGCAGCCCGGGAGTGAGCCTGATGTGCGAAGGGATAAGCTACATGGCCGGGGCGGAACTGCCCTGCGTTATTGTGGACGTGATGCGCGGAGGCCCAGGACTGGGCACTATCCAGCCGAGCCAGAGCGACTACGACATGATTGTCAAGGGCGGAGGTCACGGGGACTTCCACAATATCGTCATCGCCCCTGCATCAGCACAAGACATGTACGATTTCGTCGACTGGGGTTTTGATCTCGCGTTCAGATACCGCAACCCGGTGATCATTCTTGCGGACGGCATCATCGGACAGATGATGGAAAAGGTGGAGATGCACCCCGTGAAGCCAAGACGCACCGCGGAAGATATCCTCAGGGATGCCCCGTGGGCGACTACAGGCAAAACGGCAGGCAGACCACGCAACATCATAACCTCGCTCTCACTCGACTCGGACATCCAGGAGGTGTTCAACCAGAAGCTGTCCCGCAAATACGCCGAAATCGAGGCGAAGGAAGTGAAGTACATCGAATACCTGACAGAAGATGCAGAATATCTTTTCGTCGCGTTCGGATGTGCATCCCGTATCTGCGAGGCTGCCGTTGATGAGCTCAGGCAGGACGGCATCAAGGCCGGGCTCCTGAGGCCCGTGACCCTCTATCCTTATCCATTCACGAGGGTCAGCGAACTCTCCGCCAGGATGAAGAGCGTCATGAGCATCGAGCTGAATCTCGGACAGATGGTCACGGATGTCCGCCTTGCCGTCGAGGGCAGATGTCCGGTGGGATTCTACGGCAGACAGGGAGGCAACATTTTCACCCCGGAGGAGATAGTGGATGCCTTTAAAAAATTCAACAATCTGAAATAAAGGGTCATGGATATAGCAGAAATAAAGAGACCGGAGAACATCGTCTACAGGAAGCCGGCGCTGATTACCGACAATGTCATGCACTACTGCCCTGGATGTTCGCACGGGACAGTCCACAAGCTGATTGCAGAAGTCATCGACGAGATGGGAATACAGGAATCCACCATCGGCATATCTCCGGTAGGATGTTCCGTATTCGCATACAATTACATAGACATTGACTGGGAAGAGGCTGCCCACGGCCGTGCACCTGCACTCGCATCCGCGACCAAGAGACTCTGCCCGGACAAGCACGTATTCACATACCAAGGGGATGGAGACCTTGCATCCATCGGCACGGCTGAAATAATCCATGCCTGCAGCCGGGGAGAGAATATCGTGGTCATATTCATCAACAACGGCATATACGGAATGACCGGCGGCCAGATGGCTCCTACCACACTCATCGGTATGAAGACCTCTACAACCCCATACGGAAGGGACCCAAGGCTCAACGGATTCCCGATGGTCATAGCGGATATGATATCGCACCTTGACGGAACCGCATACATCACGCGCCAGTCAGTGCACACCGCCGCTGCCGTACGCAAGGCGAAGAGCGCCATCCGCAAGGCCTTTGAATACAGCGAGAAGAACATCGGCCTGTCTTTCGTCGAAATCGTATCGACGTGCAATTCCGGCTGGAAAATGAGTCCTGTGGCTGCGAACAGCTGGATGGTGGAGAACATGTTCAAGAAATACCCTATCGGCGACATAAAGGATGTACTGAAATAAATGTCATTCCGAGCGAAGCAATCTTATAAAAGAGAACAACATGAAAGAAGAGATAATCATAGCCGGGTTCGGCGGGCAGGGAGTGCTTTCCATGGGAAAGGTGCTGGCATATTCCGCAATAATGCAGGATATGGAAGTGACCTGGATGCCGTCATACGGTCCGGAAATGCGGGGAGGCACGGCCAATGTATGTGTCATATTGAGCGACAAGAAGATAGGCTCGCCTATAGTGACGAAATACGACACTGCGATAATCCTCAACCAGCAATCCATGGACAAATTCGAGAAGACGGTCAAGGCCGGAGGGCTGCTGCTCTATGACCCGAGCGGCATCACCCGGCATCCCGAGAGAAAAGACATCACCGTGGCTCAGATAAATGCGATTGATGTCGCTGCCGGTGTCGGCAACTCGAAAGTGTACAATATGGCAGTGCTGGGGGCATTCCTGCGGTTAAGGCCGGTTGTGGAGATGGAGAATGTGCGGAAAGGCCTCAAGAAATGCATTCCTGCAAGGTACAGCGAACTGATTTCCCTCAACGAGGATGCCATTGTCAAAGGTAGTGAATCTGTTTTGATTATTAATGAAATTTAACTATCTTTGCGCTGTAGTCTAAAGGATACCTGTATATGCTCGAAGACATTAAGGCAAGCGTCGAAAGACTGATATCGGCATACGAAGCCGCACAGGTCGAGAACAAATCCTTGAAAGAGGAAATCGGGCAGCTCAGGACACAGAACGCAGACTACAGGAAGCAGATAGATGAGTTAGAAAAAAGAATAGATAACCTGAAGCTTTCAGGAGCATTTCTCGGGGTCTCCAATGATGGAGGGAAAGCCAGAGAAAGCATTGACAGGCTGATCAAGGAGATAGACAGATGCATATCACTGATGGAGGGCTGAATATGGACCAGAAGATACGAATCAGGATTGCCGGTCGTGAATATGACCTGAAGTCGGGTTCTCCGGAGCAGGAGGAGCAGATAAGGAAATCGGCGGCTATGCTGAACAGTATGATAGACACCTACCAGAGCCGCTATCCCAAAAAGGACATGATTGACATCCTCTCGTTCGTTGCTCTCAACCAGGGCATAAGCAATGTCAACCTGATCCAGCAGATAGAGTCCATAAAGACAGAGAGCAAAGAGCTCCAGAAAGGGATCGATGGTTATCTTGAAAATATTTTGACAGTGAGCCGTTAGTTACTTACTTTGCTGAAATCAACACCAATTAAGTAACCGAGTTACTCGAAAAGGGAAGACGGACCTATGTGACCCTTGTGGGGATTCCGCTTTGCGGGACGGAGGATGTCTGAACTTGTCATTCGGAGCTCAAATCTTATATATTAAGATTTTCTGTCAATCAGACTAACGGCTTTTTACTAACTGACCGGCCGGCTTCCGCAGCTGACCGGTCTTTTGTATATCCGCACGCTGGAATTGAAGTTAAACTATTTATTATTATCAAAATATGACTATTCTATACTATATTGTCGCAGCGGTCTTGGGGGCGGTGGTAGCCTTGGGCTGCTACATTGCCGTAAGGAAGATTATGCTGAAGGGGCAGAAGGATGAGATTCTGGAAAAGGCGCTGCTTGAGGCGGAGAAGATAAAACAGGAGAAGATTTTCCAGGCAAAGGAGAAATTCCTGCAGCTGAAGAGCGAGCACGAACAGTACATTAACGAGAAGAACAGCCAGATACACGAGACAGAGAACAGGCTCAGGCAGAAGGAGAACAGCCTCAACCAGCAGAATTCCGAACTCGGCCGCAAACAGAAGGAGAACGATGCCATCCGCGAGAATCTGAAGAAACAGGTGGAAATCGTGACAAAGAAATCCGAGGAATACGACAGGCTCCGCGCCCAGGCGATAGAGCAGATCGAGAACATCGCTGGGATGAGCGCGGCAGAGGCTAAGAACCAGCTGATGGAGAATATGAAGGCCGAGGCCCGTTCGCAGGCGCAGTCATACATAAACGATGTGATGGATGAAGCCAGGCTCACCGCCGGCAAGGAGGCCAAAAGGATAGTCATCAACACTATCCAGAGGACCGCATCCGAGACCGCGATAGAAAATGCAGTGACAGTGTTCAACATAGAGAGCGATGAGATCAAGGGACGCATCATAGGCCGCGAGGGAAGGAACATCAGGGCACTCGAAGCCGCTACCGGAGTCGAGATTGTAGTGGATGACACACCGGAGGCCATTCTGCTGTCAGCCTTCGACCCAGTAAGGCGCGAGGTCGCTAGGCTTGCCCTGCATCAGCTTGTTGTGGACGGACGAATCCATCCGGCACGTATAGAGGAAGTGGTGGCAAAAGTGCAGAAGCAGCTTGAGGATGAAATCATGGAGACCGGTAAGAGGACCTGCATTGACCTTGGCATACACGGAATGCATATCGAACTGGTCAAACTCATCGGCCGTATGAAATACCGTTCATCATACGGACAGAACCTGCTGCAGCATTCCAGGGAAGTCGCAAACATCTGCGCGACAATGGCTTCCGAGCTCGGGCTCAACCCGAAAGTCGCAAAGAGGGCCGGACTGCTGCATGACATAGGCAAGGTGTCGGATGAGGATCCGGAGCTTCCGCACGCCATCCTCGGTATGAAGCTCGCTGAGAAATACAAGGAAAAACCGGAAGTATGCAACGCAATCGGCGCACATCATGAGGAGATAGACATGACATCCATAATCTCTCCTCTTGTAATGGTCGGAGATGCCATCTCCGGAGCCAGACCTGGAGCAAGAAGGGAGGTCATCGAATCCTATATCAAGAGACTTCAGGATATGGAGAACATTGCCAAGTCATATCCGGGTGTCACAAAGACATACGCCATCCAGGCCGGAAGGGAGCTTAGGGTGATTGTCGGAGCAGACCAGGTGAGCGACAAGGATGCAGAGGCTCTGTCAGGAGACATAGCAAAGAAGATACAGGAAGAGATGGTCTACCCTGGACAGGTGAAGATTACAGTCATCCGGGAGACAAGGTCAGTGGCATACGCAAAATAAGCTGACCCGTACCCAGAGAAGGCAGAAACAACTTAACAAAACAAGATAGATATGAAACGCTTACTGGCTTTCACCGGAGCTCTGCTGCTATGCGCAACAGGGTTTTCGCAGACTACAACAGTCACCTGGAAGACAGATGTACAGCAGAAGAACGACACCCTGTACACCATCGTCTTCACTGGCAGGATAGCTGATGGCTATCATACATACGGCACCGTCACAGAGATGGGATATCCTGCCGGGATAGAGTTCGCCAAAGGGAGCGGCTACACCGCCATCGGCAGTCTGTACGACCTCGGGACAAAAGAGGACTACGAGGGAGAGATGGTATATTTCAACGAGATCAGGCTCGGACAGGACATTGCCGCGAAAGGACAGGATGTCAAGGTAGCCGGAGAGCTCAACTGGCAGAGCTGCAACGAAGACTACTGCAATATGCCTGAATACTGGAAATTCAATGTCGACATCAAGGCATCTCCGGCGACATTACAAGGCTCGATAGACAGCGCCTCACCGACCAGGGGTTTCAACTGGGGTATAGTCATAGAAGCAATCCTATGGGGATTCGCGGCTCTGCTGACTCCTTGCGTTTTCCCGATGGTCCCGATGACAGTGTCTTTCTTCATGAAAGGGGCATCATCCCCTGCGGCCGGGAGATTCAGGGCATCCATGTACGGACTTTTCATCGTACTGCTGTATACTGTTCCGATTTCTCTGATAATCCTCATAACCAGGATTGTAGGAGGAGATGCAGTGACTGCTGACATATTCAACTGGCTTGCTACGCACTGGCTGCCTAACATAATATTCTTCATCGTGTTCATGATCTTCGCCGCCTCGTTCTTCGGGGCATTCGAGATCGTGCTCCCATCCAAGCTCGTCAACAAGAGCGACAAGGGGGTCGATAAAGGTGGGCTTCTCGGCACGTTCTTCATGGCCCTGACCCTGGTGCTGGTATCATTCTCTTGCACAGGACCGATTGTAGGGTCTGTGCTCATCAAGGCCACCCAGGGGGAATTCTGGGAACCGATGATAGCTATGCTTGCCTTCTCGCTTGCGTTCGCTTTGCCGTTCACAGTCCTTGCCTTCTTCCCATCCCTCCTCAAGAATATGCCGAAGAGCGGCGGTTGGCTCAACTCCGTAAAGGTAGTACTGGGATTTGTCGAGGTCGCACTCGGGTTCAAATTCCTGAGCGTTGCAGACCAGACATACCACTGGGGACTGCTCGACAGGGAGGTGTACCTTGCAATCTGGATTGTAGTATTCACGCTCCTAGGCTTCTACCTCCTCGGCAAGATCAGGTTTGCCAACGATGACAAGGTGGAACATGTTTCAGTAAAGCGCCTGACACTTGCAATCGCGGTATTCTCGTTTGTAGTGTATATGATTCCGGGAATGTTCGGTGCACCGCTCAAGGCCCTTTCCGGATATCTGCCGCCTATCACCACGCAGGATTTCGTCATTGGACAGAACAGCACGGCCACAAGTTCCGCTCCTGCACAGACGGTATCTGAAGGGCAGAAGAAATATGACCTTCACCTGCCTCTTGGACTTCAGGGATACTTCACCCTCGAAGAAGGACTTGCAGCAGCAAAGGAGGCCGGAAAGCCGGTATTCGTAGACATCACAGGACATGGCTGCGTAAACTGCAGGGAAATGGAATCCAGGGTATGGAGTGCTCCCGAGGTCCTCGAAATACTGAACAACGACTACATAGTGGTAGCCTTGTACACAGATGACAAGCAGAAGCTTGCCGAGGAAGACTGGGTGAGGACAGAAACAGGGGAAGTACTGAAGACACTCGGCAGGGCCAACTCGTATATAGTCCGCACGAAATTCGGTGTCAACGCACAGCCTAACTATGTCCTTCTCTCGCCGGACGGGGAGCAGCTCGCTCCGGTCAGAGGATATGACCTCGACATTCAGGGATTCGTTGATTTCCTCAGGTCCGGACTTGAAGCAGCAGATTAAGCGAGGCTTCAGTCAAACAGCAGAGACATATCTTTCCCGAGCAATGGCTCGGATATGGATTCAGGTATAAAGCTCCAGCCTCCAATCACGGCCGGAGCTTTTATCTTTTCAGCGAATATGCCGCCGTTATCCATAATATAGCCATATACCAGCTCCCTGATTTCCGGATATCGGGCCACCACCCTTCCATCGATTGTCGATGGATCTATTCCGGCCCCATCTTCCAGCAGCCGTCCTCCCCCGCTTGCACGATAGGAAGTCATCGCCACATTATATTCACCTGTTTCCGAAAACGGCCTGCCATCCGCAAGAGAGATGACAGAGACCCTGCTGCCATACTGCCTTGTCACATCCACCGTATATACCAGTCCCCCTGCAGAATCGAAATTGTACGCCCTTCCGACAAATGACCAGCTGTCCTGGCCCGTGCGCGGATCAGGCTCACCTGCAATCTTCAGCAGATGCTCTCCCGGTCTGCCGCTTACTGTATTTATCCAGTTATCGTATGAATATTCCAGATAGTCCTTTATCTCCCGTCCTGTCATCTTCACGACATAAAGCTGGTTCTCGAAAGGGTATATCGTAAAGAGGTCATTATAAAGCAATGTCCCGGCTTTTACTTTTCCGTTGAAAGAGAGCGGTGCCGCAAAGGATATCTCGGCTTCCGGGACCGAGAGGGACACTGTATGGAGCAAGTCCATATACGGGCACGTTCCCCTATACGCATCCCTGGTGAAAAGATCGGTGTCAAGTTGCCCTACAGGTTTGAGGGTAAATTCCCTGACTGCATTGTAATCATTACGGAAACGGGACTCCATATACGGGTCTACGACATCTTTCCGGACTGGGATAAGTTCTGCCGACAGGGACCTTGCGACACATTTCCCACCTTCTACAGTCAGACTTATCGTCCCATGTCCGATGTTCTTGCAATGGCTGCCGGAATTTATCAGGCAGATGCTGTCGTTCTGCTCCACATACGGTCTGTGGTCGTGTGAGCATACAAGGAAATCCACCCCTCTCAAGGTCCTGAAAAGATCCAGCCCCTGACTCTCGAGCATGGAACCATCCCCACGGCCTGTGCCGGAATGCACTGCGGCTATAACGATGTCCGGCTTCTCTTCAGCCCTCACCCTGTCTACATATTCCTGTACATACGGAAGAAGAGACCTGAACTCCATCCCGCTCCACAGGCCCTCTGACAGCCAGCCGGGAATGCCGGGATTGGTGAACCCTAGAATCGCAATCCTTATCCCGTGTCGCCTTACAGTCACATAGTCCTGGAAATACGGCTGACCGTTGTCGGTCCTGACAGCATTGGCTGCCAGGAAAGGCACATTCATGTCCCTGCGGATACGGTCATATACAGGATGGCCGGTCTCGATGTCGTGGTTGCCGACAGCCACGGCATCATAGCCCATATATTCAGCAATCCGCGCATAGAGATGTCTTGAGACAGTATCGACATAATTGTAATAATATGCCGCATTGTCACCCTGCAGACAGTCTCCCGCATCCACTAAAAGGACATTCCCGCGCCCGACAGCTGCACGCACACTGTCGACATAATGCGACACGGCCATAAGCGATGGTCTCGTATCTGCGGACACATACATCGAATCGAAATATGTCCCGTGTACATCATTGGTCGTGAAAAGATGGACAGTATATACTCCATCGCGAGGTCCGCAGGCCGCCGCAAAAAGCAGCACAGGCAGCAGGAAAAAATTCTTAAGTCCCATTATATGAATCTGAAATATCTGTCGTACATTATATGCCATTTGCCACAAGGCCAGCATCATCTCTTGGTGGCAGTGCTCGACAGGAGTTCCTGAAGGTTGAACACGAGGGAGACCTGCTGGTGGAATCCCGCATAACCGGATTCGAGGAAATGCGCCACAAGCCCGACCTTCAGATACAGGAAGTCAGCTATCCTCGGTTCATAATACGCTTCCAGCCTGTCATACAAGGCCACTGACCTTTCCCTGACATATGTCATGGCCCCCCCTGGTCTGAAACGGCTGTCATTGCCAGGGAAGAGGCGGTAGAACGGATCTCCCCAATAAAGTCCGCTCCCGTACCTGTTGCCTCCTGCATCCATACTGTCATAATACGGCATCAAGTCGCAGCCTATGAAAAGCCTGTTCCTGATGCCGACATTCCATTTGCGGATGTCGAATACGGCCTCTCCTCCGCACGGTAAGACATATTTCCCGACATTCAGCCGGTCCTGCTGAGCTCCCTGAAGCCACCCTATCGTGAGACTAAGCTGCTGGAGCGGCACAAAAGGAGCAATGTCAAGGCATACGGACGGATTCAACAGGATATTGTCCACCACTCCGTCCACAGTTGCACTGCACGCATAATGGTACATATAGGCGGTATATCCCAGTGACAGCCAGGGCAGGAGCCGTGACTTCCCGTAGCTGAACAGCATAAAGCGCTCCCTCTCATACACACCGAACATACCCATCCAGTCGCACCCGACCTCATAATAAGACTTCGGGCGGCTGAAAGACAGCAGGAGTCCCTCATAATTGTTGTCATAGAATTTCAGGGAATCGGATATGAAAGCCGGAGAATATTCTTCCGACATAGAGTACCGTTTGGGGAATATACCTGCTGTCAGGGCAAAGCCGGTCTTCCCCATCCTCTTCTCCAGCCTGTAATAGAGGGTCATTTCGTGGAACAGGGCAGCATTGGCATATCCTCTGTCTCCCGTGACGCTCCCATCCGCAGATACATCCGGTCCCTTGCCGAAGTCTTTCATGACATCCACTCCAAGCATCACCCTGTGGCGGGTACCGTCACTCTGCCTTACACCTATGCCGAGTTCAGGTGTAAGGCGCGCACCGAAGATTGTCATCGATGGGGACAGGCTTACCGTATTCTCCCTGTTGTCGAACTTCATCTCGAAATTCACATCGTATGCAAAATGCACTTTCGGAGTCTCTTTTCCTGATGGCACTCCCGTTCCTCCCCTTGCAGTGTCAGCCTGGAAATTCTCCGCGGCATACAGACCGCATGACACGGACACGGCAGAAAACACACTGCATATTACAAGACATAAATGTTTCATAGACTGTTTTCCCATAAAAGCATCGGAACTGCAAAGATAATCATAATCCGCATTCCGGTCACACGCCAAAAGCACCTGTCCCGGCTCCTCTCTGTCCTCCACTGTACAAAATTCATTATATTTGAAGGAAAAATAACAGATAAGAATACGACAACAAACTGTTTGTCATTGTGATTGCGGAAATTGGCCCCATTCACGAAAGATGACAGTAATACAAAATGCCATGATTAAACTTCAGACACCGGTGACGGATGTGAAATGCCGTGTCAGGATCTCATATAAAGACAGGATACTTATGCTGGGCAGCTGTTTCACGGACAATGTCGGCCGGAAGCTGGCCGATGATGGATTTGATGTATGCATAAACCCGTTCGGCACTCTATACAACCCGGCATCCATATCCCGGTCCGTAGAAAGGCTTGTATCCGGGACGCATTTCACAGAGGAAGAATGCGTATGGATGGGCAGCGGTGCAGGCAAGATCTGCTCTTTCTGGCATCACACTTCGTTCGCCAGAAGGGACATTCCGGAATTTCTCGAGAACGCAAACAGAAGACTTGACGAAGCATGCAATTTCTTCCGTGACTGCAACAGGGTCATAATAACCCTCGGCACAGCGTGGTGCTTCAGATATAAAGGACAAATCGTCAGCAACTGCCTGAAAAGGGATGCAAAAGAATTCGACAGGGAAAGGCTTTCAGTAGAGTCCGCCACAAGAATGCTTGAAAACATTGTACGGCTATGTGACGGCAACGGAGGGACCTCTTTCCGGCAAAAACAGATAATATTCACTGTCAGCCCGATACGTCATCTTGCAGACGGAGCGCACGGCAACCAGCTGAGCAAGTCCACACTGCTTCTGGCAACGGACATTGCAACCGGGAATACGGAGGCCGGTCCTGAAACCGACTATTTCCCTGCATACGAGATAATGATGGACGAACTGAGAGACTACAGGTTCTATGCAGAAGACATGGTCCATCCATCACAACAGGCTGTAGACTACATCGCGGAAAGATTCCTCGACTGGGCACTGCCGGCCGAAGAAAAGCCTGTACTTGCGGAAAACATCAGAAGATACAGGCAGAGCCTGCACCGGAACAGGGAAAGCCAATGATCCGGACGCTATCTGCGGCGCATACCTCCCCGGCGCATCATATTCTGGAGACCTCCTCCCATCACTGTCTTCATCATGGAACGGGTCGTCTCGAACTGTTTCAGAAGACGGTTGACCTCCTGGACCGAAGTGCCGCTCCCATCCGCAATCCTCTTGCGGCGGCTTCCGTTGATAATCTCCGGCTTCTCCCTTTCGGCCGGGGTCATGGACAGTATAATGGCCTCTATACCCTTGAATGAATCATTGTCCATCTCCACATCTTTCAGTGCCTTGCCCATACCCGGAATCATAGATGCCAGATCCTTGATATTGCCCATCTTCTTGACCTGCTGGATCTGGTTATAGAAATCCATCAGGGTGAACTGGTTCTTTGCAAGTTTCTTCTTGAGTTCACGGGCCTGCTTCTCATCGAACTGCTCCTGCGCCTTCTCCACGAGAGTGACCACATCCCCCATTCCGAGGATACGGTCAGCTATCCTGGTCGGATGGAAGACATCCAGCGCCTCCATCTTCTCTCCTGAGCTGACAAACTTGATCGGCTTGCCTACAACCGCCTTTATGGAAAGCGCAGCACCGCCTCTGGTGTCTCCATCCATCTTGGTAAGCACAACTCCATCGAAATCGAGCCTTGCATTGAATGTCCTGGCTGTCTCCACGGCATCCTGCCCTGTCATCGCATCCACGACAAAGAGGGTCTCTGTAGGATTTACCGCATCTTTCAAGGCCGAAATCTCATCCATCAGCTCATCATCCACGGCCAGACGACCGGCAGTATCGACTATCACTACGGAATATCCTTCGCTCTTAGCCTTGGCAACGGCACTCTTCGCTATCCTGACAGGATCCTTCTCATCCGGTATGCTGAACACAGGCACGCCAATCTGCTCTCCCAGGACCTTCAGCTGGTCCACTGCCGCCGGACGGAAGGTGTCGCAGGCCGCAAGCAGGACTCTCATCCCCTTCTTGCTCTTGACATTCAGGGCCAGCTTGGCGGAGAATGTCGTCTTACCTGAACCGTTGAGCCCGGCCACCAGCACTATGCCAGGATTGCCCTTGACATTGATGTCATACGAGTCGCTTCCCATCAGGGCAGCCAGTTCATCATGGACAATCTTCACTATCATCTGCTGCGGCTTCACGGCAGTAAGCACATTCTGCCCGATAGCCTTCTTCTTGACATCATCACAGAACTGCTTCGCTATCTTGTAGCTCACATCGGCATCCAGCAACGCCCGCCGGATATCCTTGAGGGCATCCGCTATATTGATTTCGGTTATCTTACCTTCGCCTTTGAGTATCTTGAACGACCTCTCAAGTTTCTCCGTCAAATTCTCAAACATATCTCTTATCGTTTTTATTCCTGAAAATATTCTGTCCGCAGCCGTGCCCCGTGCATATCATCCGAATATACGGCAGGGGCAAGGTCACGAAGATTGTATCTGCTGGACATGGACTGTCCGTATGCTCCGGCCGAACGTATTGCCATCAGGTCCCCCCTCACGCTCAATGGCAGGAAACGCCCCGCTCCCCATACATCGCTGGACTCGCATACCGGTCCCACGACATCATAGACCTGCGACTGCGGCAGGTTGGGGCGCAGACGGGCGGACAGATTCTCTATCCTGTGGTACGCGCCATAAAGTGCCGGCCTTATCAGGTCATTCATTCCGGCATCCAGAATGAGGAAGTTCTTGGTCTCTCCCACCTTGACAAAAAGCACGCGGGACACCAGAGTGCCGCACTGGGCCACAATCGAGCGCCCTGGTTCGAGATGCAGTGACTGGCCCGCCCTGCGTCTTATCTTCCCGGACACAGTGCCGAACCAGGTCTCGAAATCCGCAATCGGCTGTCCGTCCGGATCTTCGTAGTCAACCCCAAGCCCTCCGCCGAGATTGATGTTCCTGACCTCAAGTCCTCTTTTCTCGAACCACTCCACTATCGAATTGACCCTTGTACACACCAGAGAGAACACCTCCTCGACATCCGTTATCTGTGACCCTACATGGAAATGCAGACCGGTGAAATCGATGCAGGAGCAACGGCCGAGCAGATCCACGAGCGGGGCGAACTCATAGTCCGATATGCCGAACTTGTTTTCGTATGTACCTGTCGTTATGTACCTGTGCGTATGCGCATCTACCCCAGGATTGATACGGACGGACACCTTTGCCCTGATACCGAGCCGTGAAGCCATCGCGTTTACAATGAATATCTCCTGCAGAGACTCACAGTTGAATGATGCCCCGGCCTTCAGGGCATCCGCAATCTCCCTGTCGCTCTTACCGACACCTGCGAAGACTATCCTGTCCGCAGGAAAGCCGCAGTCTCTCGCATGGATGACCTCGTTGCCGCTCACACAGTCGGCGCCCAGCCCCATCGATGAAATGTATTCAAGAATCCTCTTCTCCTCGTTTGCCTTGACAGCATAATGGACATCGATGCCATAGCGTCCCGCCAGAGAGACCACTTTCCCGACTGTTGCCCTGAGCAAGTCCATATCGTAGAACCAGAAAGGGGTCTCCACCTTTTCGAAAAATTCTATATTATTGACATCCAACATTTTATTCAATCAAAACAAATTATTGGCGAAAACGATTGCAAAAATAGGGAAAAAATCGCTAATTTCGCGCCTTGAAGTTTAACAATGTTAATATTTTAGATGAAAATGGAAAAAGGACCTATTTCACAGTTTATCACTCACCATTATCGTCACTTCAATTCAGCTGCACTCGTAGATGCAGCCAAAGCATATGATGAGCATATCAACAAGGGCGGCAAGATGATGCTGGCAATGGCCGGAGCAATGAGTACGGCCGAACTGGGACTTTCGCTCGCGGAGATGATCCGCAAGGACAAGATACAGATTGTCTGCTGCTCGGCCAACAACCTCGAGGAGGACATTATGAACCTCGTCGCGCATAACCACTATTACAGGGTGCCCTACTACAGGGATCTGACCCCGGCCCAGGAAAAAGAGCTGCTGGACAACCATATGAACCGCGTCACTGACACCTGTATCCCGGAAGAGGAGGCATTCCGCCGTCTGGAGGACCACCTTGTGGATGTATGGAAAGAGATGAAGGCCAACGGAGAAAGGCTTCTTCCGTACGAGGTCATCTACAGGCTTCTGCGCAGCGGTGTGCTCGAGCAGTATTATGAGATTGACCCCAAGGACAGCTGGGTTGTGGCCGCCTGCGAGAAGAACATCCCTATCATTGTCCCTGCGTGGGAGGACTGCACCACAGGCAACATCTTCACTGCACACGTCATCAAGGGGGAGTTCGACCCGCTTATGATCAAAGGCGGTATCGAGACTATGATGTTCCTCACGGAATGGTACAGGAACAACTCTGCCGGAGAAGGGGTCGGATTCTTCCAGATCGGAGGAGGCACGGCAGGAGACTTCCCTATCTGTGTCGTTCCAATGATGGAGCAGGATCTCGGCTGGAAAGGGACACCTCTCTGGGCATATTTCTGCCAGATCTCCGACAGCACCACTTCATACGGTTCCTATTCAGGGGCCGTCCCTAATGAAAAGATAACATGGGGCAAGCTGGATGTAGACACTCCGAGGTTCATTGTGGAGTCAGATGCAACCATCGTAGCCCCTCTGATGTTCGCATATATTCTCGGCTGGTAACCACCTTCTGCACACAGGCATTACCACGCACAACAAGACGAAATGGATTTTTTGACCGACCTTACAGACATAAGGACAATACAATGGCTGGCGTGCACGACATCGTGCATGCTGGCTTTTATATTGCTTATAATCAAGATTCCCCGTTCCGAACATACCAAGAGGCTCAACAGCGCCAAGGTGACGATTGCCGTATCCTTCCTGGTGTGCGGATTTATGATGGCGTTCTCTCTGTACAAATATCCTTCCGTATGGGACTATGAGCAGTTCTCATCTCTGACAATGCTCATAACCGCCTCATTCTCCACCATGGCAATCTCGTATTCGATGGTGAACATTCTGGATGAGAGGATGATATCGGGCAATACATTTGGAATCAACGCATTCCTGCTTGTCGTGACATCCATCACACTTCTGGAATCGTTCTTGAAAGAAGGAGACAGCAGATTGCTCTACCTTATCGTGCTTACACTGTCTCTCGGGCTGTTCATTGCGCAGAGCATATATTATATAGTGAAGTTCGACAAGGCATACAAGAAGTCCCTGCTGGCACTGAGCGCATACTACAGTGAAGATGAAGACCACAAGATAAGGTGGCTGAGGTTCTTCTACATAATAGCGATGCTCACGGATGTGTTCCTTCTGGTGTACATGGTGCTGCCTGATAGCTTCATGAAGATATACATCGCATGGTATGTGCTATTCATCCTGTATTTCTCCGCAAACTTCATCTCTTTCATAGGAAGCCACAAGATCATTCTGGATGCATTTGCGCACAGGACCCTCTCAGGTCAGGACCTTTTCCCTCCGAAAACACAGCAGATGATAGAAAACGCACCTGCACTCGACCAGAAGCAGATGGAAAAGGAATTCCGCACCATATCACGCAACCTGAAGAAATGGGTCTCCGGCAAGAAATACAGGGCATACGACAAGTCAAGGGATGAGATTGCAGAAGAGATTGGAACCACCAGGGAACTGCTGCTCCTGTACTTCAGCAAGGTGCTGAAACAGGATTTCAGGTACTGGAGGACAGAACTGAGAATCAACGATGCCAAGAAGATGCTCCTGGAGGACAGGCAGGCATCCGTCTACATCATCGGGGAACTGTGCGGATTCAGCGACCGGTCCAACTTCCACACACAATTCGTGAAGATGGTCGGATGCTCGCCGAAAAAATGGAGAGACACAAACGGGCATCCCCACAACAGCTGATGCTTTAGAGGATGCCGCAACAGTCAGGAGAACCCCTACTTCACCCGTATCATCTCCACAGGCTGCTCCTTTACCTTGTCCAGAGGCATTGTCTGGAACTTGACCCTGCCGAAATCGATGGACTTCAGGTCTATGCATCTGACAGTGGTATTCCACGCAGTTCTGTAGTAGAACCTCAACGCCGACTGGTCTGAAGCCACTGTCCACTGCGTTGCACTCGGTAACCCTTCAGGGATATCGGTTTTCTTATGCTCCAGCCCGATCGGGATATTGAAACTCTCCAGAATCTGGAAGCACTGCATCACAGTCTCCTCACCGGTCTGGGCCTGAGGAGTGGCGTTCTGATAGAGGGCGGCCCTGACGAACCGGGAAGGAGGTGTGGCATCCCCCGGAATCCCGAGGAAGCCGGCACCAGCGCCGAACTGGCTGAGGGTAACACCGCCATTGAGTTCCTGAGGCTGGACATTGCCGGTGTACAGATTGACATAATTGTTGAGATTCTTCATCTGCCAGTCGAAATCCGGAGAATTGGTAAGCACCCCGAGACTGTTCTCGTAGAAGACAGGCCTGCCATCGATGCACTCGAGCACAACCATCCTGCCGCCTGGTTCTGAAATTCTCCAGTGGACCGTACCTATCCTGCTGTCAAGAGACACTATATCTATTTTCGAAAAAGCCTCCTTCATCTCATCGATGCCTGAAAAACTGGCCAGAACCCACGACACGAACTGCATATCGGCCAAGGTATTCTCCCTGTTGTCCGGATTATAGTCCACATATCCGCCATAGTTCGGGAAAAAGAACAGCCCTGCGGAAAGACCGGTCTCGTTCATTCCCTCCACAACGAACTGAGGCTGGTCTGTACATATCCCCACATAGCCGTATCTGGCTGTAAATGTCAACCCATCGGCACCATCTGGTGTGAACGAGACATGCCGGTGTCCCCTCGGGACGACCACATAGCTGCTGTTGAGCACGGATCCACCCCATTCGGTTGTCCTGGCCACGACACGGCTGCCATCTTTTGCAGTAAGGGCGATTCCCGTGCAGGCATCACCCTCATACGGAATTGCAGCCAATGCTGCAACTGCCGCGAACAATACAGTCAACTTTCTCATATCTTCCTCCAATTTTCCGGAAAGATAGCAAATTTTCACCGTTTGACGAAAAACCTGTGATTTCCGTCGATTTTTGCATTACCGGTGTCCGGCATTGTCAGTAATTTTGCCATTAAACTGATAACCGATATGGCAAGACTGGAAATAATCTTTGTGTCAGCCGTCCTTGCAGGTGCGCTGATATCATGCTCCGGGGAGGTGCTGCCGGCAGACGGGACCCCGGAACCAGCAATCCCGGAACTCGGATACGATGTGTACCCGTACGGGGCTGGCATACATACCGATACAGAAATAACCCTTACATTCGACTCCGTGCCGTCTGCAGGCAATACAGGATGCATAAGGATACTCACGGAGAGCGGCACTGAAGTCGACCGGATAGAGATGGAGGATGTGGCTGCAGAAGTTTCAAAGATGGAAAACACATCGGTCTACAGAACCACAATGGACATCCTCGGTGCTTCGGCCGGCAACGGGAAGTACTACAGGGTGGTCAACTACACCCCGGTCAGGATTTCAGGGAATTCCATCATTATCAGGCTGCACTCGGCGGTCCTGGATTTCGACACCGGATACAGCATCGTTATAGACAGGGAAGCCATCAAGGCCGAAGGATTTGAGGGAGTGGAGACTGGAGAATGGACATTCCACACCAGACCGGCTCCTGATTCAGAGACAGATGTGACAGTCGGCAGGCAAGGCGACACGGACTTCCGGACCATACAGGGAGCCCTTGATTATGTATGCCGAGCCGGCCAGGATGCCGAAGCCACGATAGACATCCGTAACGGGACATACGAGGAACAGCTCTATATGAGAGGAAAGGACAATGTAACTCTCCGTGGAATGAGCAGAAGCGGAGTCATACTCAGCTATGCCAACTGCGAAGACCTCGCCTACGGTGTCGGCAGCGGAACATCCGTCCGCCCGGAGCCGGGTTCAGAGATAGGGAGGAGCGGAGGCAGAGCTGTAATCCTCTTCGAGAACTGCGACAACATACGGTTTGAAAACATGACCCTCGAGAACTCCTGGAACGGGGACAGGAACCAGGCCGAAGTGATATATTTCAACAGCGGAGACGGCAAGGACAGGCTCGTTATGGTAAACTGCAACATCTCCAGCAGACAGGATACAATCAATGCAAAAGGCTACGGCTGGTTCTACGGCTGTACTATAGAAGGGAACGTCGATTTCATCTGGGGTTCTCCGGAGACAGTACTGTTCGAAAACTGCACACTCAGGATTGCGGATGACACGGATTTCTCATCCGCCTATATAGTCCAGTGCAGATGCCTCTCTCCCCTTGCAAAAGGCTTCATCTTCCTCGGATGCACCATTTCTGCGGAAAGCGGAGTACCGGATGGCAGCGTGTACCTCGCCAGATCCTCCGGAGAAAGGGAATATTATGACAATGTGACATATATAGACTGCAGGATGGACAGTTCCGTAGCTGCCGCGGGCTGGTACTCCATCCCTGCCCCCAATCCATCTGCAGGAACAGCATCCAGAGGATGGAAAGAGTCCGGCAGCAGGGACACCTCAGACAATGCCATTGACCTGTCCGGACGCTATTCCGGCTGCCACCTGCTGACAGAAGATGAATGCGGCATATATCAGGACAGGGAGACCATATTACAGGGTGCAGGAATCGACTTTTCCTTACCAGCCTGACCTTACAGGAGGAAAAGAGTCGGGAGGTTTGCCGGAACGATATTATTTGTTACCTTTGTGTCCGGTACTGAAACCTGATGCTTTCAAATGGAATATAAGTTAGGAGAACATGCCAGATGTGCCGTAATCGGATACGGGAGCTGGGCTACAGCCATTGTCTCCCTCCTTGTGAGAAACGAAAAGGAGGTATGGTGGTACATCCGTAACGATGATGTCCTCGAAGGGCTCCTTGCAGATGGACGCAACCCCAAATATCTGAGCGACATCGAATTCGACAGGAATACCATCCATCCCAGCAGGGACATAGACGAAGTGGTGTCCAATTCCAAGATTGTCATAATGGCAGCCCCGTCAGCCTATCTGAAAGATTTTCTTGCTCCGCTGACAGTATCTCTGGAGGACAAGTTCGTCATTTCGGCCATCAAAGGCATAATTCCGGGAGACTACAAGACGGCAGCAGAATATCTCCACGACAGATACAATCTGACCTACAAGCAGATAGGTATCATTTCCGGTCCATCTCACGCAGAGGAGGTGGGACGGAGGAAGCTGTCATATCTCACCGTGGTATGCACAGATCCGGACAACGCCCGCCTGATAGGGAGCAAGATTGCCACAGAATATCTGAAACTCTCATACTCCACCGACATATACGGAGTCGAGTATGCTGCAATAATGAAGAACATCTACGCCATCTCCGTAGGTATTGCCACCGGGCTCGGATACGGGGACAATTTCAAGGCGGTGCTTATATCAAGCTGCGCAAAGGAGATGACAAGGTTTCTCAAGGAAAGCTATCCCGACCACAGGGACACCCTTGACCCGGCATACCTCGGAGACCTGCTCGTCACGTGCTATTCCAACTACAGCCGCAACCGCCGCCTTGGACAGCTGATAGGCAGAGGCTGCACAGTGAAGAGCGCATTGAACGAAATGACGATGGTGGCGGAAGGATATTTCGCCTCCGACTGCATCCGCCATATCAATTTCAGGCACAAGATAGATATGCCGATAGCCGATATGGTCTATGACATCCTGTACAGGAATGCCCTGCCGAGACAGAAAATGAAAGAACTCGCATCACTGCTTTGACCAGATGGAAATAAGGAAAGAATACTTAGAGATGAGCGGAGCCGATGTATGGAAGATTGTCGTGGAATATATCAGAAGACACGGCAGTTTCACCTCCGTTACCGGCATCCCGTATTCAGCCACGTTTGTCGGAAGCTGTATTTTCATAAAGGGAGGAACTCCCGGCACCAAGAGGGCCAATGAGGGGGAATACCTGACAGGAAAGGATTTCATTGCGGCATACGACATAGTCAAGACCCTGGATGAGATCAACACAGCCAAGGTCAAACCATATATCAGGAGACAGCAGACACCATTCATCGGCCTCCTTGTATGTGCCGGTGTAATAGACCTTTAACAATCAGACAGATACAATGAAAAGGAAAATCATTTCAGCAGCCATTCTCATAGCGGTCATACTGCTCGCCGGATTCATATATTTCCGGTTCTATTTCGTATTCGGGGAAGGGGTGAAGGCCGGAGACCTCAACTTCGTGGTATACAAAGGCTACGTGTTCAAGACATACGAAGGGAGGATGATACAGGCCGGGTTCAGAGGCGCACAGAAAGGTACTGCCGGCAACACCATCCAGTCCTATGAATTCGATTTCTCCATCACGGATGAAGCGATAGCGGACTCTCTTATGCACTGCGGAGGCAAGACCGTGGAACTCCATTACAAGGAATATCTCGGAGCCCTGCCATGGAGAGGACAGCAGAAATATATTGTTGACGGTATAGTATCAGTACGATAACAGCATGAAAAAAGTCATCACAACAATCACCGCAATGGCTGTTGCGGTGATTTCTTTCGCCCAGGTGCCGGGAATCATAGGACGGCATCCGGCAAATTCCCCGCAGGGGAAGATCCTGACTATGGAAGAGACAATACTGTCAAGGGATATCAGGCCATCGCATCCATGGTATTTCTGGCACAGGGACGGCAAGGGATACAAGGCTGTCAGAGACAGCATCCCATCCGTACCGGCACCTGAATTCAAAGCCTTCACACAGGGCAACGGACTCTATCTGAGGGACAGCAAAGGGACTGTAATCCCCGTAGCCGAAGACAGTGACAGGGACATAGTGTACGGACAGATTGTCAGCAGGAACGAGTTCGGGATCAACAGGGGCACATTCTGGTCTCCAGACAGCACAAGGCTCGCCTTCTACAGAAAAGACGAGAGCAATGTGACCACATTCCCTCTCCTGGACATCGGCACCAGGACAGGTGACCTGCTTCCGCTGAAATATCCTATGGCAGGAATGTCTTCGGAGATATTGAGACTCTGTGTCTATGATATGGAGACAAGGGATACCCTGCACATAAAGGTGACGGATTTCGGCCCGGACAGGTACCTGACAGGAATCACATGGTCCCCCGACAGCAGGAGCATCTTCATCCAGGTGCTCGACAGGTCGCAGAAACATATGAGGCTCAACAGATACGATGCTCTGACAGGAGAGTATGTGAAGACAATACTGACAGAAGACAACGAAAAATATGTGGAACCGCTCGACCCTCTGTATTTCGTAAAGGGCAGCGATGACCGGTTCATCTACAGGACAGCCAACAGGGATGGATACAGAAACCTGTATCTGTGCGATATGGATGGGGTCATATCCAGGCTTACCGAAGCTGACGCGGATGTGACATATCTTGACAACGATGGACGGTATGTCTACTACACCTCGGCCGAGGTGACTCCGGCAGAGAACCATCTGTTCAGGGTCGATATGAAGACCGGGAAAAAGACAAGGCTCACTATGGATGAGGGCTGGCACGAGATAAGTCTCAGCCCGGACTGCAGACAGTACATCGACTATTTCAGCAGCATCAACAACCCGGCACAGGTGAACACCGGCTCCACTGACGGGAAAAAGGCCGAAGTGCTGTACAGGGCAGATGACCCGACAGCGGACTATGCATACACGGAAGTGCTTTTCGGGACAATAAAGAGTGCAGACGGCAGATATGACAACCACTACAGGCTGACCCTTCCGAAAGACTTCGATCCTTCAAGGAAATATCCGGTGATACTCTATGTATATGGAGGTCCCCATGCGCAGATGGTCAGGAACACATTTCTCGCCGATATGGGTCTCTGGGAAATGTATATGGCCCAGAGAGGCTACATTGTCTATGTTCAGGACAACAGAGGGTCGCAGAACAGAGGGTTGGAATACGAGCAGACAATCCACAGGCAGTGCGGACAGGCCGAAATGGCAGATCAGATGGAAGGAGTGAAGATGCTGATGGGGCTGCCTTTCGTGGACAGCAGCCGCATCGGAGTACACGGATGGAGCTATGGAGGCTTTATGACCATTTCACTTATGACCAATTATCCTGACATATTCAAGGTTGCCGTTGCAGGCGGCCCGGTCATCGACTGGAAATGGTATGAAGTGATGTACGGGGAACGCTATATGGAGACTCCGCAGTCAAATCCTGACGGTTATGCACTGACAAGTCTGATCAACAAGGCGCCTTGCCTGAAAGGCAAGCTTCTTATATGTCAGGGGGCGGTTGACAATACGGTTGTATGGCAGCATTGTCTGAATTTTATCCAGACGTGCATCGACAACAATATCCAGATGGATTTCTTTACATATCCTACGGCGCAGCATAACATGTTCGGCAGGGAAAGGGTGCATCTGATGGACAAGGTGACAGACTATTTCAATCTCTATCTGTAGTACGGCGGAACAAGGAAGAATGACAGGAATGAAAAGCATCAAGGAAATATACAAGATAGGCAAGGGCCCCTCCAGCAGCCACACTATGGGTCCGCATCGCGCGGCCAAGATATACCTGGCACACCATCCGGGAGCATCCTCATTCAAGGTGACCCTGTTCGGCTCGCTGGCCGCCACAGGCAAAGGACACCTTACAGATACGGCCATCGAGGAAGCCCTCTCCCCTGCCGGGAATGTCAGTATTGACTGGCAGCCTAAAATATTCCTTCCGGAACATCCGAATGCGATGAAGATAGCCGTTGAAGGCACGGACGGAGAACCGAAGGACGAATGGACATTCTACAGCATCGGAGGAGGTGCCATCAAATGCGACCAGCTGGAGATAATCGACAGTCCTGACATATATCCACTCAACACGATGACCGAGCTGCTCGACTGGTGCAACACCAACGGAAGGGCATACTGGGAATATGTCGACAGCATCGAGGATTCCGAGATTTGGGACTACCTTGAAGAAGTCTGGAAAGCCATGCAGGCTGCTGTCGAACGCGGCATCGACCAGGAAGGGGCATTGCCGGGACCGCTCCATATGAGAAGAAAGGCGGCGAACTACTTCATACGCGCTGAAGGATACAAGGATGTGCTGCGTACAAGAGGACTGATCTTCTCGTATGCGCTTGCCGTAAGCGAGGAAAACGCCTGTGGAGGGACAATAGTCACTGCACCTACCTGCGGATCATGCGGAGTGCTTCCAGGAGTGCTGTACCATCTCAAGAAAGTCTACGAATACAGCGACAAAAGGATAATCCGGTCTCTCGCCACAGCTGCACTTGTGGGAAATGTCGTCAAACAGAACGCCTCCATATCAGGAGCCGAGGTAGGCTGCCAGGGAGAAGTGGGAGTAGCCTGTGCAATGACCGCAGCCGCAGCCAACCAGCTTATGGGAGGAAGTCCGTCACAGATAGAATATGCAGCCGAAATGGGGCTTGAACACCATCTGGGAATGACATGCGACCCTGTATGCGGCCTTGTGCAGATACCGTGCATCGAAAGGAACGCGTACGCCGCGGCAAGGGCACTCGATGCAAACATATATGCCCTGTACACCGATGGTCTCCACCGGGTCTCCTTCGACCATGTGGTAAGGGTAATGAAACAGACCGGCAAGGATCTTCCATCCCTCTACAAGGAGACAGGAGAAGGCGGTCTTGCCAAGGAACTTGAAGCATCGAATATAATCAAATGACAAAGGATATGTTCAGGATAGGAATAATAGGTGCGGGACACATCGCAGAGAAAATGGCCGCCACCATAAACGGAATGCCGGATGTCGAAGGCTATGCAATAGCATCGAGACAGTACGGCAAGGCTGCTGCATTTGCCGGAAGATTCGGATTCACGAAAGCCTACGGGTCATACGAGGAACTTGCCGAAGACCCGGCTGTTGACCTTGTATATGTAGCCACTCCGCATTCACTGCATTATGACCACGTCCGGCTCTGCCTCGACCGAGGAAAAGCCGTGCTCTGCGAGAAAGCGTTCATGGCCAACGCCCGTGAAGCGGAAGAGGTGACAAGGATATCGGAAGAGAGGAAGATTTTCCTTGCCGAGGCCATCTGGACAAGGTATATGCCGTTCCAGAGAACAGTCAGGGATATCGTAGAAAGCGGAGCCATCGGACAACCGATGATACTGTCGGCACATCTCGGATATCCCGTATCCGACAAGGAGAGGCTGATCCGTCCTGAACTCGGAGGAGGGGCACTGCTTGACCTCGGCGTATATGCAATCAATTTCGCCCTTATGATGTTCGGGAATGACATTGCCGACATAGCTTCATCCTGTATGAAATCCGACACCGGGGTCGACCTGCAGAACAGCATCATCCTCAAGTATCGGGATGGAAGGATAGCCGACCTGCAGTCCACCGCGCTGTGCGCGAGCGACCGTCAGGGCATTGTGTGCGGAGACAGGGGCTATATTGTCTGCGACAACATCAACAATATGCTCAAGGCGGAACTGTACGACAGCAACCACACCCTGACGGCCACCTACAATGCCCCTCCACAGATCACTGGTTTTGAATACCAGGTGCGGGCCTGTATGGATGCCATCAGAGAAGGGCTGACAGAACCACGGTCAATGCCTCACAGCGAGACTCTTCGCGTCATGAGAATAATGGACGGCCTGCGCAGCTCCTGGGGCATCCACTTCCCTAACGACCGGATATGAGACTGTCACTGCGCAGGTGCGTAGTTGGCGGTGGCGGCAGCAGCCTTGCCAGCAGCACGGGCAAAATTCTCTGAACTGTCTGCATAGAGGATTGCGCGTGAGGAGTTTATAAGCAGACCTGCATGGTCGTTTGCTCCATTGGCTATCACCTCCTCGGCAGATCCGCCCTGCGCCCCCACTCCGGGCACCAGCAGAAAATTGTCAGGACAGAAAGACCGGATCTCTGCAAGCTTGTCTGCCCTGGTCGCCCCGACGACAAACATCATATTGTCAGGAGTCGAAATCGACATCATCTCCTCGATGACAGCCTGATATAGAGGCTTGCCATCCTTGACGGCCATCTGGAACTGGGCCGCCGAGGCATTTGAAGTCAGAGCCAGGACTATCGCCCATTTGTCCTTATACTCGAGGAAAGGAGTGATGCTATCAGCCCCCATATATGGAGCGAGGGTCACGGCATCGAAATCCATAGTCTCGAAAAATGCCTTGGCATACCTCTTTGCCGTATTCCCTATATCCCCTCTCTTGGCATCAGCGATGATGAAAAGTTCCGGATAATTGGACCTTATATAATCCACTGTGACCTCAAGCGCTCGCATCCCGTCCAGTCCGTAGCACTCATAAAAAGCCAGGTTAGGCTTGTATGCCACGCAATATGGGGCTGTCGCATCGATAATAGCCTTGTTGAATTCGACAATGGAACGGGCTTTTCCCTTGAAAAGCTGTCCCATGGCCGCAACCTCCCCTTTGAGTGACTGTGCCTTGATATGCTCCGGCATCTTGTCGAAATCAGTGTCAAGCCCTACGCAAAGCACTGTACCTTTCTTCCGTATCTGTCCAAACAACTGTTCTCTGTTCATAATCTCTTGTCCCCTGTCTTTTATCTGGATTTACCTTCCCCATAATACCTGTAGAACAGGGCTATGGACTCCATCCCGGCATAAAGCTGGCTGAGCAGATAGCTCTCGTTCGGAGAATGTATCGTATCACGTTCAAGCCCGAATCCCATAAGCAGCGGGTCTATGCCGAGTATCCTCTGCAGGTCAGCCAGTATCGGGATACTTCCTCCTCCCCTGCTCGGAACAGGCTCCACGCCATACACCTCGGCCATTGCCCTGGATGCGGCTCTGTACGCATCTGATGATATTGGTATCAGGAAACCGTTTCCGCCATGACACGGAGTCACCTCCACTTTCACGCAGTCCGGAGCTATCGACTTGAAATGCTTCTCGAACAGACGGGTGACAGTATCGCTGTCCTGGTTAGGGACAAGCCTCATGGATATCTTCGCATGCGCGGTTGAAGGAATCACGGTCTTCGCGCCTTCTCCCGTATAGCCGCCCCATATCCCGTTCACATCCAGACAAGGCCTGATGCCCGTCCTCTCGAGAGTGGAATATCCAGTCTCGCCTTTCACATCGCGTATCTTGAGGAAATCCTTATACTCCTGCAGGTCAAAAGGCGCACGGGCCAGTTGAGCCCTGTCCTCTTCTGAAAGTTCCACGACATCATCGTAAAAGCCACTGACAGTGATACGCCCATCCCTGTCTATCAGGGAGGAAATCATATCACACAGTATGTTTATCGGATTGGCGACAGCCCCGCCGTAATGGCCAGAATGCAGATCCTTGTCCGGTCCTGTAACCTTGACCTCCACATACGAAAGCCCACGCATACCGCAATTGATGGACGGGACAGATTCAGAGATCATAGTCGTGTCAGACACAAGAATGACATCTGCCGACAGCATATCCCTGTGTTCCGCAGCCCATGCAGCAAGGGACGGACTTCCGATCTCTTCCTCGCCTTCAAAAATGAATTTGACATTATGCCTCAGTCTGCCTGTCGCGACCAGATACTCGAAAGCCTTCAAATGCATGAAGAGCTGCCCCTTGTCATCATTCGCACCCCTCGCATATATCGCCCCATCACGGATTTCGGGTTCAAAAGGATCTGACTTCCACAATTCTACAGGATCAACCGGCTGGACATCATAATGCCCGTATACCAGCACGGTCGGTACATCATCCGAGAAATACCTCGATGCGAACACGACAGGGTGGCCTCCGGTCGGATACACAGCAGCATCTTCAGCCCCAGCCTCTTCAAGAAGTTCAGCAAGTCTTTCTGCGCAACGCTGCATATCAGGACGATGCTCCTCCTTGGAACTCACAGATGGAATCCTGAGCAAGGAAAAAAGTTCCTCGAAGAAACGGTCCCTGTTTTTTTCTATATATTCTTTCATAACCTCAGATCCTTATACCAACCCCCACATAGAACTGTCCCCTGTTTGCCGGTTGTCTTCCTTCCACATCAGTGCGGTACCTGTCTATCATTCCATAGTCATAGCCGACCTTTATATCAAGGAACTTTATCACCTGCAGACCGATGCCGCCGCCGAGCATCACATCGAACCTGCCGTAGAGTTTCTCTCCTTCCGGAAAATATGATGCCACAAGATTGTCAAGTTCGGTAGAGCTTGTCTTGAACTCTCCCGTATAATAGTTATAGCTGACCTCTCCGCTGATATCCCTGCCGGACAGGGAAATCTTGTCAGCTGACTTGAGACCGATCTCGAAAGTAGGCCCGGCAAACACATACAGACGCAGCATCCTGTCAGGTATGATGTTGAACCCGAGCTTGAAATGAATCGGGACAGCCAGGAAAAAATCGGAATAGGTGTTCTTCGCAGCAAGCCCCGCAATCTCCGCTATATCTTCAGATGCAAGCAGATGCTGGTAATACAGTCCAGGCTGGATAGACAGGAAATTGCCGATAAGCTTCAGTTCACTGTCTATACCTACGGTAAAACCGTTTGTCCTGGAATTATGCGCATCGATTCCGGCCAGCGCAGGCCTTGTATTTGAAGTCATATAGCCAATATTCACCCCGAACTGGGCGAATGCATCGGACGATGCCGCAGCTACGGCCACGGCTATCACCGCAATCTTGAGAAAGTTTCTCATATATCCTCTGTTTTTATTTATGCAAATATGCAAAAAATTAATTGTTCATTCAAGCACGGGGACAGTCAGATATTCTGCCCGAGGAAATTCCGAAGCAAGGAAATCCTTGAAGTATCCCTGTGTGTCATCTGATATCGTCCTGTCTTCCTCCAGAGGGAACATATTGAATACAAGTGCCTTGAGAGTAATGCCACGCCTTTTGACAGCCTCAAGGCCCAACAGGGTGTGGCTGATGCTGCCCAGACGGCCTGATGTCACGAATATCAGAGGATAGCCTTTCTCCCTGACATAGTCGATTGTCAGCAGGTTCCTCGTGAGCGGGACCATAAGCCCGCCGGCCCCTTCCAGAAGGACCGCATCATATTTTCCGGACAAGGCCCGGGTCGCAGCCTCTATCCTGGCGAAATCCACAGGCCTGCGGTCTATCTCGGCAGCCAGATGAGGGGAGCATGGATATGTGTATATTTCAGGCATTGTCAGCCCCTGCCTGTCCACATCAAGCATACCGCAGCCCATTATCTTCCTGTGCAGCTCTATGTCTTCAGAAAAACCGTCGTTCCCTGTCTGCACAAGCTTCTGGGTTATGGTGCTGACCCCTCTGCCGTTCCACTCCTTTGCAATCCATCCTGTCGCATAGCTCTTGCCGACATTCGTATCGATTCCGCTTACAAAAAACACATTATCACGCATACCGTTCATGTCAAGTAATTGTAAAAATCCATTGGCCGGGATACCGCCGGCCCGTATCCGCATCTCACTGTCCGGCCACCACCTTCACAAGGGCAGATGTAAGTACAGACAGGTCGCTGCTGTCAATGATGAAAGGAGGCATGATATATACGAGCCTGCCGAACGGCCTTACCCATACTCCTTCTTCCACGAAACGTCTCTGGATGGCTGCAATGTCCACCGGCTCTTTCATCTCGATGACCCCTATAGCACCCAATATACGCACATCTGCCACCTGCGGAAAATCTGCAGCATGAGCGAGCTCTTTCTTCAACTGCGACTCGATGGCCCCGACCTTTTCCTGCCATCCGCTGTCCAGAAGAAGCTGGACGGAAGCCCTGGCGACAGCACATGCAAGAGGGTTGCCCATGAAGGTCGGACCATGCATGAAGGCATACGGATAATTGTTTGAAATCATGTCCGCCACATGGTCAGTGGCAATCACAGCCGACATGGTCATGTAGCCTCCCGTAAGGGCCTTGCCGATGCACATGATGTCCGGAACCACCCCTGCGTGCTCGTATGCGAACAGCTTGCCTGTCCTGCCGAAACCTGTGGCAATCTCATCAAAAATGACCAGTATCCCCCTTTCCCTGCACAATTTAGCAGCTTCCACAAGATACTGAGGATGATAAAACCACATTCCTCCTGCCCCTTGGACGACAGGTTCGAGAATCATCGCTGCCAACCCGTCCCCATACCTGTCAAGTGTGTCTTTCAGTGGCAAAATGTCCTCCGGATCCCACTGTCCGCCGAACCTGCTGCGTGGCTGAGGGACAAAATGCCGTACAGGCAAGGCATTGCCGAAAATACTGTGCATTCCCGTGACAGGATCGCATACAGACATCGCGTTCCAGGTGTCACCGTGATATCCGGAACGGATAGTCACGAAATTTGACCTCTCTCCCCTACCCACGGCATACTGATACTGGACAGCCATCTTCATTGCCACTTCAACGGCTACGGACCCGCTGTCAGCATAGAATATATGAGTCAGCCCGTCAGGCAAAATCTCCAGCAGAAGTTTCCCCAGAGCGATGGCTGGCTCATGAGTCAAACCGCCGAACATCACGTGGGACATCCTGTCCAGCTGGTCTTTCGCAGCCTTGTTCAACACAGGGTTATTATAGCCATGTACGGCACACCACCAGGATGACATCCCCTCGATCAGCCGTGTACCATCTTCCAGGGTTATACGGCAACCCTCGGCCGACTTAACTTTGTATGCCGGCAGCGGGGCGGTAGTAGAAGTGTATGGATGCCACAGGTGCTCCCTGTCAAAACTGTCTGTTATCATCCCGGAACCTGTCATCCGGATTTTATCATAATTCATATCCAGCCTCCCTGATTCTTCTGATATTTGTCCGTATATTCTCTCCTGCGGTGGTCAGCATATCGCCAAGTATCGCAGCATTCACCCCGGCCCTGTACGCCCTTACCATCGTCTCTTCAGATAATCTCGCCACTCCACCGGCAAAACGCAGGTAAGCCTGCGGCAGGATCAGCCGGAACAGAGCCACGCAACGCAATACCTCCCCGTCTCCAATCGGCGGCATATTCTCCAGAGGCGTCCCTTTGACTGGACACAGTACATTGACCGGAACGGAAGACACTCCCAGCTGTCTCAATGTGAACGCAAGCTCTACGCGCTGAAGCTCCGTCTCTCCCATTCCGATGATACCGCCGCTGCATATTTCCAGCCCGGCTTCCTTGGCAGCCTCCAGTGTCGCTGTCTTCTGGTCCTGGCTGTGAGTGGTGCATAATGTGCCGAAAAAGGATGGAGCTGCCTCCAGATTGCAGTGATATCTGGATACACCCGCCTTCCTGATTTTCATAAACTGCTGTCTGTCAAGCAATCCGGATGACATACAGAGAGAGATGCCGCATTCCCTGCGTATTCTGGACGCGACAGAGCATATCCTGTCCACCTCGCTGTCTGACAATGCCCTGCCGCTTGTGACAAAAGAGAATCTTCCTATTCCGTGGCTCCACGATGCTTTCGCCGCCTGCACTATCTCATCGTCCGGCTTAAGCGGATATACGGCAGCACCTGTATGATAATGTGCAGACTGGGCACACCAGTGGCAGTCTTCCGGACACCTGCCGGACTTCGCGTTTATTATCGAACATGTATCGAACTTTCTCGGGACCATAACTGCAGTCACTTTCTCCGCAGCTGCCAGCAGTTCATCCGTTTCCGCAGCTGAGGACAGTACCTCCGCCTCATTTTCCGATACACCTTTTCCTGATGAGACAATCCTTGACACTATCTCATCCATATCATAGCATCTGTTCATTCTTTGCCAAACAAAATCTGACAAATATAGTGAAACTCGCCAAAATAAGGACAGGTTCCGGATGAATAAAACAACCGTCAGAGCCAGATAGACAGGTTCCGGCTGCCACAGATACGGAATTTGTGGCTACATTTGCAGCCTCACATATAAAAGGCAATGGCACATCTGATAGAACTCAAAGGAAAAATATCGAACAATCCACGGAAACGGCTGCGCAGGCCTGTCGATTTCACTTTGGACAAAGGTGAGCAGCTGGCCGTGACAGGATCCAACGGAGCCGGTAAAAGCATCTTCACAGATATGCTTTCGGGACAGGAAGACATCCGGCGCATAGCATTCAGGGACGCATTCAGCCTCACAGGTGCCTCATTCTATTATCAGCAGCGATGGAATTCACAGGATGCGGAATCAGTTCCTGCCGTAAGGGACATATTGGACAAGAAACTCTATATGTACCCGGAGAGAAACGGACTGGTACGGGAGAGGCTGTTCTCCCTCCTGCAGATCGGCCCGATGCTTGACAAGAGGACCGTGATGCTCTCAAGCGGAGAACTCCGGAAACTCCAGCTCGCATATATTCTGGCATCCTCTCCGAAAATCCTTATAATAGACAACCCGTATATCGGTCTGGACAGTCAGGCAAGGCAAACAATGAACGATGTGCTGTCCGCACTTGCAGAAGACGGACATATACAGGTCATACTGAACCTCTGCAAAAACAGGGATATACCATCCTTTATCACGGATGTGCTGCCAATGGAGAATATGGAGGCAGGAGAGAAGCTGCCATACGGAGCATTCATCGACTCCGGAGCATACCGTGGAACTGTCATAGAGAATGTCCTGGACGAGTCTGAAAGGAATGCAATCCTGGACCTTCCGTACAGAGGCAACGACTATAATGCTGAAACGGTGGCCCGTCTGAAAAATGTCAGCATCAGATACGGCACAAGGACAATCCTTGACAGTCTGGACTGGGAAGTGCACAACGGGGACAAATGGGCTCTGTGCGGAAAGAACGGAAGCGGTAAGAGCACGCTTCTGAGCCTTATATGCGCAGACAATCCCCAATCGTACGCCTGTGACATTACGCTTTTCGACAAAAAACGAGGAAGTGGAGAAAGCATTTGGGAAATAAAGAGGCATATCGGCTATGTAAGCCCGGAAATGTACAGGGCATTCCTTCTGCCTGTACCTGCATGGAAGATAGTCGCAAGCGGTTTTTCTGACACAGGGGGCATCAGGCACTCTCTGACACAGGAACAGACAGGAAACACAGCATTCTGGATGGGGGTGTTCGGGATATCCGGGCTGAAAGACAGATGTTTCACGGAACTGTCGAGCGGAGAACAGCATCTGTGCATGCTTGCAAGGGCTTTTGTAAAAGATCCGGAACTGCTTGTACTTGATGAACCTATGCATTGCCTCGATGAGAGGAACTGTAAACTTGCAAAGGATATCATCACTACTTTCTGTCAGCGCAGGAACAAGACCCTGATAATGGTATCCCACTGTGAAGAAGACTTTGCCGGGCTGGAATGCCAGAGACTCACGCTGCCCTGATGCGTCATACCGGAGTCACGCCATAAGCGGGAGCTTCTGAGGCTTGATCGCCGGGGCGGGGTGGGTCGGCCGACGCCCCCGCACGCACAAAAAAAGGGGAGCGGCATCCGAGCTCATCGCTCTTCTGTCGCTCCCCCTAGAACACCGGCGGTAACCTACTC
>CALVAC010000001.1 GCA_944325435.1 uncultured Bacteroidales bacterium | reverse complement strand
TATACCGAAAAAGTTCGGTCCGGTAAATCCCTCCCACCGCTACGCGGTCTGCTCACTTCCGGATGTCCGCCGGACATTCTCATAAACCGTTCGCTACCTCCCGTTCACGGGGCCACAGGCGGCCACGCCGTCCGAACTTTTCGTCCTGTTATTCTTTTAGGGGTGACAATGCGGATAGACATTAATGCAAAAGGGGAAATGACAATGACTGTCAACCTCAATTCATTGCATATTGACAGTGTGTCGAAAACTTATCCCAAAGCGACATCGAGAATCATCATGAGGGAGAAGCCCAAGGCGAACATAAGGGTGCCGATATTGGAGTGCCGTCCTCCGGACATTTCCGGAATGAGTTCCTCCACGACGACATAGATCATCGCCCCGGCTGCGAAACTCAGCAGATAGGGAAGATAAGGGGTTATGAGGGCCGCCAGAGCCACTGTGATGATGGCTCCGACCGGCTCGACGACTCCGGAGAGGGTCCCGTATGCGAACGCCTTTCTGCGGCTTGTGCCTTCGGCCCTGAGAGGCATGGACACGATGGCCCCTTCGGGGAAGTTCTGGATGGCGATTCCTATGGCCAGTGCGAGGGCTCCTGTCATTGTAATGGCCGTATCGCCGCTTATCCAGCCTGCATACGTGACCCCGACCGCCATCCCTTCGGGAATATTGTGGAGTGTAATGGCAAGGACAAGCTTGGTGGTCCGTTTGAGTCTGCTCTTCGGCCCTTCGTCTTCCTTGCCGTGGTTATGCAGATGCGGAATGATGTTGTCGAGCAGGAGAAGGAAAAGGATTCCTCCCCAGAATCCTGCTACGGCAGGGACGAATGCCCAGGCTCCCATTTCCTGAGACTGGTCCATTGCAGGGATGAGCAGGCTCCAGATAGAGGCCGCGACCATGACTCCTGCGGCGAATCCGGACAGCCCCCGTTCCATTGCCGGCCGCATCTGTTTCTTCATGAAGAGCACGCAGGCTGCCCCCAGGGTAGTCCCGAGGAGAGGTATCAGCAATATCCACCAGTCGTTCAGTGTCATAGGGTCTGCTGTTTCAGCTGTTCGACGTATGCATCGATGCGGTGCAGTTCTTTCGGAATGTCTATGCCCTGAGGACAGTGCGGGTTACATTGGCCGCATCCAGTGCAGTGGTCCGCCTGACGCAGTTTGGGTACACTGCGGTCATATCCGACAAGATATGCCCGACGGGCCTTGCGGTATTCAGGGTCCTGCGATGTCGTCGGCAGGTTACCTTCATTGATGCATTTGTTGTAGTGGAGCAGGATGCCAGGGATGTCGATGCCGTACGGACAAGGCATGCAATACTGGCAGTCGTTGCATGGCACTGTCTTGAACTGCATCATCAGGTGTGCGATATGATGCAGGAAAGCCAGTTCGTCTTCAGTCAGTGGATCAAGTGGGGAGTATGTCTTCAGATTGTCCTGCAGATGCTCCATTCTCGTCATTCCGCTGAGGGCTGTGAGCACTCCGGGATATGACCCTACGAAACGGAATGCCCACGATGCGACACTAAGTTCCGGTTCCCTTTCCTTGAATTCCGCCAGTACGTTCTCCGGTACCCTGGACAGCCGTCCTCCAAGCAGCGGCTCCATGATTATGACAGGGATGTTCCTTTTCTCCAGTTCATAGTACATATAGTCGGCATTGGTGTTCTTTGACTTGATTTTCTCGGCATATTCCCAGTCCAGATAATTCATCTGGATCTGTACGAAATCCCAATGATATCTGTCGTGGACAGACATAAGATAGTCGAAGAACTCCTTGTGTCCGTGGTATGAGAACCCGAGGTTGCGGATGCGTCCTGCTGACCTTTCCTCCATAAGGAAATCAAGGATGCCGTTGTCAAGGTATCGTTTCTTGAAATCTTCCATATTGGAGAGGGAATGGAGCAGATAGTAGTCAATGTAGTCTGTCTTCAGATATTTCAGAGAGTTGAGGTACATTTCCCTCGATGCCTCGAAGGAATGTGTGGACTTGCTGAAATTGGAAATTTTAGTGGCAATGAAATAGCTGTCGCGCGGGTAGCGGCTCAATGCAATGCCGGTGGATTCCTCGGACATTCCCTGGCAGTAGGCAGGAGATGTGTCGAAATAGTTGACCCCATGTTCTATGGCATAGTCCACCAGATGGTTGACTTCCTCCTGGTCGATGACTCCTCTGCCATCGTCTGCTTTCTTCCCTTTGAGGAACGGCAGTCTCATCATCCCGAATCCGAGAAGCGACACCTGGTCTCCTGTATTCGGATTGGTCCTGAATGTCATTTCTCCCGCCTCTTCCGTTCCGGATGCATTCTCTGGTTTCCCGGCGCATGCAGACAGTCCCGCAACTGCAGCTCCGGACACCGCCATTGTCTTGAGAAAATCTCGCCTTGATATATCAGTTTCCCCCATTTTCCAATCTGTTATAAGTACACTATCCCTTTCTTACCGCGGACTGCCATCAGATTTCCCTGTGGACTTCATGCCCCTCGACATATATCGCACTGAACGGACGTGCCGGGCAGAGGTTTTCGCATGCCCCGCAGCCGATGCATTTCTCTGTGTCTATAGCCGGAATCTTCAATGCCGGAGACTTGTCTTTTCCGTCATTTTCCGGGTTGCCGTGCCTGTGCCTTCCCCGTAACGGGACCATTACAATGGCTCCTGTCGGGCAGTGTCTGGCGCAGTTGCCGCATTCCTCCCCATCCCTGACAGGAATGCAGTTCCGTTTTATCCATACCGCATGTCCTATCTGGATAGAGGATTTCTCTGCTGTCGTGACCGGCCTGATGGCTCCTGCAGGACAGACTTCGGAACATTTGGTGCATTCAGGTCTGCAGTAGCCCCTTTCGTAAGACATCTCCGGCTGCATCAGTCTCATAAGTCCTCCTGATGGGCGCAGCACATCGTTCGGACATACTGATACGCACAGCTGGCAGGCTGTACAATGCTGGTAGAAATCCTTCAGGCTTGAGGCTCCCGGGGGGACGATTGCTGTCTTCCTGTCGGGAATCTCCTTGTCCACGATGACTGCAAGCCCTCCATCCACTTTCTTTTCCTGGGCATTCACGGCTGTAGCCGTGGCTACAAGGGCTGTAGCCGAAAGGAAATTCCTTCTGCCGGTATCGGCAGGTACATCAGAGTCTGATGTCCCGGATTTGCCGGAAGCCGGAGTATCGCGTCTGTATCTGAACGAATAGCTTATCGCCCCATGCGTGCAGTTGTCGATACAGTCCATGCATGCCACACAGCGGCTATAGTCAATTTCGTGGCCTTTATAGTCGATGCAAGATGCCTTGCAGCCTCTGGCGCAGAGACTGCAGGAAGTGCATTTGTCCTTGTCTATCTTCACAGACAGCAGGGAAAACCTGGACATCCATCCGAGCACCGTCCCTACGGGACAGATGGTATTGCACCATGTCCTGCCGTTCCTCCATGCAAGAACCACGATGATGACAAATGTGATGGCGGCTATGATGAATGTCGGAATGTTTTTCAGCCATACATCCTTGCTGTAGAATGCATAGCTGTTTACCCTCTCTGCAAGGTATGCAAGCAGGTTGTTCCCCCATTGGTACAGAGGCGAGAACAGGTTTGATGCGATACGCCCGTATGCGCTGTACGGTTCAAGAAGAGCGGCAGCTGACCCGATTCCGGCAACCAGGGCGACAATGAAAAGCGCGAGGACTCCATATCTGAGCCACGATTTTGCCGGAGACCAGCTGAATCTCATCCTGTGTTTCTTCCCCCTTCTGCCGTTGATCCAAGAGACAATGTCCTGAAACACTCCGAGTGGGCATATCACAGAACAATAGACTCTTCCGAATACCAGCGTCAGAATCATGAGAATGATTACCACGCCTGCGTTCAGGGCAAGGATGGCGGGAAGGAACTGTATCTTTGCCATCCAGCCGAACCACGCGTGAATGGTCCCGGTGAAGTCCAGAAACAGCAGTGTTATGACAGTGAAGAAGATGATTGCCAGGGTCACTCTTATTTTCCGCAGCATAGCCGGTTCGATTATTAAGTTAGTCAATTAAATTTCTCGACACGCAAGATGCCTGCTGTGATTCAGACCGGGCAGTTTCCTTGCGTTTGTCAGAAGGTCAGTGTGGCGTGGACCGGATAGTGGTCGGATATGTAAGGGATATTGCCGTACTGTGTCCTGACGGTCTCGAACCTGTCGCATGATGCGAATCCTGAATACCAGATGTAGTCGATTACCGAATCGCTGTTCCCCCAGCCGTTGAATGTGCCGAGATGGTCTGTTTCTTCCGCGTTGTCCCTTGCGCTGAGCATCTTCGTCTCGAGGTCATCGAGTACCGGGTCGTCAGGAGTGACATTGAAGTCACCTGTCAGCACCATCGGGTACCCTTCAGGATTGATGTCCGCAATCCTGTCCACTATAAGGGCAAGACCATTCTTCTGGGCTTCCTTGCCGACATGGTCGAGATGCGTGTTCACATAATAGAATCTGCGGCCTTCCTTTTCAAGCAATGCCCATGTCGCAGTCCTCCTGCAGGCCGCATCCCAGCCCAATGATGGCTGTTCCGGTGTCTCGGAGAGCCAGAATGTGCCCCATTTCAGCATCTTGATGAAAGTCGTGTTGTAGAATATGGACATATGTTCTCCAGACTTTTTGCCGTCTTCCCTGCCGACACCGATGCTCGCGTATTCAGGAAGGTTCTCGGTTATATAATCTATCTGGAAATCGTATGCCTCCTGGACTCCGAAGATGTCCGGATGCTTGTCCTGCAGCATGGCGATTGTCGCAGGACGGCGGTATTCCCATGAGTTTGTCCCGTCATCGGCCACTCCCTGCCTGATATTGTAGGAAATGACATCCAGCTGTACTTTTTCTTCCTGTCCGCATCCCGTCAGGGTCAGTGCCGCCATCAATGATAAGGCGCAGAAATAGGTTATTTTTCGCATAATTCCAATGGTTTGTCAATTCACGCAAAGTTACTCAAATTAATTTTGTTTTATACAAATTTTCAGACTCTGTCCGTAAAAAGCCATTCCGTTATCGTTTGAATCCATCGAAGTGAAAATAATGTACTGGGACAGATTGGCAGTCATTTGACGAAAAAGCGGACGGAAAGGGAGTTGCCGGAAGCGTCCACGACTGTGACGGTGTGTGCTCCGGGGGCAGCGACAATGTCCATCTGGTGGATATGCCTGGTGGAGCCGAGATATTCCGAATCGAGATGCCAGAATACCTCTGTACCGGGATTGCTGTGGGCAAGATTGAATGTCGCGCCCTTTATGCTTCCGTCAAGCTGGCGGGGGATGGAAATGGTGCTCCCCGGCTCTGGATATATGAATCCCATAGGGCTGTTGCCATCTGCGGCTTCCTGTCCCGGCCTTTGCGGAGGCATTGCCTTATATTCCGGATGATGCTGCCTGTAATACCATTCCATTGCAGGAGGGAGGATGAACATATTGACGGTCCTTGCACCCGGTACGGATGCGGATACACTGTAACATCCATCAGCGCTGACGGTGATGGCCTTGTGGTATGGGCATACCGGGCTGCGGAGCGCAGCTTTGGGAAGTGTAAGGGTATCCCGGACATTGCAGTACTGTCCGGCAAGATATCCGGACTCTCTGCAGACTTCAGCTATGCAGTATGCTGTGTCTGACGGTTCTTCAAACCATTCGGGAGAGGAGCCGGCGGATGGGAGAGAGTTGAATATGTCGAACATTACGGGGCCTGCCGCCGTTGCTCCGGACAGCCCCGGCACTCCTGCTCCATCGGCATTTCCCGCCCATACCCCTACTGCATATTCAGGAGTGACACCTACGGCCCATGCATCGCGGAATCCGTAGCTGGTCCCTGTTTTCCACGCCACTTTACGGACAGAGGATATCTGTCTCCAGTCCATCTCATCAGGCCGGTTGACATCTTTCAGGGCATCCATCGTCCACCAGATTGACTCCAGGTCTGTCAGCGGGAAGTCAGCATCCATACCTGCCTCAATATGTGGGCTGTTTCCGGTCACGTCGTTTCCCGGATATGCCAGTATATAGGCCATGCGTGCATATATTTCCGTGACCTCGAAAAGCCGTCCTTCGGCCCCGCCCAGAATAAGCGACAGGCCGTAGTCATCCGGAGACCTTGTCAGGGTTGTCATCCCTGCAGACCTGAGCAGGGAATGGAATCTCGGGACTCCGTATTTTCTCAGGATATGTACGGCCGGGACATTGAGAGATCTTGCGAGTGCCTCGTCGGCAGGTACGGCCCCGTAGAACTGCAGGTCGTAGTTCTGTGGAGAGAAACCGTTGATATTGACCGGAATATCCGGGAGAATGGTTCGCGGAAGAATCGCCCCATCCTGCAGCATGGCACAGTACAGAAGCGGTTTGAGGATACTTCCCGTGCTGCGGGGAGACTGGAGTATGTCCACCTGGCATCCTGGACGGCCGGAAGAGAAACCGGCGTTGCCGCAGTATGCCAGTATTTCCATTGTCCTGACATCGAACACGACGGCGGCGATGTCATTGATACCCCTTCGGCTGAAGATGCTGTTCCATCTTCCGGTGATGGACTCCACCTGCCGTTGCAGATAGATGTCCACAGAGGTCCGGCCGCATCCGTCTCCGGCATAGTCGAGGAATCTGCTGTTTGTCAGGTGGGGTGCGTACTGTGGCAATGGCAGCGGTTTGTCCGGCAGGGGCTCATCGCAAGCAAGAGCCAGGTCTGTAGAGTCTATCTTCCCCGTGTCATACAGAGAACGGAGCAGCCTGTCCCTTTTCTGTTTCAGCATGTCGCGGTTTCTGCCAGGATGTATCATGGCAGGGGCGTTGGGCAATACTGCGAGTGTGGCTGTCTCGGCCCAGGATAGTTCGGCTGCCGGTTTCCCGAAATATCTCCATGCGGCAGCTTCAAGTCCTACCACATTGCCTCCGAACGGGGCATGGGCGGCATAGAGAGCCATGATTTCATTCTTGCTGCACCGGAGTTCGAGCCGGGTGGCGAGGATACACTCTATGGCTTTCTGCCATACCGTCCTTTCCCTGTTCCGTGCCAGCCGGATGACCTGCATTGTAATGGTGCTGCCTCCGCTTACCACCCGGCCGGATGACAGGTTCTGACATGCTGCCCTGGCCAGGGATACCGGATTCACACCAGGATGCCATCTGAACCATCTGTCTTCAAACGCAGTGATGGCTATGCTGAATTTTTCCGGGACAGAGTCCGATGGTGGGAATCTCCATTGCCCATCATCTGCTATCTGTGCATTTAGAAGCTCTCCGTTGCGGTCTGTCAGAACCCTGGAATAGGATGTGTCATCGAACAGGTCTTTGGGTAGGCAGCAGAGGTATGCGGTGCACAGGACAATAAGACCGGCAGCCAGAGCGGAGATTGCCGGTCTTTTCCTGATAGCGGCTGATATCCTGGACAATGCCTTTTTTATCATATCAGAAGGCTGTCAGCGGACAATAGCTTTTCCGGATGCGGTATGCGCATTGTTTTCAGGAGAATACATTGCCTCGCAGCTGATGGAAGGCAGTATGAATTCGCCTTTGTAAGCAGCCCTGAACCTTACGGAGAAAGATTTTCTTGTGCCCCTTGCCAGGTCGAAATAATATCTGACGCAGTCATCCCTCATATCCATATACTCATACCCGGCTTCTGCGGCAGAGGCGTTGCCGTAAAGCCTTTCGTTGAATATTTCCCAGCCGGATGGAGCGGGAATACAAAGTGCAAGGGAAGACAAGTCCACTGTGCCTGAATTGTTCATGACCGTGACAGTCACCTTGAAATCAGAACCTTGGGACAGGTCGGCCGGATTGACGGGATTCCCGTCCAGGTCGGTCCATGATACGCCAAGCCCTATTCCCGATGCGGAAGCACTGATGGCAGCATCCGCTGCAGGCTTTTCTTTTGTTGTCACGGTTGCATATACAGGTCCGTCCGAAAGGTTCTTGATTGTCACGGACGGTCTGGAGATGTCCAGTGCCCTTGACAGGATGGCAGCTGTGCTGTTTATCGTTTCCGCAGATTGGCCGGATATTCCTGTGTGGCTGATTTCCGCGTGTAATGCTTCTGTGTTGAGCCTGTCTGCCATCCGGGACATTGCAGATGCAGTGAAAGCGGCATATTGGGTGGAAAGCAGGCCGTTCTTCAGTCTGTCAGCCATATCGGCGGCCAGTTCAAGAGCCCCGTATATGTCATCTGCCAGCACAAGGCTTTCAAGCATTATAGCCTTGTCGCGGAGAGGGGAGCCGAAGGTCCGGTCTTCAGGTGAATATGCGGCAGTCTCTGTCTTGAGTCCTGATATGATTTCCTTGGCGACTGTTTTCTTCCCATCCAATGCGTATGCTGATGCGAGCAGCCATCTCGGGATGGCCGGTATTGACGCGGATTCCTTCAGCCTGTTCATCGCCCCGGTTTCAGCGGAGGATGCCAGGGCCATGGTGTACAGACGGTATGCCTGGTTGATGGAAGCGCTGCCCGCTCCCGGTTCTGTACCCGATGGTTCCTTGTAGTTTCTGATGCAGCGTTTCTGGAAATTCATCCATGCGCTGTAGACTCCTTTGTTCACTTCGTATCCCTGGGCGGCTGCAAGCGACATGAACTGGCCGGCCATGGATGTTATCCATTCATTGGCGGCTGCCTGTCCCGGCCATACAGGGAATCCTCCATCCGCGAGCTGCCTGCCATAGAGCTTGCCGAGAAGTCCTGGCACAAGGCTGTCCACGGCAGCGGTCTCCTCTGCTGACAGGAATCTCTTCAGAGACAGCAGGGCGATGCCTCTTGCCGCAAGCTGTTCCGAGCATCCGTTGCTGTAGTCGAGCATATATCTGAAAGTCCCGTGGATGTCCATTGCCGGGAATGATGCCAGTTCAAGGACTGCGGAGGATTCCGTCAGGTCGAGCGGCCCGTAATCCATAGTCTTGGATTCTCCCGGCTCCAGTATGGTCCCGTGTCTCGATATCACGGCAGGGTTAGGGTTCCTTACAGGTACCGAAACGGTCTCGGATGCGCTATGTCCGCCTCCTGTCGCAGAAATCCGGATTCTTGCTGTCCCCTCTCCCGTTGTCCTGAGGATGAAATTGACCAGCCTGTCTCCGGGTTCCGGAAATGAAATTTGCTGTGATGCTCCGGAAACCAGCCTGGCTGCACCATCCACGGAGACTGTCACCTTCACATCCGGTTCTGGATTTTCCATGGCGAAGACATTGACCGGCAGCGCGACTTCCTCTCCAGGTGCAAGGATGCGCGGCAGTGTAGGGAGTACCATAAGCGGAGACCTTACCGGTACGGATTTTTCTGCATTCCCGTATGCCCCGTCTTTTCCTGCCACCACCATTACTCTTACAGAGCCGACATACATCGGCAAGGTTATCCTGTGCACATTCTCTTTCTTGTCGAGTGTGAACGGCCCGAGGAACTTCACCACAGGGTTGAACCTGTTGTCCTGTCTGGATTCTTTGTTGATTGTCTGGTCGCCTCCGATGCTTGCCATAGGGGAGAGCCTGCCTCCGAAAGCTCCGATGACATTGTCGTAGAGGTCCCAAGTCTTCACTCCGAGAGCCTCCCTCGCGTAGATTGCCGCCCACGGGTCAGGTGTCCTGAATGCTGTTATGTCCAGAAGCCCCTCATCCACGATGGCAAGGGTATATGCCATCTTCTTTCCGTTCTTCTCGCTGATCCTGACTTGAAACTCTTCCTGTGGCCGGACGGCATCCGGCATTGCAATCTGGGGATACAGATGCGAGCCCGGATTCTCCACCATCACCGGCTGTACCCCGTACATCCTGACAGGCAGGTCGTTGGAAGTGTTGCCATGTTTCTGAAGCAGAGAGATATGGATATAGAAGTTAGGACTCATTTCCTCTGTCACGGTAAACCGGTATGGAGTGTCTCCCGAGGCGGATGTCTCCACCCATTCTGAAGAGATAATCCTGCTCCCGTTCTCCAGGGATACCAGAGCGCGGCCTCCATCTGCTGCAGGGACATATACTGTCGCCTGTTCCCCTGTCCTGTATTCCTTTCTGTCGGTGGAAAATGTGAGCATCGTCAGAGCATCAGGGTCTCTCTTGTCGGAACGTCCCCGGTATGCCGGCCAGTCTGCAGTGAAAATGCGTCCTGCAGCGTGTCCCCCGTCCAGATCCTTGACATATACCAGGAAACGTCCCCATTCCGGATAATCGAGTCGGAACGGTATTTCGTGGATTCTGTCCGAGGATATGAACGAGCCTTTGCTGAAAGGCTTTGCTGAGGAGCTGTTCACATACGATGCAAGTTCATCCGCCTTGCTTTCCCACCACCAGCTCCAGTCTATCTTGAATATTCTGTATTCTATCCTGTGCCCCTGCACTTTCTTTCCGTCCCTGTCTATGACTGCGATGCTGAAAAAATGCGTGGTGTCAGTTTCGACATAGCCTTCTCCGCTGTCAGGAACCCGTATTCCGACATATGCGTTGTAGGGAGAGAACAGCTTCGTCTGCGATGTGATGCTCTCGTCCCCTCCGCTCTCCTGTACGGTGCTTACAAGTCTGGCCTCCATCATTCCGGGAGCCTTGTCAAGTGACGGCATAATGATGTCCTGTACGGAGTTGCCTTGTCCGTCCAGCGTGACATCCAACAGGCTGACCGAAGTGCCGGAAGCGGGGATGGTAGGGTCATAGAAACTGTATCCTTCATATCCTTTGAAGGCCTTTCCTGCAGGACTGAGGTGCATTTCCACCTTGCCTTCAAGACCAGCGGCGGCCGGGCCGGTGAGCCAGGATGCCGCAAGCGTGAACCGTGTCTTTTCCCCTGCCAGCAGTACATCTTCAGGTGTCTTCAACGAAATTTTCAGTCTGTTCGGCTTGATTGTCTCTATCATAAGGGCCTTGTGGAAGGAAGAGCCTCCCACCTTGAAATATGCATTCCATGTCCCTGTGGGGTCATCTGCGGAAGTCGGGATGTCGAATACATACAGCCCGTCAGTGCCCCTGCTGTTCACTATCCTTGTATGGAACTGTCCGAGAGGGGAATAAAGTTCCATTGTGACAGGGTGTGAATCCGGTATCCGTCCCTGTGGGTCATCAATCATGGCGGATACATGCAGGGTATCGCCCGGCCTCCATACTCCGCGTTCTCCGTAGATGAAGCATTTCAGCCCTTTCTCCGGTTTCTGCCCTCCCGTGTCGAACCTGCTCATGGATTTCTCGCTGCCGGATGTCACCTTGAGGTAGCTGATGGATGTCCCTGAACTTGCGGTGACAGCGAATGGCACTCCGGAAGTCTTTATTTCGGCGAATCCACGGCTGTCCGTCCCGGCCTCCCCGATGACCTGGAGCTGATAGTTATACACCTTTATGGACGCGTCCTCCACCGGATCTGTGGACATTATGTCATTGACGGCGACCAGAAGTTTCCCATCTCCTGCGCTTTTTGCTATGATTCCAAGGCTGGATGTCATCAGGTTGCAGTACGGGAATCTTTCCCCCATCATATAGTAGGTCGGTCTTTCCGGATTGTTCCTCTCCTTCCAGTTGTATCCATCTCCATAGAAACTTTCATAATAGTAAGGGGATGGGGTGTCCCATACAAGCATTTCCTCATCTCCCGGTGTATCAGGACTGAGTTTTATCAGAGTCCCGGCCTCATCTGTATCTCCTGATGGAAGCCTGTGCCCTTTCCCGTATAGAGAATACTCCTGCCGGAAAGAGACCCTTATCCTGTAGATGGCTCCCGGTTCCTGCCGGAAAAGTCCGGAAAGGTCGACCGCGAAATCCTGCCAGCGTCCGAGATCCCTGCCCGGATCCGTGTCCAGCCTCACAGTCTGTCTGCATATCAGCCTGCCGAAACGCCGGAGACCGTTGTCTCCATCAATGTCGTTGTCCTGCAGGAAATAAAGGATATTGTTGCCGTAGATACGGATTACGGAAATGTCCACCGCAGAAAGGTTCACTGCCCGCAAAGGCAGCAGCAGTTCCCTGTCGTCAGGGAGGATATTGCCATTCAGGGGAATTTCCACGGCCGGTTTCATTTCTTCTCCGGCAATCTTCACTCCCACAGACTCTTCCAGTCTCTCTCCCCTTGTGCTCCTGATGCCTGCAGCTATCCTGAGAGTCAGTTCTTCATTGCCGAGGCTTTCGAAATACAACCTTACGATATTGCCTCTTATGTCGGTCCATGTCCTGCCCGCACCATCGAGCCTGAACATGCCAGACAGGTCGGACTCCTTGTCAACAGGTTGGGAGAACGTGATGTCTATATATGGATTCGCTTTTTCGACAAGGCGTGTCCCGAGAACCTTGAATCCGGACACGGACGGGATCATGACCCTTTCCTTCTGGTCCGACATAAATCCGTCTGAAGACCCGTCCAGACTGATGACCAGTTCCCGGTCTTCTTCGCCACGTGCAAGACCGGAAATCCGGAACCTCGATGACAGTCCATCTTCGCTCCGTTTGAATCTCAGCCGATAACTGTTGTCGGGATATGAACATGAAAGCATCCTCATTTCGGCATCCGGAGTGGGGGTCTCGCTGAAATAGATTGTGCCGGTGACAGTTGCCTTGTCAGGAAACCTGTCATCCGTCAGAATCCATTCCATTTCCATCTGCGCCTCCCTCGGAGCAGTGCTGAAAGAGAAGCGGAAGATGTCGAGACGGCTGTCACCTGTATCCACCACATCCCCGAGCCGGAAACTGGCCTTATACACCGTGCCCGGTTTCATTTCTCCCTCATCCGGGATGAATTCCACTGTGTCATCTCCGGCAATCCTCACGGAGCCAGTCAATGCCGGAGAGAAGGAGAACAGCCTGTCCAGCGACTTCCGGTCCATCTCTGTCACGGCCTTGCCGTCTGCATCATAGAGACTTGACAGCGGTGTGCAGAACACTATCCTGACACTGGCATCCGTCCGGAGCATCCCTCCTGTGTACGCGCTGATCCATGTCGAAAATCCCGTATCCGGAGAGACAGCCTCCCTTTGTCCGCAGGAGAATAACATTACAACGGCCGCAATCCAGAGAGCCGTCCCGGCAATAGAATGGAGAATGTTTTTCATGATCGTCCGGTCAAAAATCCATATCTCCTGCAAGATAGCGGAAAATTCGATACTGCGGACCATCTTATTCAAATTATTTCAGTCCCTGTTCCGGAATTTCCCGAACCGGTAACGGAATCCGACATAATAGAAAGAACTCTGCAGAATGCTTGATGCCGCCATATCGCCGACATATCTGTTGTGGAGATCGAAGTCGCTCCCGAGTACCATTTCGTAATGTCGGAAGATGCGGAATCCTACTCCGGATTCCAGTCTCATCTGGAAGCGCCCGTGCCAGACTCTGGTTTCTGCCATTGCCTTCTTCAAGGCATTTTCCGTACTTTCCAGGGCAGGAAACAGACGCACCTGGAAATTGTTGCTCCCGGAATAATAGTCGTATTTCCCGTTGACAGTTATATGTACGCCATCAATATCCGATTTGAAGTCAAGACGTGAACTCGATGCAAGTCCGGCCGAGAATACCGGCCCGATATACAGAAATATGGCAAATTTCTCAGGCACGATATCGAAATTCCATTTGAAATGTACCGGCAGGTTCAGAAAATGTTCGCTCATCAGTTCCGAACCCATCAGCTGCAAATCAGGGTCGGAATTATAGGCATCATACATTATGGCCGATCTCCATGACCATGTCAGACCCGGGGTGATATAGAATCTTTTTTTTACACGGATATCGTATTCAAATCCGAGCTGTACGCCAGGACTCCAGCATGTCTCCATATCCAGGGCCTCCTGAAATGAGATACTGGTGAAGTTGACCGCCCCGGCATCAAACCTTACAGCAGGCTGGGCTTCAGCATCATCAGAGTCCATTGACATGAAAAACACCGCCGCCAGAAATGCAACAGTAAGTTTCAGGTTAGTGTCCATATCCTTGAAGTTTTGAAATTCCCCCCTAAAGATATGCCAATTATTTCAATCTGTAACAAGATACATCCGGTTATAGTTCTCAATGATCACCTCGAATAAAGTATATTCGAGAAGAAGTGAAGTGTTATCGGATATAGTGCCATATATTTTTGTCGTGAATGATAGGATTTGCTGCGGTATATATTACAGACAAGGCGAATCGGTGCAAGTTTTAGTGTTTCATGGTTGGCGGGTTTGGTTGTGACAGGATAAAGGTAATAAATTTTCATCAGATTTCACTCTGAGGCTGAAGGACAAAAGATCACGCCGGAGTTCAGCTATGACGTGTCGGGAATCTGGACGACATTCAAGTTTGAGTATCCGGAAAGGACTACAGCTCAATACAAGCAGGATACTACCCAAAAGACTACCCAAAATTATTGGAAAGCCATTCCGATTTTGAACATTGGGAGATACATGGCAATCAGAATGAACGCGACGATGGTACCGATGCCGAGAATAAGAAACGGTTCTATCATATTGTTCGCCTGTCTGATAAGATATTGCAGCGACTTTTCCGTATCCTCCCCGAGCGAATGCAGCATTCTTGGAAGCGTCCCGGTCTCTTCTCCTACTTTAAGCAGCGCTGTCATTTTCTTTCCGAACAGTTTTTCGTGACGGTCTATGCCGGATGTTATACTTCCTCCGTTCTCTATATGTTCACATATCGATCCGATGGCGTTTTGATAAGGATAGAATGTTACCGAATCTCCGGTAAACTTCAATGCTTTCAGAAGAGGAATGCCAGAACTGACAAGCAGATACATTATCCGGCAGAACCTGGATATCTGATATCTTTTTATGATTTCCCTGAACAGAGGGATGTGCAGTATTAAAGAAGATGTAAATTTCCTGTAGCCGGTATGCTCTTTATATGCAGCATGTAAACAGAATACGGCAAGACCTGCAAAGATGAGTATTGCCGATATCATGGGGAACTGTTTAGATAAAGAGACGATAGAGACAGTAATCCGAGGCAGTTCTCCTCCCATTCTTGCATATACCTGCTCAAACATAGGAATGACTACAAGAAGCATGAAGATAAGGACAGCCATGGCGATGCAAATAGTGATTGCAGGATAACTCAGGGCGTTGATGCACATTTTCTTCAGACTGTTCCGCTGCCTGTAGTAATCTGCGAGGAAATCAAGCGTCTCGACCAGTTTCCCGCTTTCTTCCCCTATTCTGGTCACATTGCAGTCCAGACTTGAAAAAGTCTGGCATTTGTGCATTGCATTCCATAGGCTGTCTCCGGAAATGATATCGGCAAATATTCTGTTGAACAGACATGATTTGTGCCTGTCAGAACTCTCTATGATGATCTGGAATGACCTGCTGAAACTTAATCCGGCATTAAGCAGCGATGCCAGCTCGGAGAAGAACGACTGTTTGTCCTTACCGTTCAAAGTTATTCCTTTTTTCTTGAAATCCATATCTGATAATGCTTGTGTCATTTTGAGAATCATGGACGATAATCATCAGGATGTAGGACCTGTCCGGTCGTGATATTATCCTGCAGCTGACATCTGTTCCGAAAAGCCTGCCGACATGCCCGTTCTTTCTGAGTTCAATACGATTATCATGGACTTCGACAGTGTCTTTGGCATATCCTGCCCTATAGAATAGAATCTTCGGGCCATCGACGATGCAGCTGTCAGCATCATCTATCAATGATTCTATCAGGATGTGGCTTGAAATGTCATATCTGGGGTTATCTTTGTCAGGATGATACGATTTGACAATTATGTCAAGTCCATTATATATTGCAATCATTATGATGCCGGCGACAATCATGGTCACCAGCAGTTCCGCGATAGTGCTGGCATCAATATGTGTCCGGTTTGTTTTCATAGGATGAAAGATGGCTGTATGTCATGTCTTTTCTGCCTTTGATTGATATTGTCACATCGATTTGAATGATGTCAGGGATATTGGAAAAAGGTTTTCGTGTACATCTGACTTCTCCCCATCGGTAATTGAATATGTGCTCGGTGTCATTTCCGCGAATGAACTTTTCTGTACAGATACAGGCTTCAGATTCGATGATTACAGGGCCGGGGAAGCCGATTCCGGCAGTGGTAAGACTGACCAGACTGACCATTGCTATCATGAAGATCGTCATGAAGATGACAGAGGCAACAAGGGCTTCGATGAGGGATGTGGCAGGCAGTTTCGTTTTCATTCAGATTTCAATTCGATATTCTTCCCGTTTTTGCCAAGCATAATAATGTCGGTAGAGAGTTCGGATACGGTGAATCCGCAAATCGTATCCCCGATTTCGACAAGCCGCATTTTTTCTTTTTCTCCGATCAGACCGAATGTGCTGGCTTCATTGCTGATGATTCCGTGGAACCTGAACCCGGGTTCTGCCGGTTCAGGTGTTTTAGGTCTCGAAGGTGGTGCATGGATGGATGCAGGTTGTCTGACTGGTGATTCGAGCGGTTTCAGGAACGGGTCAGGGTAATCCAACATGAGCTGTACTCTGGAGGTGTCTGTCTCTGTTTGTCTGTGAGGGGCAGTCTGGATGGAAGACTCTGCTCCGGATCTGTTCAGCTTGACAAGTCTGAAAATAATCAGGCCCCAGATGACGATGGAGGCAAGGAGCAGGACAGTTGTTATGGCCTTGTCGGTTTTCATTAATGCAGGTTTTTAATGGGCTTTCTTGTATATGTCCCTGAAAGCAGTATCGGGTATGCTATTGAATCATTGCGCTCGATATGGACATCGTGCAATGTTTTGGAATAAAGATAATCCCTGTCCCTATGGAAACAGTCCTTTATGTATGCCGCACCGCTGATATGGCCTTTCAGGTCGCAGATACCATCCACATACAGCAGTCCTTTGATTGAGGTCCCGGGTTTCTGTACATAACAGATCTGTCTGGAAGAGACATCATTGTCTTTTACTACGATATAGCCATAGACACTGCTTCCTGTACGGATTTCAATATACGGATTGGTGTTTTCCATATAGATTCCTGATGGGTATTCAAGTTTTGCCCCGGCTTCTACTATTACCGAGTCCGAGCAGAATATCTGTGCCCGGCCTTTGAATCCTGTTTTTATCCGTACGGTATTGGCAGATACGATGATGTCGCTGACAGTGGCTTCCTTGTGGAATTCGATATGGTCACCTGTGAGGATAAGGTTTCCCATATATGTCCCTTTGATATCGCTTGTCATGATTATCGCAGTCGGTTTTGAGAAACTGTGGTAAGACTCGTCGATATCGATGCCGGTTCCCGTATTGTCGCTGATATCCATGAGCATCCGGAGCTGTCTGCTGACTGTGGCATCTGTCGGAGGCAGCTGATTCCCGGACAGTCTCAAATCTGTGATGCCGATATCCTGTTCTGGACGGTAGTCTGTCAGTGCATCTGAATAGTTGATGCCCCCTGCCGGGATGTATGCCAGTCCCTGGATTCTGGTATCACCCGAAAGAGAAAGAGGCCGCTTCAGGTCACATGTCCAAAGCGCGGCTTTATAACGGCATTCATTTTCTTTCCCGAGAAGGAAATGTTTTGACATGTCACCGGCAGCGATTTCAACGGATTCATATAATCCCCACTTACTGACATATAATTTGATATCATGTCCTGAAAACAGACGGACAGATGCGGAGTCATTTGCCGGACAGATCATACTGTCCCGGCAAATTAGGGCAAGGGCGGACCGGATGTCAAGTCTTTTCTGCCGATATTCATGATAAGCGGCATATTCCTGCATTTGTAGAGTCATGGCAGAATATCCGGAAAGGATAATCAGCAGAATGATTGTTGACAATACCAGTACGGAAGGCAGGATAAACGCCGGTAATTGCTTTCTCGGTATCATGTTATTCCGGATTATGTGAATGGTCTTCAAGCAGTACAAGCTGCATTTCCAGCATGATGGTGCTTTCCTTTCCGCGTTTTTTCACCGTCTCGAAAGAGCAGGCCGCTATTCTGACCCCGTCTGTCTTCCTTGAAAGCGCAGCCATCGTCTTTATAAGGGGGATAAAGTTTCCAGACAGGTCCAACCGGGCAGAATAAAGCCGTAACGGGTCTTCTGCATCGATTTCATCAGGTTCATATCCTGTGATGGAGATGCCGTGTTTCTTGCAGTCTGTCAATATTGTCCCCGTGATTGCTCCGGAGCTGAGCACAGGCGCGAATCCTGCAGTCGTTTCGTGACGGGCATCTGATGCCATATTTTCAGTGAGCTGTCTGACCTGCCTGTATTCTCTGTACTGCCGTATGGTCTTTGACAAGGCAGATATATAGAGGAATGCAGGCGTTAAGACAAACAGGACAGTGGCTTTTATCAGATTCAGGGAAAGTTTCATAGCCATATATGGATTTCAAAATTCAGGATTGTACCGGATCTGTCCTGTCCGATGGATACGACATCTGTCCTGGTCCATTGCCGTTGGAAATTCTTCAACAGAAGAGTTACGCTTTCAGCATTGGCGGATTCGCCTTTGACAACGGCTGCAGGAGATGCATCCGGTTGTTTCTGCCCGGATATATACATGCAGGTCAGTCTTGTTCCTGCCGGGATGAGGGATGCTGCCAGGTCTGCGACAGCAGGAATGTCCGTATAGCCATATTTCAGGTACTCCTGGACGAGGGCAGACTGTTTGTCAGAAATGCTGTTCTGCTTTTCGGCCTGTCGGCTCCATGCCGCATAATCTTCCCTGATTTCGGCCGTCTTGTCTGCAATTGTTTGATGGATAAAGAAATTCAGGGAGAGGATCACCAGAAATATGATGAGCGCAGGCATCAGTGACTTTCTGAAAACTTTTCCTGTCAGAAAATCCAGGATAGACTGATTGTGCCATATTCCTTTGAGAGACATCTTTGCAGATATGTCTCTTATCATGTTCTCTGTGCTGTCATCCGTTCCGTGTCTGGAAACTATTGTATCAATGATTATACAGCGGCTGGACTCGATAGTTTTCAAGGCATCAGCCAGAAGATCTTTCCTGATGAAGTCTATATGGGAGCAGCCAATGTCATTTTCATGCAAGGTGGTATACAGTCCGGTATTATGCAGAATCTTTCTCGCTATCGGATCGTCGGCCTTGTATGTCTTGCTGGAGACATTGTCTCCGGAAATGATAAGGATGAGAATCTGTCCCTGGGCAATTTTGCCTCCTGGGATCATGTCTCTTTTCCCGGAACTTTCATAGGGATGGCTATATAGGGTAAAGCTGTCTCCATGCAGCATGATTTCAATGACTGATAGTTTTATGGTGTGGTCCAGAAACATTGTATGATGCATTAAAGGATGGTAGGACGGATGAATATGTTCAACCTGGAGTCGGTCTTCTGCTTGTTCGTCTTCCCGAATATAGCCCTCAGTACCGGTACTCTGGCAATGAAAGGCAGTCCTCTGGATGAGTTGTTGCGGATATTTTTCTCTATTCCTCCCAGAAGGACCATTTCACGGTTCTTGACTTTTATTATAGAGTTGAAACTTCTGGTGGCTATACCAGGAGGGGCATATTTGTCATCCTGGTCTGTAGCCGTGAATTCATCCTGGCTCAGGTTGATGGTCATGGTGATGGTACTGTCAAGGCTGACATACGGAGTTATGTCCAGAATAAAATCGGCTTCTACATTCTTCCATAGATATGATTCTGACTGGAGCGGATTCTGGGTCCCTATGATATTGACCTGACTTTCCTTGTAATATTTCACTTCTCCGCTTTTGAGGACCGCCTTGTGTCCGTTGAGTGTCGAAAGCCGCGGAGTGGACCGCAGGACAATTTTCCCCGCCTCTTCAAGCATCTGCAGGTCTGCATAGAACAGCCCGGATACCTGTCCGAGGTTGATTGCCCCCATACCGTTGAAAGAGCTGAGTATCCTGCTGATGGACTCGGCATTCAGAGAGAAATCTATGCCCGGGCTGACAGTCCCTCCGGTTGTTTCCTGTCCTGTCCCCACTCCGAGACCCAGTCCGACTGTCTGTGAAGAATTGGTCGATGCATCTACAATCATTACATCTATGGAGATGAGAGGGACACTTTTGTCAATCTGCTTCAGAAAGGCCTCTATCTGTCCGACTTTTTTAATGTCTCCGCTGATTACAAGACAGTTCAGGTCCGGGAACGGCCTTATCTCCATCCCGTTTTTCAGGACAGAAGGTATTATTTCGGGGACCGTTTCCACTGTCCTGTATTTCATCGGGTATACAGAGACATTGGAAAGGTATCTTCTTGACTCGTCTTTACCGAGGACATATACGCCCTCTGTCTCTTTCCATGAGATGTCGGTACCCGAGAACAGTACATTGAGGAAAGGAGCAAGGGCAAGACTTTCCACATCTATGTTTACATTGTGCCCGATGTTTTCTGCAATGAAATAGTTTTTCCCTAACCGGTCCATGACATCCGGAACTATATCCGCGATGTCCGCGTTGTACAGATGGGCTGTTATCATTCCGGATGAATCTACCTGGAGCCGGTTGCTGGAGAATCCCCTGTGCGGGATTTTGCGGTCCGGTTCGAAGATGTTCCATGTGGTGATGCTTTCCTGTCTGACTCCCAGTCCGTTGATGGTGGCAATGGCAAGCACTGCATCTCCAATCTTCATGGATGTCCCCAGTCCGGATACATGTCTGTCAGACATGGATACAGGGAACAGCAGATTGTGGCCGGTAACGGCATTGAACCGTCTGGCTACAGAGTCAAGCCGGCATCCGGAAAAATCGAAAGACAGCACACTTTCCAGACTGTCCAGAACAAACTTTATTTCAGGAGATTTCACGGGTGCGGTATAGTCAGAGATGGAGACTATATTGCCGGTGATACCGATGTCAAGTGATTTCTCCATACAGACCATAAGCAAGATGTCCTTGACAGGGATACTCTTGACATTGCATGTGATGGTTTTCTCCCTGTCTATATTCATTTCTATGCTCAGGTCATTGGATATTGCCATGCCCCTGAGGAGGTCAGCGACCGGGAAATCCATTACCGAGATGTCTATGGAGTTGTTGTATGCCGAATCTCTTTCGGCAAGTTCCGCAAGTTGCGCAGCCATCAGGCATCTTCTGGATGTCGTATGATGGTCTTGTGCGGACATGCAGACAGGAATTATCAGTGTCAAGGCTGATATTATGAAATATACGGTTTTCATTTTCATCAAGTGGATTTGATATGTCGTGCAGATCAGTCCAGCAGAGGGAAGATTTCTTCGAGGGATGTCAGGCCGTCGAGATAAAGGGAGACTGCACTTTCACGAAGAGTCTTGATGTTCTTTTCTGAAAGATAGTTCCTGATGTCCTGCTGCCCCTCTCTGATGGCATTCGACAATGTGTCATCTACGGGGATTACTTCATATATGGCCTTGCGGCCTTTGTATCCCGTGTAATGGCATTCCGGACATCCGTTTCTTGCATAGACTTTCTGTTTCTGTCCGACATCCGACAGAGATGCAAGTCTTTCCGGAATGTCTTCCGGTCGCTTGCAGGATGGGCAGAGAAGTCTGACAAGTCTCTGTGCGACGCAGACAAGAAGAGTCTCGGATATCAGATACCTGTGTATACCCATATCTGCCAGCCTGTCAATACATCCCCATGCACTGTTCGTGTGGAGAGTGGACAGAAGCAGATGTCCTGTCAGAGAACTTCTGATTGCCATTTCTGCAGTATCTTCATCCCTTATTTCTCCAAGCATTATTATATCAGGATCCTGTCTGAGGAATGTCCGCAATGCCATGGGGAAATCGAGGCCGATATCCTCTTTCAGCTGTACCTGGTTCACTCCATCTATGGTATATTCTACAGGATCTTCTATGGTCAGGATATTGTTGTCTCCTCTGTTCAGCCTTTCGAGGGTGGCATATAGAGTCGTGCTTTTTCCGGAACCTGTCGGACCGCTGATAAGAATCAGCCCGTGAGGTTTCATTATGGCATTCAGATAATCCCCATATTGTTTCCCATCAAGTCCGAGTTCCTGGAGAGACAGGTTCTTCCCGTTTTTAGCCAGCAGCCGGAGGACTGTTTTTTCGCCATGGATTGTAGGCAATACGGACATTCTTATGTCAAACCGTATTTCTCCTGCAGTGTACATTATCCGTCCATCCTGAGGAAGCCTCTTTTCTGATATGTCCAGATTGGCCATTATCTTCAGCCTGTTCACCAGTCCCAAGTAATCATCTTTATGGATGATATGCGTTTCGATCAGTTTCCCGTCCGTCCTGTATCTGACACGGCATTTCTCTTCCGCAGGTTCGAGATGGACATCGCTCGCCTGCATCGAATAGGCCTCGTTGATGAGCTTCCCTACGATGTCGGAGTCGCTGCCATCCAGTGCCTGGAGCCTGTCGGCTGTCTCTTCCCGGTAATGCGATGATATGAGCCTGGTGAAGTCGGCATCGTCTATAGTCATGATTCTCGTATGGTAACCATAGATGGCGAAAATCTCCGATTCTGCCTCTGTATAGTCGTGTCCGGTCTTTCCGAGGCAGTCGATATGTCCGTTTTCTATACGCCAGGGTACAAGCTCCCAGTAAAAGGCTTCGTTGGCAGTGAACACCTGCAAAGCCTCCGTTGAAATATCCGGTATTCCCATTTCAGATTATTTCTGTTATTGACCTGTATAAGATTATGACTGACAGACAGATTCCCAATCCGGAAACGAGAGGGATGCTGTCCTGTCCCCGTTTTGTCATGTAGGGGATTCCCCAGACAGCCAAAGACAGGATGGCTGCCGCCACGAGAAAGACAAGGAAGTCCTGCATGGTGAAATAAGGTGTCATTGCTGCAATGAATACCATATCCCCGGCTCCTATGGCATCGCTCAACTGCCTCCCTGTCAATTTGAAATACAGATGGAGACTGCTCCATAGCATGAGACAGACAACCAGATTGGAGACAAGGTTCGAGATGCCGGGCCGCAGTCCTATGTCCATGACCGAAGCGATAGCCATGGTGATGCAGAAAGCCATGAGGGGAAATATCCCTACCGTCCTGCTGCGACAGTCAGAAATGACCATCGCAGCAATGGCAGGTAATGATAGCAGACTCCACATGGCGGTCAGTCTTTGATGGTTTCCACAAGATGCCTGTCCTGGTCAATCTCCCAGGTATTGAACTGCCCATCCTTGTCAAAATCCACGACAGAGACAGCCTGAGCCTTGAATCCGGATTCATCGGCTTCGGTGATTTCTATCAGATAGTTGGCATTGCCCCCATCCGTCACTAATGGCTGTTGCTCAAATCCGAGCTCGTCAAGACTGTCCGAATACCGTGAGTTCATGTAGAAGAAGCTTTTCTGCAATGTGTGGACAAAGGCAAGCTGTTGCTGGGCTTCCATGCTCTTTGCCTTGGAAATCAGCGGCATCAGGTTCGGCAGTGCAATCAGCACCAGTATCCCGATGATTACCAGCACCACCAGCATTTCAGGCAGCGAGAATGCCTTCATCCGGTATCGTCTGTTGATATTGACTCTTGATCCCATATCCGTCACTCCTTTTCGCTGATAATCCGGTTATAGTTCTCAATGACCTCCTCGTAAGGCGGGTACATCAGAACATTTTTCATTTCCTCGTTAGGCGGATAAGTAGTACGGAAATTCAAGTGTCTGGCATCATCTGCTGAAACGATGTATTGTACAATGATCATTTCATCTGCTATTACTTTCTCCCAGCCGTATTTTTCTATATCTTCTGGAGCGAAGATATAAACTGGGATAGGGACTTTATATTTCTGAGCAAACATTTGTTTAGGAGGCATTCTGGTATAGTAATATAGGCTGTCGCCTGGTTCCAGTGTTTCTGGCTGATTCCATATGAAATTATCTGTCAAGTCTGACCAGCCGTTATCTGTCTTAGAGGGGATATAGACAGTAATTGAGATGTCTGACTCATTGATTACTTTGATAATGTCAGATTCATAATCGCAGCTTGAAATAAGACCTGCAGAAACTAAAAAGATAAAAACAGATTTAAGATTTTTCATAATACAGTCCTCCTGTCATTTCTTGGATATTGTGTTCTCATTGCGTCAATAGTATGTCGGATATCAGTTTCTCTGTCTGTTCGGGAAAATATATTGACAACTCGTGGTCCGGATTGTCTTTTAATGATTGGCAGGCGATGTCCAGACATTTTATATAGCTGACTATATCCGTTTCAGAAAGTACAGGTAACTGCTCATGCCAGATCCAGACCTTTTTTTGTATAATCCAGTCCAGTTTACTTAATATGAACGAAAGTATATCCCAATTCTGTATTTGTCCGTATGGAGATTCCAGACATTTTTCGTAACAGGCAAACAGAGCATCTTTGCCGGAGATTTTGCCGACAATCTGGATGAGTTCTGTATTATGGTCAGCAGGTGGCATTCTATGAAAAATGAACATGTTTTTGCCATAGCCGTTTTCTTTATCAATCCTGGATTTGATTTCATTGAAATTATGGATTATATCAAGATTTCCGTCAATCAGTTTCTCCAGGTATCCCGGGGTTGATAAAATTTCTTTGAATCCGGTTTCTGCAGAATTTTCTGTTGTAATCCAATATCTGGAATATGAATTATCTATTATTGAGAAAAAGAATTCCGGTATATATAGAGGGTAGTTATACGAGATGTTGAAATTATCATCACATATAAGATACCATGTAATACCATCTGCGATTATGGATGCATATACTACATAGCATTTACCTACTGTGAGGTAACTTGATGCATCTGCCCAGCCTGTAGACTTCATTACTGTATTTTCAGTATGAATTTGTTTACACATTACAATCATACGAAATTAGTATTTAAATTTAAAACCAGCCTTTTCACCAGTAATATGATGTTGAAAATAATGAATATTAGTTTTGGATCCATCTGGATTTATGTGAATATATTGCATTTTATTCCAGCCTGTCCATTGAGGATCGCCAATGTTTGTATAATTAATTATTTTTGTGCCTTGAGTTGACATCGCTTCTTCTAGGGCTAATTGCTCATTAAGACTATGTGCGATGTTAAGATTAATTGCGTCTGATGGGAATGGCGATGCTCCGTTCCAAAAATTATTTCCCTGGATGGCAGATGTTGTCCCTTGTATTAATCCTCCAGCAACTGCACCTGTCATTCCTCCTATCCCAGATTGTAGTATCCCTTGTTTTAATGCGTTCCCGATGTCGTGAGGATTGTTTAATAGTGATATGCCAACACCATTGGTGAATCCTGAAAAAGCACCAGCAGTTCCGCCAATAATAGCGCCTCCTATAAAACCGCCTACAGCGATAGTTGAACCTACATATGCACCGAGAAGTGCTCCTCCTCCTCCAGCAATTCCCCCAATTAAACCGCCTCCTATCATATATCCTGCTTTTTCCCATCCTGTCGCCTCTTTGGATTCAGCTATTTTATAGCCTTCATATATTCCTGCTGCAATACCTATTGCAGCACCTACACACACACCAATAATAATAGCTGTAGTAATAACAAATTCTCCATTCTCATCTATGTATACCAGCGGATTGTTGAGGCAGTAGGTGTATCGGTTGAAGCCTTGTGTGGATTCCGGATCCTGCACGTATGGGTCAGGGGACAGGAAGCGTCCGATGACAGGGTCGTAGAGCCTGGCGTTCATGTTGATGAGTCCGAAGTCCGTAAGGTGCTCATGTCCTGTGTACCCTCTGCCGAGGAAAAGCTCCGGCTCCTCTCCCGGGGCGAATATCTCATGCGTTTCAGGATTGCGCAGCCGTCCCCAAGGGTCGTAGCTGTATTCGGCTACCGGTGTCCCATCGGCCGTGGCGATATGGGTGATGTTGCCGAGATAGTCTCGCCCTATATTGTACATTGTCCATTCTGAATCGCCATCCTTGACATATACTACAGGGGCATTGTATGCATTCCCGCCGATATACAGCCTTTCGGTATTCCCTTCCGGTGTGACATCGGTCTCATACCTGTCCCCGAGATAGTACCTTGACAGGACAGGATCAGCTCCATCGGAAAGATACATCTTGACACGCCTGCCATCTGCATCGTATGTGAAAGTTGCGCTTCTGCCCGACTCTGTCACCTGTGCCGGTCTCTGGTAGCAGGTATATGTGATGCTCTGGGGAGCGGCGGGGACGGCATTCCCGGTGAGCTCAAGCTGTGTCACTCTGTACGGATGGCTTTCGTCAGCATACGAGAGGCTCCCGACATCATCTATGGAGGTGATGTTGCCGCCCGGTGAGTAGGTGATGGCCCTGTCGCCTGCTCCGGTGAGCCGGTTCATGGAGTCGTATGAGAATGTCTCTGTAATGTCATGGATGTTGTCTGTCCTTGACATCAGATTTCCTCTGGCCGGGTCGAACTGATATGAGACATCCATGAGATTTCCCATGGTCCGTCGCACTGGCATGCCATATTGCGAGTAGGTATAAGTTCTGGTAATATCGCCTGTGGTCACAGATGTCGGCTGGAGGAATTCGTTCACTGCATTTGTCTGGATGACAGGGACACCATTGAGACGGATGCCGCTGTTGTGCCCGTTTGTATATCTGTAGTTCTCATGCGCAATCACGCCGGACTGGGATTCGTAGTCTATCGCTATTATGGCTCCACCATCGGAATATGAGAATGACTTTTGCAGCCATTTCCCGTCCGGTGCTGTCTCCTTTATGGTCGCCACCCTGTCAAACCTGTCGTATGTATAGGTCTTGCTTGTGGCTCCTGCGTATTCGGCCAGAAGCTGATGCTTGTACCGTTGTGAGTACAGGTAGCGTATGTCATATTCTCCCCTGATCCGTTTCGAGATTACACGGCCAAGCGAGTCGCTCAATGTCACGATCGAGCCGTTAGGGTTTGTATGTTCATGGATTGATGAACCGTCTTCCAGATATGACAGAGTGTCTGTCTGCACTCCGGCACTCGGGTCGTCAATCTCGGTCCGGTTCCCGTATACATCATATTTGAATGAGGTAGCCCTGCCGTTGAGCATGGAGATTTTTTCAGGCTGCCCATCCGGCCTCATGGAATATGATACCGTGCCGCCCGGATCGGTTATCGACACGAGATGCCCTCTGACATTTGTCCGTCTTGTCGTTGCTGTCCCGTTCCGGGTCTCTGTCGTGCTCAGTCCATCGTATGACCATGTAGTTGTGCCGGATGACGCTTCCGTATAGGATATCGGCCTTGCAAATTCATCATAGTCGTATGAGTTCCACAGAATAGTCTGCGATTGCCCGGTATGCGGAAGCGATACTCTCCTGACCTGTCCGTTATCCCCGTATTCCTTGTCGGAAAATACCCATACGGAGTCTTGTCGCATGACTCCTGTTCTGATTTCCCGTCCGGCAGCATCATATTCGGTGAGTTCCGCCGGCTTGTCAACGCCGTATGACTTCAGGATACGATAGGTGCCATAGTCGCTCCATGATTTCGATATGGTTTCTTTAAGCCTGGCCTGCCTGTTGGTAGAAATGATATTGCCCCACTCATCATACTCTATGGTTATCTTGCCTATATAGTCTGTCACAAGTTCCGGTTTCCCGAACTTGCTGTGCCTGCTGTAGGTTGTCGTCTTTCCGAACTTGTCGGTGGAGGACAGCAGATATCTGCCTGCCGGATCGTATGTATAGCTCTCGCCTCTGAATACAGTCACATTATACGGAGCGGTCTTTTCGGATGTGATGTTGCCGGTACTGTCGTAGCTCCATTTCGTTTTCTGCTTTATATGCAGAGAGTCAATGGATTCCCCTACATAGTCGACTTTCAGGACAGGCTGCATCAGTGCATCGTATGTATACTCTTCTTTTTCATTCCATCTGTCGGATATGAAAGTCTTATGGATGGAGACAGGAGCGGATTTTGAGATTACGATGCGCGGGTCGTCCGGTGTGACAGCACTGATTCTCGGCAGATAGTTGATGTAACTTCGGGTGTCTGTGGATACTGAACCGAGGAGGAAAAGATTTGTATCAACCTTGTGGGAATATGTCGTGTATGTACTGTCGATGTATTGCCACTGGTTCCCTGTCTCTCTGGTTTCCCTGGCGCATAATGTCTGGTATCCGTACTGGTCGTATGTGAATGTGGTGGAGCTCTTTGTCCGTGTGAGTGTATCTTCCTGTTCAATCATCAGGATTTTCGGGTCAAGCTCCCCGAATTTCTCTCTGTATGTGGTGTAGGTATAGTCCATGATCTCGTACCATGAGTCTTGTGAGAGCCTGTGTGTTTTTCTGACTGATTTGACGGTGCCGGACAGTTCCGGATCATATTCGACAATGGTGACAGGTTCTTCATTGGTGTTACCCATGAAGTCGGTTGCCTTCACTTTCCCAAAGCCGCAGAATCCGAGTCCTCTCGAGTTCTCTACAGCATCGTAATATGTGTATCTTATGGATGTCAGTTGTTCGGAAGGCATCCTTGCGGATGTAAGGTAAGACGCGGAACCTGTAAGCAACGGAAGATTGAAAGATGTCCTGGAGAATCCTTCCGAACTGTCAAATGACCGTTCCTTGTCAATCATATATGCATCGTAATATTCGGTAAGGTTACCGTATTCATTGTCTGTGACTTTACCGTAGCTGTCGGTCAGTGTAGTCAGCAGCCTTTCTTTCGAAAGGTCGGGTGAGTAGGCATGAAGGGTGACAGTCAGGCTGTCTACTGTAATGAAATCGCTTACATCTCCGAAATTTCTTGCGTTGCACGGGACGATGGAAGAAAACGGAGAGGATATGAAGTAACCTGCGGCCGAGTAGTGCTCGCCGTATTCATCATCTCTGTTGAAACGGATTTCAAGGCTGCCGGCTCCTTTGTATATTATATCCTGCCGTCCATCTTTGTCTGCATCGAAGAAAAGGTATTCATCATTGCTTGAATTTGTGTTGAGATCGAGCTGTTTTTCAGTGAAACCGGTGCCGGTGAACAGATAGAATTTCCATGTCCCGGAGCCGGCGGCAGGTTCTACTGCTATATCGGCGTACCCGTCGGAGTTGTAGTCTGTGAAATGATATGCTTTTCCGTATATCTCTGCCGTAGTCAGAGACTGTATGGTGTCGCTTTTTCTGAATATGCCTCCATCCAGATTGTACATGTCCATGCCTGTCGGGGTGACATGGCAGAGTTCGGTCCTGCTGTCATTGTCCATGTCAATACAGAATAATGTTCCTGCATCGTAATCTTTGTCCGACAGGGAGAACAGATGCTGTTCTGTAATCAGTTCTCCGGAATTCAGGTCTATAAGTGAAATGTATGATGTCCTCTGTGCTCCTGAGGGGTCTTTGTCGAATGTCCAGGAGCATAGCTGCATATATCCTTCTCCTGTGAAGTCGCCGAGCGTGAACCCGGTTGGGCGTGGATTATAGAATATGCCGTCTTTGTACACACCGTTAAGGTCTATATTGAATGCCTGCTTCAGATATATTTCTGAATCGATGCATCCGTAAATGGAAATTTTGTACCTGGACCGCGTATAGCCGGAATTGTATCCTGAATGGTTGACTTTCACAATCTCATCCACCCCGTCATTGTCTATATCTGCGGCATCGATATATTGGAACCCGGACTCTGCGGTTATCTGTAATACCTCACTGAATAATGACAGCGTCGGGGCAATGAGGATGGCCTGGTTTGCAGCGTATGTGCTGCCGAACTGCTCGTCTCCGGTCCAGATGTCGTAACCCACACGGTCGTATGTGCTGAATTCCGGCAGGACAATCAATCCGTCATTGTACATTCCCGGATTGAATTTTCCTCGCCTGTATATGAATTTCACATCTTCAGAATGGTTGAATCCGGCTGAAAGATATAACTTGTCTTTAGCGTAATATGTCGAGTGTTCATCGGCTCCTGTCCCGTAGCTGAATCTCAAAGGATTCAACTGGCGAAAGCCAGAAAGGTCTGTCCCATAGGTGGTGCATCCGATGGATTCAAGAAGCTTTACACCTGTATGGTATTTATGGGTGAGGTCGTATGAATAGAGAATGCCGAATGCGCTGGGATTGAAAACAGCGATGCGCGTCAGCAGATATTTTTCATAGTACCGTATCCCTGCCTTGTATCTGTCACGATTCAGATCTTGAGTATATGAAAAGGAGATTCTGCCTGTCGGATGATCCGGATCACCGGCATTATAGAATTCTATCATATCCAATTTGTACAGGTTGTCCGTTTCTGTCTCCCACATGTATTCAATCCGGTTCCCGAGTTTGTCTTCGGATGAGACTATAGGGTATGAGATGACGAAGTCCTCGGTAGAGGGAAACCCGAATACAGCCTTGCTGCCATCAGGATACAGCACATCGAAATGAGATATGATGTTCCCGTTATGATTCGGCTTTACAAGGATATGGTCCTTTACGGAAATCAGCGGGTACCGCTCAGCGAGAGGCCCGTTTTCGTTTTCGGTCAGCATAATGCCATCAATAGAGAATGCCGGATCGGTATCATCCTGTCTTGCAGCCCTGTCTTCTCCATGATAATATATGCTATGGTCGGTGAGGGTTATTTCGGAAATCCCGCTGATATCCCAGCCATATCCGGCAATCCCTTCCTTGGTCTGGCTGTTATACTGAAGAGCAAAGGCATGTTGGTATTTTACAGTGGATGGCAGTGTTATCGGGACTGTATATATCCTTGCTCCGGTCGGTGATATGCTTTCCTGATATGGGATATGTTCCACATCTTTCGTCCGGTCAATATCTGGATTTACCTCGACTGTCCCTGCTGTCCTGCGCGTTGGCAACCGCTCAGGATATCGCAGGGTATCCGGTCTGGTGGATATTGCAGTAATATCTTTCGGAACAGGTTGTTTGTTCTTGTCTGCAAAAGGATTCGGTGTGCCGAAGTCAAAAAACCTTTTAGGGCAGGAGATGATGGAATCCCGGTTATGGATAGGTTCGTTGTATGTGGCTGCATAGGCCTGTGTTTGTGAAAGGATTGTCAACAGGATGCAGACAAGTATTGGAATATGATATGTCGTTTTCATAATGTCTCGTTTTTGTCGCCTGTCTGTTCCTGTGTTACCTGTTCATTCGCGGATTCCGGTACAGATGTCTCTGTTTCTTCAGACGATGTACGCCCGGTCCGGTTTCCGGATTCATCGTAACTGTAAGTGATGATTCTGTCTGCATTCATGGACAGCGAGAAGACTGTCAGTAGCAGCAATGTCGTTAATACCTGTTTCATGACATGTTGGTTATTGGTTTTCGGTAAAGGTATTGTCTCTGCTGTCTACTCTGCAAAATCAAAGTTTCACATATACTTAATCCAATGTACTGATGTCAGTACCTGTTGTGGGTAATATATTCCATCGTCTTTGTAATTAATTTTTTCTGTATGTCGTAATGTGTTGATTATTAGTTGTAAGCATGTATGTTAAACTCAGTTTTTCAATGTGAGACTTCACTGTTGTCAAGTTCCAGCATTTTCTGTTTAATAAAGGTATTGATGTTGGATCCTGTCTCCATTTTGAGTTTTTTCCTGATGCTGCAGCTTACGTTATAGAACGATTTTCGGTTGAGGTATGTGGAAATTTCGTTGCCGTTCAGTCCGATGCCGTAGAGACAGCAGCATCCTATTTCCCATTCGGAAAGTCCTGAATCTTTTAGAAAATCCAGAAATTCAGGATGGGCGATTTCAAAGGATGCTTTAGTCGATTTCATGAAATAATCGCTGTCTTTGGTCAACTTGTCGAGCATGGCTGCTGCATAATCATACCTATGCGACATTTCCGCCGCGATGAAGCAATTGACCGTGTCAAGCCGCTCGTTGACGAGATGCCTGACAGAAGACAGCCTTTGTGATTCTTTCTTCATTTGGTCCAGCCTATAAGCAAGTTTCGTGTATAATTTTTTGTGGTTCAGTTTTTTTATCTTATATGTCTTTTGTAGAATAAGCATGGTCATTGCCCCTATAATCATTGACAATACCTGTAAAAAGATTAGATGTTGGAGCATATTACAGGTGCAAGTTTTAGTGTTTCATGGTTGGTGACAGTTTAGTTGTACGGGATAAAGGTAATAAATTTTAATCAGAATTTCACTCTCAGCTTGAAGGACAGGAATATAAAAGTATTGACATGCAAAAAAGACCGCCCCGGAATGCGGAGCGGTCTTGATTTATCTTGGGCTGCGTTACGGCAGCGGCCGGTGACAGATTCTACTGGAACTGTACGAACTCGATGTCCTTTGCAGCACGGGCAGCGAGGTCAGAGTCCTTGCCGGCCTTCTCGAGGTTGGCTTTCACATCTTCCGCATTGCCCTGGCGTGCCGCGATGACAGCCTTGAGGTATGCGCCCTTAGGACAGTCGCAGCATATTGCCTTGGAAGCACCTGCGAGGTCGTTGGTGAGGATGAGGGCAAGAGCCTTGTTGAGCCCCTTGCTGTCTGCAAGCTTGGCGGCTGCATCTGCATATTTGCCGTTGAGGATGTCTACGACAGCCTGGTTTTCCTTGGAAGTGGCGTTGCCGGCAGATGCAAAATATTTGGCTGCATCTGCGAGGTTGCCTTCCTGAAGGGCTACGACACCCATTGCGTTCTGCCAGTCAGCATCTTTCTCTGAAACCTTTGCAAGAGCAGCCTTGCCCTTCGCAGTCTCGCCTGCATTGAGGTATGCTGCAGCGATGTTGTACTGGGCGCGTGCGCTGCTGTATTTCTCAACAGCTTTCTCGTATACCGCAACCTTGCCCTTGAGGTCTTTCACAAGAGTGGCGGCGCGGAGAAGAGCCTCCTCATCGAGTACATCGATGTTGTCGTTGATGAGCTGGAGAAGCTCCTCGCTTGTGTAGTTGGTGTACTCTACATTTGCGATGAACCTTGCGCGGCGGAGTTCAGGAAGGATCTCCTTTGCCAGCTCCTTGTAGACAGCCGACATGTTCTTGATTTCCTGCTCGCGGACTGCAGGGTCGCTGTACATTGAAAGAACGCGGATGATGAGATCCTTGTCTTCGATGTCAGACTCTGACACGAGCTCCTGGAAGCCTTCCCAGTCCTGTCCTATGCTTTTCACATTGACAGGTACATCAAGCTCATCTCCCTTGGTGATCTTGTTGAATGCCTTTTCTGCAGTCTCGGAACGCTTTGCAGAGAGCTTGGTGTTGAGCTCTTCTCCTCCATCAGGTGAAGCGTATGCGACAACATCCGTGCTCACAAGTTCCTTGCGCTCGTTGGACTGGATCTCATCGAGGGCAGCGAGGAAGTTCTTTACAGACTCTCCCTTGAGCTGGTTGTTGCGTACGACAGAACTGTTGATGGTATAGAGAACCTGGCCTTCAGCAGTCTGCTTGATGATTTCCTGGTATGCATCTGCCTTGTAGTCCACCTTGCCGTTCTTGCATACGAGCATATAGGTGGTGTTGGCTCCATCAGCTACTTTCTTGGTTGGAAGTTCGGTGGTCTTGTCTCCGAATTTCACTACACCGCGGAGTTCGAGATAGCATTTCTCCATTCCGGGTGCATACTCGAAGCTTACAGGCTTGGTGACTGTAGCTCCATCCGCTGACACGACTTCATAGTTGTCTTTCACTTTTTCGCCCTGGAAAACGTAAGGCTCCATTTTAGCCTCGCCGCCTTCATAGACGATGACAGGGGTTACCTCCAGGATAGCCTTTGGGTGGAAGTACTTCTCCGGATATGTGACAGTCACATCGGCGTTGATCTTCCCGGCGACAACTTCAAGGACGGCAGGGTCGCTTTTCACAACGACATTCTCTGCCTGCTCTGCCATCTTCTTAGGGGAGCTGCAGGCTACGGCAGCCAGTCCCAGAACGGCAGCGGTCAAAAATTTGATACCTTTGTTCATTATCATAAAAATTAAATGGTTGATATCATTGCCGGATCTGCCTTTTCACAAAGACAGAAACAATGCAAATATAATCATATATTTTTAGAAGTCGCTTCTATTTCCCCTAAAAATTCGTATGGACATTCCCGGTTTGCTGATTTTTCTGAATTTGACATATATTTTTCTGTCCCGGGTGTTTATTTCCGCCGCTTTTTTTATCTTTGCCCCGATATGACGACCCAGGAACTACAGACTTTAAAGAACAAGTTCGACATAATCGGCAATGACCCGGCGCTGAACAGGGCCCTCGAGATAGCCGTGGCCGTGGCCCCGACAGACCTCACGGTGCTGATAAGCGGTGAGAGCGGAGTCGGTAAGGAGAACATACCCAAGATAATACACCAGTACAGCAGGCGCAGGACTGCGAAATATTTCGCGGTCAACTGCGGGGCCATACCTGAAGGGACAATAGACTCAGAGCTTTTCGGTCATGAGAAAGGTTCCTTTACCGGGGCAATGGAGATGCGCAAGGGATATTTCGAGGAGGCGGACGGGGGGACGCTGTTCCTTGATGAGATAGGGGAGATGCCGATGGCATCGCAGGCCAAGCTCCTGAGGGTGCTCCAGTCGGGCGAGTTCATCAGGGTAGGATCTTCCAAGGTGCTCAAGACGGATGTGCGGGTTGTTGCGGCCACCAATGTCAACCTGAAGTATGCAGTGGCCAAGGGCAAGTTCAGGGAGGATCTCTATTACAGGCTCAATGCGGTGTCCATCTATATGCCGCCGCTGAGGGAGAGGAAAGATGATATCCATCTTCTGTTCAGGAAGTTTGCGGCTGACTTTTCGGAGAAGTACGGGATGGGGAGGCCGTCGCTTTCCCCGGATGCGGTGGCTCTTCTGAAAGATTACCGCTGGCCGGGCAACATCCGCCAGCTGAAGAATGTGACGGAGACCGTATGTGCCCTCGAGGCGCACAGGATAGCCGCGAGGAAGGAGATAACGGCGGATGTCCTTGCGGAGTATATCCCTAAGGATGATGCCAACATGCTGCCTGTCAAGGCTGTGACATCTCCGGAAGATGCCATGACAGCCGGGGAGAAAGAGGCCATCGTGAGGATGATATACCAGCTCAGGCAGGAGGTGAACTACCTGAAGGAAGTCATTGCGGGGACCCCTGCCATGCATCAGCTGCCAAGCCTCTCTTCCGTGTCAAGGCAGCAGGGGCAGGATTCTGCATCTGAAGCCGGCGGGACCGGACAGGAAAGGCAGGATGCCGGCAGCGTGGATCCGGTGATAAGCGCCATGTCCTATCAGCCTGTGCATCCTGTGGTGCATGGCTCCGGGCCTGACTATTACCGGCAGCCGCAGGAGCCGGATGAGCAGGAAAGCGTCGACCTGTCCCTCCACAAGGCCGGAGAGGACCTGATAAGGAAGGCCCTTGAGAAATACAGGGGCAACAGGAAGCAGGCGGCAGCGGAGCTCGGGATATCTGAGAGGACTTTATACAGGAAATTAAAAGAGATAGAGAAATGACATCTTTTGTGAAGAGGATACTGTCTGCAGTGTGCGCCGTGATGGCTCTCGCCGGGACAGCCATGATTGTACATTCATGCGGGATATATTCATTTTCCGGAACATCCATACAGCCGGATGTCTATACGGTGACAATTAATTATTTCGAGTATAAGGCACTGAGGGTCAACCCCTCTCTGAGCAACGAACTCACGGAGGCCCTGAAAGACCAGTTCCGCAGGCTGACAAGGCTCGAGGAGGTGGACCAGGAGGGGGACCTCGAGATATCGGGCGAGATTACGGGATATGATGTGAAGGCGATGGCAGTGACAGCCGATGAGGTGGCTGCGCAGAACCGACTTACTGTCAATGTGAAGATATATTTCACGAACAGGAAGTATCCTGAGGATGATTTCGAGAAGTCTTTCTCGGCGTATGCGGACTATGACTCCAACAACACTCTCGATGCCATGGAGTCCCAGCTCTGCGAGGAGATTATCGACAAGCTTGTGGAGGATATATTCAACGCCACTGTCGCCAACTGGTAGGATATGGACAGGTTCGAGGAACTGAAACGGATGTCTCTGGAGTCCCTTGCGGAGGTGACGGCGCGCTATCCATGGTTCGGGGTGGCTCAGAAACTCCTGTGCGAAAGGCTGTCAGGGCTTGGCGGCGATGGGGCCGGGACTGCGCAGTACATAGAGGCGGCCATGCATGTCGCATCCAGGGGCAAGGTCCTGTCGCTGCTCAGGAAGGATTCCGTGGCTGTCCGTCTGCCCGTGGAGGAGAAGCGCCCGCTTCCGGAGACGGGCGGGACCTTGTCCGGAGAATCTGTCCGGGAAATGCACGGCAGCGGATTCAGAGGTGTCGGAGACTATTTTTCCCAGGCGCAGTATGCAAAGGTGAAGCAGTCGGAGGATGACTCGTTCCGCAGGTTTGTCTCATCGGATGCAGATGTGGCTGTCCCGGAGGTAGAGTCCGGGTTCGATATGGATTTCTGTACCGAGACACTTGCCCGGATATATGCGGAACAGGGTTATTGTCAGCAGGCAAAAGAGATTTATTCTAAACTTATTTTGGCATATCCAGAAAAAAATGCTTACTTTGCAGCCCTTATTGAAAAATTGGGTCCGGAAAATTAAAACAGGTATAATAATATGAATGTAGTATTTACAATTCTGATAGTGCTTGTCATTCTTGCAAGTATCTTCATTACAGTTGTAGTTCTGCTGCAGAACAGCAAGGGAGGCGGACTGGCAAGCAATTTTGTCGCCGGTAACCAGACTTTCGGTGTGCGTCAGACTGCAGATATGCTCGAGAAGATTACCTGGGGGCTTGTGGCATTCATTTTTGTCGTTTCCATAGTGACGACTTTCACGACCAGCAGCTCCACCAGGACAGGCATTGACATCGATGCCGTGGAAAATGTCACGGAGCAGGCTCCTGAATTCCCTTCTGCACCGCTTCCGGCAGAGAGTCCGGAGGTGTCTCCTGAGGCCGCCGAGGAGTAGAGGATATCCCCGAAGGCGACTGACAAAATGTCATGCCCGGGAACGATGGAATATAATTTGACCATACGCTGTCTGTTCTTCGGAACGGGCAGCGTTTGTGTTGCATCCTGATGCGAGGGCATCGCAAGTCTGCTGTATGTGCCTGTTCCGGGAATAAAAAAGGAGAACAGTAATATGGCAGAGAATAAATTAGAGAATCTTGAAAAATTTGCCGTCAATCTTAATGACAAGGCGGCACAGGGGAAGCTTGATCCTGTGATCGGCAGGGATGAGGAGATCCGAAGGGTGCTCCAGATCCTGAGCCGGAGGACCAAGAACAACCCTATACTGGTGGGTGAGCCGGGAGTCGGAAAGACTGCGATATCGGAGGGCATTGCCCAGAAGATTGTCGATGGCCAGGTCCCGGAAAATCTGAAATCAAAGAAGATATATTCCCTTGACCTCGGTGCCTTGATTGCCGGTGCCAAATACCAGGGCGAGTTCGAGGAGAGGCTCAAGGGGGTTGTCAAGGAAGTGGTGGACAGCGATGGTGAGATCATCCTGTTCATAGATGAGATACATACGCTTGTCGGAGCCGGCAGGACATCCGGGGCGATGGATGCATCCAACATCCTGAAGCCGGCGCTTGCCAGAGGAGAGCTGAGGACTATCGGTTCGACCACTCTGGATGAGTACCAGAAGTATTTCGAGACCGACAAGGCTCTGGAGAGGAGGTTCCAGATGGTGATGGTGGACGAACCGACTCCGGCAGAGTCCATATCCATCCTGAGAGGTCTGAAGGAAAGGTATGAGAACCACCACAAGGTGCGTATCGAGGATGATGCCCTGATTGCGGCTGTGGAGCTTTCCCACAGGTACATCACCAACAGGTTCCTTCCGGACAAGGCGATAGACCTTGTGGATGAGGCTGCATCCAAGCTGAGGCTGGAGATGAATTCCGTGCCTGAACCTATCGATGACCTCAACAGCAAGATCCGTCAGCTGGAGATAGAAAGGGAGGCTATCAAGCGTGAGGGAGTGTCCATGAAGATGGACAAGATCAATGAGGACCTGAAGTCTCTCAATGCGCAGAGGGATGTGCTGATGAAGAAGTGGCAGGAAGAGAAGAAAATACTCTCGGGGCTTCAGGAGGCGCGTCAGAAGATTGAGGACTACCGGATAGAGGCGCAGAATGCCGAGAGGGCTGGCGACTATGGCAAGGTCGCAGAGATCAGATACGGCAAGATGGCCGATACCAAGAAGAAGATAGACGAACTGACGGCGCAGCAGGCTGCTATCAAGGATCCTATCATTACCGAGGCGGTCACTCCGGAAGATATCGCCGAGGTTGTGGCAAAATGGACCGGTATTCCTGTGAAAAGGATGCTTGAAAGCGAGAGGGAGAAATTGCTCCGTATGGAGACAGAGCTTCACAAGAGGGTGGTAGGTCAGGACCAGGCGATACAGGCTGTCGCGGATGCGGTGCGTCGAAGCCGTGCAGGTCTGCAGAACGAGAAGAGACCTATAGGATCTTTCCTGTTCATGGGTACCACCGGTGTCGGAAAGACCGAGCTTGCAAAGGCTCTTGCGGAGTTCCTGTTCAATGACGAGAACATGATGACGCGTATCGATATGAGTGAATATCAGGAGCGTCATTCAGTGAGCCGTCTTGTAGGTGCGCCTCCGGGATATGTAGGTTATGACGAGGGCGGACAGCTGACGGAGGCTGTAAGACGCAAACCTTATTCCGTCATCCTGCTCGACGAGATAGAGAAGGCGCATCCGGATGTGTTCAACATTCTGCTGCAGGTGCTTGATGACGGGCGTCTGACCGACAACAAGGGCAGGACTGTCGATTTCAAGAACACAATCCTGATCATGACTTCCAATGTGGGGGCTGATGTGATCCAGAACTATATGGAAAAACTGCCTGTAGTCGGGCTGAAAGATTCCGACCCGTCAGCAGAAAAAGCTGCGCAAGAGAAGCGTGCAGACATGCTTCTTGAATGCAAGAAGGATGTGCTGGATATTCTGAAGCAGACCGTAAGACCGGAATTCCTCAACAGGATTGACGAGATCATCATGTTCGAGCCGCTTTCACAGAAGGACATCAGGGAAATCCTGCATCTGCAGATGAACGACCTGAAGAAGAAACTTGCCGAGAACGGGGTGTCAATATCGTTTACAAGGGAGTTCGAGGACTATATGGTCACCAAGGGCTACGAACCTGCATACGGTGCGCGTCCTATCAAGAGGCTGATGCAGCGTGAACTGGTCAACCTGCTTGCAAAGGCGATACTCGACGGAACCGTACACCGTGAATCCGACATCGAGATTTCCGTCAAGGACGGGCAGATAACTGTAACAAACAAATGATATGGAAACTTTTATTGAAAGAATAACAGACAAGGCAGGTAGAGTCATCAGACACTGGTGGCTGCTGCTTTTGGCCGGACTGCTGCTGGTAGCAGGCGGAATAGTGGTTTTCTGCAACCCTGTTGAAAGCTATCTGACATTGAGCATTATGTTCGGAGTGCTGATGCTCGTCACAGGTATTGTGGAACTGGTGGTGGCCAGTACAAGCCGCAACTATTTTGCGATGAGGGGATATTCCATAATTGGCGGTATATGCGACCTCCTGTTGGGAGTCCTGATGTGCTGCTATCCTGGAATGACTCTTGTCCTGCTGCCTGTCATGCTGGGGGTATATATGCTGTACCATAGCTTTATGATTATAGGATTCGGCAGTGATCTCCAGGCGTTCAGGGTCCCTGGCGCTGGCTGGTCCATAGTGTTGGGCATCCTGCTTCTGCTGCTTTCTATCTTCGTGCTCATCAATCCGTTCAGTATCGGAATAGGAGCCGTGATAGTATTGACGGGAGTGTCTATGTTGCTGCTGGGCGCGGCGTTTGTGGCAGGAGCGTTCAGGCTGAAAGGCATCCACAGGTATTTCAGGACACTCGGCCCTGATGACCAGTAGCAATATCTGCTGACGAAAACAGCATTGTTTTAACACTCGGGATTTTTTACAGAATCACCGAGTGTTTTTTTTGTATGGCACTCAACCTGTATGCGTCCGACTTTCCCGGGAAAGGGGTACACCGGACTTCCCATAGCTTTCCGGCGGCAGATAACAACATTTAAGGAGAGGCGGGAACAAAACCCCAATTTGTTGGGATAATATCGCATGAAGCATCGCCATACCTTTGGTGCCACAATGAAAAGGATATTTGCAATAGCGGTGCTCCTGTGGCTTGTATCTGTCGTAACGCTTCCAGCGACAGACTTCTGTCGCGTGGCAGGACAGGTGACGGACAAGGAGGGGCTGCCTGTCCCTGGAGCAGGGCTTGTGCTGAAGGAATCCGGTGTATGGACTGTCTCGGATGATGATGGGGACTTCGTCTTCGGGAATGTGGAGGCAGGGACATATACCCTGGAGATCACTTGCCTTGGCTATGTCACTGAAAGGATGAGTCTGGATGTACGTGGTGACAGGCCGAATTTGCGGATAGCATTGGAAGAGAATACCCTCGCATTGGAGGAAGTGACAGTGACCGCAAGGAGGGGAGAGGATGCGATGAATACGACACTTGTATTCGACAGGAATGCTCTCGACCATCTCCAGATGTCAAATGTGGCAGATGTGGCTGCACTTCTTCCAGGGGGAAAGACTGTCAATCCTGACCTGACAACGGCCAACAGCCTTTCTGTCAGGGATGGCGGTGTCTCTGCCGGAAATGCCGCTTTCGGGACAGCGATAGAGGTGGATGGGGTGAGACTCGGCAACAATGCTTCGTTCGGGGCTATGTCCGGGATAGACACGAGGAATATCCAGGTGCAGAACATAGAATCGATAGAGATTCTGACGGGTGTGCCTTCTGCGGAATACGGGGATCTTGCCGGAGGACTTGTGAGAATCCATACCAAGAAAGGCAGGACTCCCGTGAATGCGGTATTTGCAGTCAATCCGAGGACATGGTCGGTGTCGGTGGATAAAGGCATAGGGCTGCCCGGCAGCAAGGGCGTGCTGAATGTCGGGGCTGAATGGACGAGAGCTACAAGGAAACTCTCTTCTCCATACACATCATATACCAGGAGGGGAATCTCATTTTCGTACAGCAACACCTTTTCCAAGGTCCTGCATTTCGAAGCCGGACTGAGCGGCAACATCGGAGGAATGAACACCGAAGATGACCCCGATGCATATACCGGGGAATATACAAAGGTGAGGGACAATGTGTTCCGTGCGAACACCTCCCTGACATGGCTTTTAGACAGGAAATGGGTGACCAATCTGAAATTGGAGGCCTCGGTAAATTTCAATGACAACCTTTCCCGTGCGCATCTGTTCTATTCCTCTGCTTCCAACCAGCCTGCGGTCCATGCTGAAGATGAAGGCTATTTCCTCGCAGAGAGGCTGCCGCTCTCTTATTTTGCGGACAGGATGGTCGATTCTAAAGAACTTGATTTTGCTGCATCCTTGAAATACGGCTGGGACAGGAGGTTCGGCAGCGTAGAGAGCCATCTGAAGGCCGGGGTACAGTGGAAGGCAAACGGGAATGCAGGTGCAGGAGAATATTATGCAGACCCCTCGCTGGCAGAGGACGGTTATCGCCCGAGACCGTACAGCGGCTATCCTTATATGCACAATCTGGCTTTCTATGCGGAAGAGAATCTTGAAATCCCTGTCGGAAAGACTTTGCTCGGGCTTTCAGCCGGAATCAGGCTGGAAAATGTTTTCGTCAAAGGGACTCAATACAGAAATGTCTCCAGTCTTTCTCCCCGCTTCAATCTGAGATGGAAACTGTCTGATCTGCTGACGCTGAGGGGAGGATGGGGAATCACGGAGAAACTGCCGTCTTTCTATGTCCTGTATCCGGAACAGCTATACAGAGACATCCAGACTTTCGGATTTTCTCATGGTGGAAGTACATCATACGTGTATTACACTGTCCCGTATACCATGCTGTACAACCCCGGTCTCCGCTGGCAGCGCAGCCACAATGCGGAACTTGGCATAGAGATATCCCCGCTCAGGGGAATGGACATATCGATTGTCGGATATTACCACAGGTCAGTAGATCCGTACAAGTATTCCAACAGGTACACTCCATTCTCATACAATATGATACAGATGCCGGACGGGTATGGGGTGCCGGAAAATCCGCAGATACAGGTGGACAGCCAGACGGGTATGGTTTATCTTAGAGACGACGGTGAATCATTCTGGACCCCGATGGAGGTCAAGGTCACCGACCGGTCTTTCTTCAATTCGAGATATGCCGACAATGGAGCGGATATCCACCGGGCCGGAGTGGAGCTGATTGTGGATTTTCCTGAAATAAGACCTGTCAGGACAAGGTTCAGGCTTGATGCCAATTATGCTTTCACGAGATATGCGGACAATTCCCTGTACTGGTACTATCAGAACGGCTGGTCGCATACTTCCTTGAAAGACAGGTCATACCAGTATGTAGGCATTTATGCGACCGGTAGCGGTACATCTGTATACAATGGGGAGATGACCCATTCTGCGGATATGAACCTGACCGCAATCACACATATACCGAGGGCGAGGATAATAATCACCTGCCGTCTGGAAATGTCTCTTCTGAAGCGTTCGCGCAAGCTTTCGGAATACAACGGGCAGGAATATGCATACAATGCGAGCGAGGACAGCTATTCTCCTTCCGGAGGAAGCATCTATGACGGGAACTCCTATACCGTAATCCGTCCTGTGGCGTATATGGATCTTGATGGGAATGTATATCCTTTTACGGATGAGGAGGCGGCAGATCCGGAATTTTCGGTGCTGCTGATGCGTTCGTCCAATGCATATACGTTCGCTATGGACGGTTACGGGCCGTATCTTTCCGCTAATCTGAGTATTACCAAGGAAATAGGGGATCATGTTTCCCTTTCTTTCTTCGCAAACAATTTCACCTGTTCCAGAATGGCGGTGAAATCTATGGCAACCGGAGTCAGCGCGATTTTTACTCCTGACTTTTATTATGGACTTACGTGCAGACTTAAATTTTGATTATGAAAAAGTTATATAATATGTTCCTGATGGCCGCAGTTGTTTGCGGATGTACATCTCTCGAAAATTCGGACCCGTATTCCTCCACATTGAACACGCTGAGTGTGAGCGTAGTGTATCCCGATGAATTCAGCAGTATGCTCCGTGCCCAAGTACCTGTTTACATCGAGGACACAGGTAAAGGCAGCAGTTACACGGCATACACTGATGCAGAAGGCAAGGTCAATGTCACGCTTGCCAACGGCATCTATCGTATAACGGTGAGTGACAGGTCGGACGAGTATGTGTTCAACGGGGCTGCCGACAGGATCAGACTTGTGGACAGCGACCAGAACGTCACGATAAATCTGCTCGAATCTGTTTCCGGGGACATAGTGTTCAAGGAAATTTACAATGGCGGCTGTCTTGCATATCCTCTTGAAGGCACATACCAGTCTGACAAATATGTGATTCTTCACAACAACACTTCCGAGGTGCAGTATCTTGACGGACTGTGTTTCGGGACTGCGGACCCGTACAATTCTCAGGGAACGAACGTATGGGTGAAATACGACCCTGTCACTGGAGAAGCTTCGTATCCAGACTATGTGCCTGTGGTACAGGTCATCTGGCAATTTCCCGGGGACGGGACCGCTTTCCCTCTCCAGCCGGGCGAAGATGCCGTTGTGGTATGCTGCGGAGCTATAGACCATACGGTGCAGTACCCCCTTTCCGTCAATCTGGACAAGGAAGGTTATTTTGTCTGCTACAACAATGTATATTTCCCGAATACGCTGTATCATCCGGCTCCCGGACCGCACATTTCACAGGACCGCTATCTTGAGGCCGTCCTGAAGATGGGGCAGGCAAATGCCTATACGTTTTCAGTGTTCTCTCCTGCTCCGGTAATCTTCAGGGCTGAGGGGATGACGATACAGGAATTCCTGAATACCGAAGGGGCAGTAATCCAGAAACCTGGAAGTACCGTGGACAGGATAGCGTGTATCCCGACAGACTGGATAATGGATGGGGTGGATGTCTTTTACGGAGGATCGTCCAATAATGTGAAAAGGCTCCAGTCCCGGATAGATGCCGGATATGTCACCCTCTCGGAGATTTATCTCGGCCATTCTCTTTTCCGCAGGACGGATGAGACGCAGACCGAGGCTATGGGGTATGAAGTGCTTATGGACACCAATAATTCGTCGGATGATTTCTACGAAAGGGATGAGCAGTCTTTACATGAATAGGTACGCAGTCATATTTCTCGGAGCCGTGCTCCTTTGCTCTTTTCCGGATGTCCTGGCGCAGTCCGGCATGTCCGTACGTCAGGAGCAGGCAATACCGGATGTCGGGAATGCCTTTGTACGGACGGAGAGACGGAACTTCTGGAATTCCGGACGCAATGCGGCCGGAATACGCCAGGATACGGTATCGGTATCCTGTGCCTTGGCTGGCGGCAGATATGTTTCCGGAGGGTTCCACGACTGTTCGGATGCTGCTTCCTCGTGGAGCGCAGGGGCGAAGGCGGCGACCATAATGCACTTGAAGACGCTTTCCATGACCGGAGCTTTCTCGTTCAGGAATTCTTCAGGCAGCGGTATGTGCGGTTCCATGTCGTCACGGCCCGGATATTATCCTGTGGATGTGCTGGAGTTCACGCCCGGAAAGAAGACGCTCCAGACCTATGGCTTTGAGGGAGGGATATCCGTGGATCTGGGCCGGTCGTGGAGACTTGGCGGCAAGATAGATTTTACTGGGGCCAACTATACAAAGAGAAAGGACCTGAGGCATACCGATTATCTTCTTGATCTGACGGTATCTCCGTCCGTGATGCATTATGGCAATGGATGGGCGGCGGGACTGTCGGCCATTTTCAACAAGAATTCGGAGACCATAGATGCGGAGGAGCTCGGCATATCTTCTTCCACTTATTATGCTTTTCTCGACAAGGGGCTGATGTATGGGACATACGAGTCATGGGAAGGCAGCGGAGTACACCTGTCCGAATCCGGGATAGATGGCTTTCCTGTCAGGGAACTTGTGTACGGAGGGGCTGCACAGTTCCAGCGGCGCGGGTTTTATGCCGAACTGGAGTATCTGTACGGGACTGGTATGGCAGGAGAGAAGCAGACTGTATGGTTCCTTTTCACGGGGCACACGGTATCCCTGAAGGCAGGATATGCTTTCGGTACTGAAAGCCGCAGAAATTATCTGCGTCTTTCGGCGGACTGGAAGAGCCAGCGAAATAATGAGACCGTGCTCAACAAAGTGACGGAAGGAGGGGTCACTTCAACTGAAGTGTACGGATCCAATCTGGTGTTCTGGCGAAGGATGTTGTCAGTAAGGCCGGAATATGAACTGGAGGCTGAATCCGTCAGGCTGATTGCCGGTCTTGGAATTGTGTCTCTTGACCGCCAGGCATCACCTCTGTATCCTTATATCTTCTCGGAGCACGATGTCATTATGTCTGCATATCTGTCGGGAGAAGTGCCTGCAGGGGATTTCGATGTCCTTGCCGGACTCTGTTTCTCCACAGGAAACCGGGTCGCAGGCAGCATGATGAATGAGACAGATATGGATGTGGAGAATGAGCCCTGCAGGCTTGAGGACTGGTACAATATGCAGAATGAATATATGCTGGCTTCACGGATGGGAGTGAAACTCGGTGCAAGATACAGGTTTGCGGACGGGCTGTATGCGGAAGCGGCGGCACAGTATTTCAGAGGGTTCAACCTGCGGTATATGGCGGGTCCGGACCGATGGACCGTGACGCTGGCAGTCGGATATGTGTTCTGACTATGTTCTTTAAACTTTATATTATTATGAAAAAGTATCTGTTTATGTCAGTGCTCGCACTTGCGGCGGTTACCGCATGCGAGAAAGAGCAGGGCAGCAACCCTGCTGCAGGTGGTGATATTGTCAGGATATCGCCGGTAATCACCAAAGTGACGGATGTCAGTTTCGAGGACGGAGACAGGATAGGTCTCAGCATCTTGAAAGGGGATGCGTATTATGCCGAGAATCAGCTTCTGACTTTCGGTGACGGGGTATTTTCGGGCAGTCTCGTATGGTATGCCGAGGCAGCGGAGACATCCGTCCTGACGGCATATTATCCTTACAGCGAATCAGGTATGCCGGAGACATTTTCTGTGGCGGCGGACCAGACTGCAGATTATGAGGCATCCGACCTGGTGGCAGGAGTGAAGGCTAATGTGACACCGTCATCTTCTGCCGTGACAGTCGAGTTCAGGCATCTGCTTTCCAAGATTCTTCTCAATGTAGACAACCAGTCGGGTTCGGATCTTTCTTCAGTGAAGCTTTCCGGCTCGAAACTTTCCGCCTCTGTCGATCTTGCCGGACTTTCCGTGGCTGTGGACGGGGCTGCAGCCGCAGAGGATATCACGATGCAGGCAGTGGAGTCAGGCAGACAGTACAGGGCGATAGTGGTGCCTCAGACAGTGGCATTCACCCTTACGGTCACCACTGCATCCGGAAAGACTCTGGAGCAGAAACTGGCTTCAGCCGAACTTGTTTCGGGCGGACAGTACACTGTAGCGGCAACCATCATAGACGACAATCTTTCTGTCAGCATTTCAGGCGAGATATCCAACTGGACGGACGAAGGCGTGATCGGGCCGGACACACCGTCAGAGGAAGTGCAGTTCGAGGAATATGATGGTTACTTTATCTATGACGGGGTGACCTATCCTACGGTCACGCTTGCCAATGGTTCCGTATGGATGGCCAGGAACCTGAGTTATCTGCCGGAAGGATATACCCCGTCCGGGGACGGCACTGATCCGGATGCCCACGTCCTGTATCCGTACGAGCTGCGGAATGATGGAGGAGAGCCGTCTGCCATCAATGCTACGGAAGCTGTTGCTTTGACGGATGCGGAGTCCATAGAGGAAAAGGGATATCTTTATGATGCATACGCGATTTTCGGAACGGATGAGATAACGGCTGACAACATCCACAGTTTCGAGGGAGCCCAGGGTATCTGTCCTCCTGGCTGGCATATTCCTTCAAGGGCGGATTTCTTTGCCCTCTGCGGACTTTCCAACAAGGATGATTCGGGAGAAGAGACCGGCAATCAGACAGATGAGAATGCCTTGTTCTACGATGCCGGCTACAAGGGAGGCAAACGGACGCTTTTCAATGATGCAGGATGGAATTATCAGCTTGCAGGCTGCCGCCAGCTCACCGGAAGTTCCGATGCCCGCATCTACAAATATTCCCTGACCCAGCTTTATTCCGGGAACACTACATTGACGGACAGCCTTGGGCTGCCTGCCCTGAACTATATAATGAGTTCTACCGGATATGTGTCGTCGGTCGGGACTCTCCAGTTGTTCTCGATGATGACCACTTTCACCAATGTATATCCTGAAGGAAGGGTCAATGTGGCGTATGCCACTCTCGGGACTGCCACTCCTGTCCGCTGTGTCAAGGATGCTGACTGACAATTTGCTGTAAGAAAAAATTGATATAAAGTCAATTGAGAAAAGCAAAACTGGACAATACCGCAAAAATCAAAGGTATTGTCCAGTTCCTTTTTTGTTAATGCCTGATATTCAGGGTGTCTTTCTGATTGTGCCGGTCAGATGGAGTAAAACTGTCAAGGTCTGCGGACATAGCCGATTTCGTCGAGGATACGCTCCATGCCTGCATATTCATCGAGAGTCCAGAGGATGAACCGGATATCTGCGCAGACGCATCTGTTGTAGCCCGGAGTATAGCCGGCATCGCTTGCGAGGGATTCCTTGTTGCCGTCAAAGGCCAGACCGATGAGTTCCCCCTTTGCGTTCATTACAGGAGAGCCGGAATTGCCGCCTGTGATGTCGTTGTCTGTCAGGAAATCCACCGGCAGCGGATTCTCCAGGCCCAAAAGCAGCTCCCTCTGCCTGTCCAAGAGCCGGAATTCATAAGATGAGGTGTCATCCTTTTCCAGCAGCCCTTGCGTAGAGGTCTGCCAAGAGCAGATGATGGCATCCCGGGGCTCGATACCGCAGACTGTCCCGTATGTTATCCGCATTGTGGAGTTGGCATCAGGGTATTGGATGATGCCCTTGTCCTGCCGCATCCGGTAGAGGGCATGGGTGTATTCTTTCTCAAGGCTCCGGATGTCCGGTGTCCCCTGCGCTTCCGATATCCTTCTGTTGAAGTCAATTATGCTCACATCTTTCAGAAACATATACATCGGGTCGGCCGTATATTCATCTATGGTGTGCTCTTCTGCCAGCATTTTCTCTATCTTTTCCCTGTCCGTCAGGCAGCTCCCGTTCCACAGACTGTCCACGAGGGCATCGAAATCGCATTCTCCGTCAGGAGTGGAGAAATGGAGGTACAGTTCTGTCTGATAAGGACCGAAACAATATGGTTGTACATTGCGGTAATATTGTTCCACTGCATAACGGAAAAGTTCCTTTTCCACACGCAGGTCTATTGCAGCGTAATCCTTGTCCAGCCGTCCGCAGTCGAAGTCTTTCCCGATGAACCTGTATGTGCGCCTGCATTCTTTCTCTTTATCCTCCATTGCCGGATCAATGGCTCTTGCCGGCTGTATTCCCCTGCTTTTGAGCACTGAATTGGCCAGAGAAGATATCCTGTCGGCTGTCCTTGCGAACCGTGTCCCGCGCACAAGGGTTTCCCTGTAGTAAATGATATTTTTCTGTGCTTCTTGCTGGGCATTGTATTTTTCTGTCAGCATTCCTGTCATGTTCCCCCATCTGGATTCCCGTTCTCCGGAGACATCAATCCATTCCTGCAGTTCCATTTCCTGCGCCCGTTTTTCTTCCGCTACGCCGAATCTCCGGAAACAGGTCTCCATCCCCTCGTTGTTCTCCTGCACATTGCTCAGACTGAAATAATAGTCGGAATACAGCAGGCGGATGCCCGGGTCAAAATCCATCCAGCCGGATATTATCTCCATCTGTCTTCCCCGCAACCGATTGCTTATCGGGAGACTGACATTCTCCATAAAGTCCACTTTTGCGGAGCTGCAGTACCGGTCTGTATATCCGGGATATCCGATTACCATTGTGAAGTCCCCGGGTTTGTAGCCATCAAGCGAGATTTCCAGTTTCCGTCTTGGTTTAAGGGGGACATTGTCTTCAGAATATTCGGCAGGTGAGCCGTCGGGGGCGGTGTAGATCCTGTAGAGTGCAAAATCGCATTTGTGCTGGGGCCATTCCCAGTTGTCCGTGTCCCCGCCGAATGCGGCGATTGACAGAGGCGGTGCGGCCACGAGCCTGATGTCCCTGTATGTCAGATAGAGAGCCATATAATATCTCGTCCCGTCCCACATCGATGAAAGGTATGCATCCAGCCCGCTCTTTTCCGCGTATTCCTTTTCCAGAAGGTGAGATATCCTCCTCATCCCAGCCGGCCTGCCTGCGGCTTCCTCTTCCTCCCGCAGACGGATGACCTCATCCGTGACATCGATGACCTTTTTCAGGAAAAGGATGGATTTGCCGGGGATGTTGATTTCCCGGTCTGCCGTCATTGCCCAGTAGCCGTCTTCCAGCCAGTTGTGCTCCTGTGTGCTGAGTCTGAACACATCCGCGTATGCGCAGTGGTGGTTGGTGATTATCAGCCCCTTGTCGGAAATGATGCTTCCTGAGCAGCCGAATTCGAGGGATACCACCGCATCTGAAATGGAGGTGCCCTCCGCATCGGCATTGTATATTTCATTGGCGGGCAGTTGAAGCCCCCGTTCCTGCATCTTCTTTTCAAGTGCGGAGTCAATCATGTTGACCAGCCACATACCCTCATCTGCTGCGGAGTCGGATGTCCACAGGCAGAGTAAAAAGAATAATATCAATGATTGTTTCATCTTTCAGTCTGTCGTATCATGTCCTTGTCTTCATCTTGTTATTACCGGGATGCGTTCTGCTGCCGGTTCTTCACTTCGCTTTCTGTCCTGTACCGGATGACGGTCCCGGGGGTGTCGAATCCAAGTTTTGCAGGGACTTCCCTCACATCATCCTTGCTGTAGGTGATTGTCCAGGTCTCCATTGTCATCAGGTCCCACAGTTTTTCTCCAGTCATCGGGGCAGCGTATCTTATGCTGATTGCCGGTTCCAGTCTGCCGTTGAGCCCGAGATAGATGCCGATGATGCCCTCGTGTCTGGAAAGGTGGTTGCTCAGATACGGCATGTTCATCCGGATTACGGGTTTCTCATAGTTACTGTCCGTTATTTCATAGACATACTGGTCCTGTCCGGCGTATTCCTCTACCCGTGATTTGAATTCGGCCTTGAAAGGGGTGAACATCATCCTGAGATAGTCCGGGACAGGCATAAATGTGACACTGTCCTCCATCCCCTCGAATCTGTAGTCCAGAGGGATTTCCCTGACACTTCCGCCGTGCGCCGGCATTGCCAGCACTTCTTTCTCCACTGTTTCCCTGAACCACTTCTCGTCAGCCTGCTCTGTCGGAGCCATATAGACCCTTACAATCAGAGGACAGGCGAATTCGCTCTGAAGCCCGTATATCTGCTTGCCGGTATTCCTTATCTGCAGGCCGAGATAGTTGAGGTCCATCCTGTCGTACATCCCCTCTGTCCTGATGGTCACTATCTTTACGCTGTCCACATCTGCCGGGTCAGGAGACCGCACACGGAATTTCGATGGGACGAATATCATCTCCCGTATCTTTTCGGGCGATGTCCGTGACGGATCGTAAGTCACGACTGCCCTGTGGCTGTTCACGAAGGTCTTGACTCCGTGCACCCCGCCTATCTTTTCCAGCCTGGCCTTGAATGTCATCGAACTTCCGTAGCATTTCACGGATTTCAATCCTGTAAGTTCCATGGTCCTGAGTGCCGAAGGGTCTGTCAGCCGTGTGACAGTCCCGTCCTCTTCCGTCTGTTCGATACCCCAAGTCATATCGATGGTAGGCAGTTCGAATTTCCCTCCCACCCAGATTCCGAGGATGGTAAGCACGATTGTCAGACCTGCCGGGAGATATTTCAGCCATCCGTGTCCCTTGCCTTTGCGTGTGCCTATACCGAGGGCGGCAGTAGGGCAGCATCCGCAGCATTCTCCGCATAGGGTGCAGTCAACAGCGGCTACTGTCTGTTCTTCAGAAGCGGCGACATCGATATGGTAAGGGCATTTCTGCGTGCAGAGTCCGCATCCGATACATCTGTCCAGATCCTTGGCTACATACAGCAGCTGATATCGCGGCTTGCCGTGCAGGATTTCCAGGAGATATCCCAGCATGCAGAAGGCCCCGAGCAGTATATACCACGGGATGCCTGCTCCAGCCAGTTCCAGACCTGCATATACAGCTGCAAGAATGGCTATCCAGACCCAGAATTTCAGTGTGTTGGATGCTGCTCCGAGCGGACAGACATATCTGCACCAGAAATTGTCGATGAAGAATCCGAGGAGGATGACAACGGATATTGATATTATAGACATCCAGGCGGTTATCTCTCCTTTGAACCCGGTCGCAACGGCATAGTAAGGGTCAAAATTCTTACAGAACAGTTCGCTTGAAGTGGCAGTCATATAGAATACCAGGAACAGCAGCAGATATTTCACAACCCTGAGCACCTTGTCTGCCACCGAGCCGTTACGGATTGTGATGGCTTTGATTTTCAGGGTTCTGCGGACTCTGGAAAGCAGATCCTCCACTGTCCCTATGGGGCAGAGATAGCCGCAGAAAAGTTTGCTGAACAGGATGACAGCGGCAGCGAGGGCTATGCCCATCACAATCTGCAGTGTTGTCATGCTGCAAGGCAGCGTGCCGTTCACAAGCCAGGTTGTAATCGCCTGAAGTCCGCCTACAGGGCAATAGGCTTCAGGGTCAGCCGGTTCATCTCCATGAACCAGTCCTGTCAGGAACAGTACCAGGGCGGCCAGGACTCCCCATTGGAGGATATGCCTTGGCCAGTTTCTCTTGATTGTAGAATCTCTTTTCATATCTGGTTTCCGTTAATTCCTTATGGAAGCCAGATCCTGTTGTTGTCGTGTCTATTTTTCTTCTATCACCTCTCCGTGGTCTTCCACCACGTATGCTTTCCATTTTTCTGTGTATCCCGGATTGGTGATTCCATCGGGAATCCTGTCAGTATAAGGGTTGGTCACGAATGATCCGTCCGGGTTCTGTGCCTTGACGTTCCCATCCATATATTTGACCAGCAGAAATGTCTCGAGTTCAGTCCATTTCCGGAAAATCTCCTGCGCAGCCCCGACAGAATATCCTGTCAGGTATGCCTTGAGCTCCGCGTATGGATCAGGAGAACGTCTGAGCCTGTCGTTCCTCCCTATCCTTTTCCTCGGGGCGGTCTGAGCTTCGTTGTAGATTTCCATTGCGGTGCTGTCAGTTTCCTGTACCGCACGCATCTGGGCATATTCCCATCTGTCTATTTCCGCCCGGACGGCAGGCTCCATTACATTGTACATTTTATAGCATGCGTTTGCCACTCTGTTGCACATCCAGAATGCGGATGTAGGGGAGTAGGTGAGCATATTGCCGTTCCCGACCCTGAATGATTCAGGCACTTCTGTTATGCTGGCGTAGACAGGGGTGAGATATGATGTGGCGGCATCGTCCGTACCGAACCATATCAGCGCACCTATTTCGTCCGGGAACTGGGGCCTGGCCTGTGCCACGAACCAGAATCCTGTCTGTTGTGTGGCGATGGCCCTTTCGTTTATGTAGGTCTTGCCTTCATACTCGAAACCCATCGGTCTCCATCGGTAAGGCAGGGCGTTTCCTCCGGCTCCGATATCGGTCGTCATATCCATAGGCGTGCCTTCGAAATGGTCACGCATCACATCGGCCACATCCTTGACGGTCAGCTTGCGGGATGGCTTTACGAACAGAGGGAACCTCTTGCCTGCATCGTATCCCATGGCATAGTCTATATAGTCGTATGCGTCTCTGGTGACTGTTTCCCCGTTCTCATCCTCGAATGTGAAGTTGCCATCGCACAGGATGTTGAATGCGCTCCATGCCCTCGCTTCACAGGCTCTCATCCCTCCGAAGTTCAGCGGATTGTACGTGTCGCAGAAGCTGAATTCCTCATCCGGGCCTTCATACCAGCCCATTTCACGGGCGAAAGAGATGACATCAGGGGCATAGATACAGTTCTCAGGGTCGTCGAGAGGGAAAGTGCTTATCCTTGCCTGGTTGGCATGTGCACAGATGTATCCGTCCGGTACCCTGCGCGCTACATATACTATCCCTTTGCGGACATTCACCCCGTCCACCATTTCCGTCCCTTTGCCTATAAGGTCCATGACCCACACTTCATCCTTGTCTGCAATGGAGAATGACTCCCCTTCGGAGCAATACCCGTATGTGTTTGCAAGCCATACGATTGTCTCTATGGCCTCGCGTGCCGTCCGTGCTCTCTGGAGGGTGATGTATATCAATGAGCCGTAGTCCATTATTCCTGTCGAGTCGGCAAGTCCCCGTCCTCCGTATGTGGTCTCGGCGATGATCAGCTGGTGCTCGTTCATATTGCCCACCGTCTGGAATGTGTACGGTACCTGGGCTATCTGGCCGAGAGGTCTGCCGGTATCCCATTCGCTCACATCAAGCATTGCCCCCTTTTCCCAGGATGCAGCCGGGTGGAAGTACAGCTCCCCGTACAGCTGGTGGGAGTCTGCCGCGTATGAAATCATGTTTGATCCGTCTGCGCTGGCCCCTCTTGTCACCAGGATATTCGTGCATGCAGGTGTCTCAGGGCAAGTGAAGAATGAGAGCAGGGCTGCGGAGATGAAGGCGGCTTGTTTTTTCATATACTTATGTTTAATTTTGCAACGCCCTGTCCGGAAACCTGCGGACAGAGTGGTCACAAATTTAGAAATTTTTATGATATGAATAAATATTGCAGTCTTGTTTTTGTCCTGGCCGCTTTTGCCGCAATATCCGTGAATCCGCAGCAGACGCTGGCCCAGGAACCGCAGAAAGGGCCTGATATCGCGGAGATGGCCGCCAAGAAGGCAGAGGAGCTGGAGCGCACCCTGAAACTGGAATACTGGCAGGTGTTCTATGTGGACTCGACCCTGCAGCACGATTATCTGGCGATGCAGACAGAGATGGAGAAGTTCCAGAAGGCCAAGGTATCCAATGTGTCCATGTATATGGATGTCCAGGACAGATGGATGGAGACAATCGACTCCACTTTCAGGACGATATTCAATGAAGACCAGTGGAAGGCCTATCTGAAGAGCGGGGCGGAAAAACAACAGAAAGCCCGGGCGAAACGCCGGGCTAAAGCGGAAAAATCTCTGGAAAAATAACCTGTTACAGGGTCTTCAGCCGGAGGTTGCGCCAGCATACCTTGATGCCGCCTCCATCATGTATCTGCAGGGCGATTCTGCCTTTGCCCTTCCCGATGGCCTCATCATTGATGTTCACCATCTCCCGGCCATTCAGCCATGTCTGGACATTGTCTCCCTGGACTTTGATTCTCATTGTGTTCCAGTCTCCGTACTTCAGGATATTTTCCTTCTCCTCAGGGATCTGGACAAGCCAGCCTCTTCCGTAGGATTCATATATTCCCCCTGTGTCGCAGTTGTATGGGGCGACCTCAACCTGCCAGCCATGCACTCTTGCCACAGGCTCCACCCATGAACGGATGAAAACACCGCTGTTGCCATCCTTTTCCTGCTTGAATTCCACGCTCAGGTCATAGTCATCATAGTATTCTCTGGTGGCAAGATAGCCGTATCCCTTGTCCGGGCCGCTTTCGCATACCAGAAGCCCGTTATCCACATACCATTTCTCCGTTCCGTAGACTTCCCAGCCGGTCAGGTCCCTGCCGTTGAACAGCGAGACTTCCTTTCCTGCCTTGCGCGGCAGCTCCTTTATCTTTATATTGCGGAAAGATGCCGGGTAGCCATGGTCCTGCAGGCAGATGACTCCTTTATGTCCGAGCCCGTATTCAGGGGCATCCGCCCATTTCCCGCTGTTCTTGCGTGCGAACCAGTCATCCGACCATGCCTCGAACTCGAGTATCTTCTCTCCGTTGAGCCAGTGCTCCACATGGCCATTGTCGAACACGATTCTTGAATTGTTCCACTCCCCGTAAGGATTGATATGCATTTTCGTAGTGTCCGGGAGGTACATCGCATAGTCCACTCCAAGCTTCTGCCAGTCTTCGAGCTTCTCCGGGAAATTAGGTTCATCTATCAGCTGATATTCCGGACCGGTGACGTATGGCACGGCGAATTCAGGCCTTTCCACAACATGGTACAGCATTCCGCTGTTGCCTCCTTTGGAGAGTTTCCAGTCCCACGAGAGGATGAAGTTCTCGTATTCCTTGTCGGTCACGATATATCCGCTTGCATCGCTCCCTGTGCCTTTTGCCTGGATGCAGCCGTCCACTACATGCCATGGCACTGTGAGCTCTGTCCCGTTGTAGTCCCTCCATCCGGTCAGGTCTTCTCCATTGAACAGCAATTCCCATCCTTCGGCTTTCTCCTTGTCGGTCAGCCTGTTGTTCTGCTGGGCGCAGGACGCTGCCAGAAATGTCGCCAGCCCCAATGCCCCGGCCTTGATTAACGTGGTTGTCTTCATGATATCAAAAAGTTTATGTCTGTCATCTCCCGCTACTGCTGTAGCTCGAGCGGTTATGCCTGCAAATTTAGCTTTCATTTCCTGCAAGCAAGGAAAAAATATGGTTATTTTACAACAAAAACGGAAAATTCCGCTAATTTTGCACTCCATATCAATGAGAATAATGCCATGAAAGAAAGGATAGAAGCTCTTCGTGCTGAAATCAACGGACTTGCCTGCAAGACAGGGAAAGAGATAGAGGATGCCAGAATCCGTCTCCTTGGAAAGAAGGGGGAAATAACCAGGCTGTTCGAGGAATTCCGGACAGTGGCTCCGGAGTTGAAGAAGGAGTTCGGCAAGAGTCTCAACGAACTGAAGAATGCGGCGGTGGCGAAAATCGAGGCTTTGCGTGAAGCCGAGGAGGACAGTGCGGCCCCTGGCATCGCATCGTTCGACCAGACAATGCCCGGGGATTCATATCCTCTCGGATCGCGCCATCCGGTGTCCATTGCAAGGGAAGAGATCATAGAGATATTCCGCAAGTTCGGCTATGATGTTGCCGAAGGTCCGGAGATAGAGGATGACTGGCATGTGTTCGAGGCTCTCAATTTTCCTCCGGAGCATCCGGCAAGGGATATGCAGGACACTTTCTTTGTGACATCCGGACACAACCCTGTATTGCTCAGGACCCATACCTCCTGTGTGCAGGTACGCGCTATGGAGACCATGCCTCTCCCTATCAGGATTGTCTGTCCCGGCAGGGTGTTCCGCAACGAGGCCATCTCCGCACGTGCCCACTGTATCTTCCATCAGGTTGAGGGACTGTATATAGATGAGGGTGTCACTTTTGCAGACCTCAAGCAGGCGATTCTCCTGTTTGCCCGGGAAATGTTTGGTGCAGATACAAAGATCCGTATGCGTCCATCCTATTTCCCGTTCACGGAACCATCTGCGGAAGTGGATGTCAGCTGCAACATCTGCCACGGCAAGGGCTGCAACATCTGTAAGGGGACAGGCTGGCTCGAGATTCTCGGATGCGGAATGGTCGATCCGAATGTGCTCGAGGCATCTGGCATAGACAGCAGGAAATACAGCGGATTCGCATTCGGGATGGGAGTGGAGCGTATCGCCATGCTTAAATGGCAGGTCAAGGATCTTCGCAACTATTTCGAGAATGATCTGCGTTTTCTCAAGGAATTCGAGACAGCATATTGACTATGAACATAGACTTTTCTGAAATGGAACTTTCCTCTTTCCCCGAGTTCAAGGGAGGGGCAAAGGAATTGCGGGCCAAGATGTTCTTCGATGGCACCAACCGAATCATGAAAGGCCTTCTTGTCCCAGGGGCTTCCATAGGGATGCATACGCATGAGGACAGCTGCGAGATGATTTTCATAACTTCAGGCCGGGGTTCCGTGATTTTTGACGGTGATGCCTCTCCGGTGTATGCGGGGGTCTGCCATTATTGTCCGAAGGGCCATACACACAGCCTGATAAATGACTCCGATGACAATCTGGAATTTCTTGCGGCCGTGCCGAAGCAGTGATTCCAATCTGTGTGCAGGGAGCTATACGGACCGGTACAGGCAGACTGCTGTTCCAGAGCCGGTATAAATGCAGCAATGCATTGATTTATGCGATAGGCATTCTAATTTTTCGAGGTTTTGCAGAAATATTTTGGAGAATCAGAAAATTCACCTATCTTTGCAATCCCATTCGCGGAAATAGCTCAGTTGGTAGAGCACAACCTTGCCAAGGTTGGGGTCGCGAGTTCGAGTCTCGTTTTCCGCTCCATAAAGGTCATCAGAAATGATGGCCTTTTTCTTTTTGTGTCAATGGGTTATGTCGCTCCGACAAGGCGGTGATGGGATCACCAGTAAAAGTATTTTGATTTGTTATACTAATGTTATATATTTGTGATATTAAATATGGCGGATATATGGATACAATAGCAATAGACAGGAAACAGACTGCTTTCAGGCTAAGAAAGGACTTACTTGAAAGGCTGAAGATAGAGGCAAGAAAAGAAAACAGAAGCCTCAACAATTATGTAGAGAGCGTCCTTATGGATGTTGTCTACAGGACACCCAATGACGAGACTGTTGCTGCAATGAAAGAGGCAAAAGAAAACAAGAATCTGGAAAAACTGAATTTGGACACATTTGAAGACTTTGTGAAATCATTGGAATAGAGGGATATGTGGGAGTTGAAAATCACAAGACAATTCAAGAAAGACCTAAAGAAATATCAGAACAGAGCAGACAAGGTAGCCAGTCTTTCAGTTGTCCTGCAAATGCTGCAGGAAACCGGCACTGTGACAAGGGAATATAAGCCACACTTGCTTGCAGGAGAGTATAATGGCTTTATGGAATGCCATGTGGAGAATGACCTGCTGCTTATTTGGCTTGACGAAACAGAAAATATCATCAAACTGATAAGGTTGGGCACTCATTCAGAACTGTTCAAATAAGACAGGTCCATATGCTGTTTATTTTATCCATTATGGTACGATATTTTTCAAAGCCATAAAGCCATAAATTTATCAAAGGGAATAGCTATATATACGACAGATTTTTGAAAGATTTAAGTTTAACCAGACAAGTTTGGGACACATCTGTTGTTGGACTAAAGTTGGACTTGAAAGGAATATCAATGGAATAGAGATGTGCTATTCTGTTGAAAAACAGAAATGTCAAGAATTGATGACCATAGGCTTATATGCCTTGCCAAGGTTGGGGTCGCGAGTTTTTTTCGTGTATATCAGTAAGGGTATAAACTGAAATTCTGCCGATTTTTAATTTCTTGTTTGGATTTAATTTGTACTTTTGCACCGGATTTCTTAATCAATAGTGCTCGAAATTCGGCTCTCATCTCTTTCTGTTCCCTGATGAGGCAGTTTGTAGCGCATTGTGGCAGATGTATGCTGTCCGGACTCAAAGAGTTCATTATTAGTATTTCCGAGGGAATGAACCAAAGTGAAAGAATAATGGACAACAATACATCTATTTCTATTTCATGAACAGACATATAGCTTATTCAGCTCTGGCTGTCGCTTTGATGGCCGGGGTGTCTTCTCCTGTGTCTTGTGCACAGGAGAAGACCGGGCAGACGATGACGCTCGCGGCACTTTACAATCTTGCTGACCGGCAGAGTCAGAAAGTGAGGGTTAGTGAGGTGGCTCTGCAGGCGGCCGATGAAGGGGTGGCAGCAGCCAGGTCGGGTTTGCTGCCGAGTGTGGATTTAAGTATTCAGGGCAGTTATACCGGCAATGCAGTCATGCTGTCTCGAAGTTTTTCGACCAGCGGGACGACTGATTATACCGTGCCGGGTGTGGGCGTTGTTCCCGTCCCGAACGGCAAGCAGGACACACCGCATTGGGGTAACAGCTTTATTGCGCAGGTGTCACAGACAGTGTATGCCGGTGGTGCTGTCCGTTCAGGCATCCGTATGGCGGAATTGGTCAGGGAGATGGCGGAACTCGATGTCAAGACGAGCCGTCAGGAGGTGCGCTTCTTGTTGACAGGGTACTATCTTGACCTCTGCAAACTGGGCAATCAGATAGAAGTGGTCCGCCGGAATATCGAACTTACACAGAAAGAGATAGAGCAAATGAAAGCCCGCCGGGAGCAGGGTGTTGTTTTGCAGAATGACATAACCCGCTATGAATTTCAGCTGCAGAGTCTCCAACTCACGCTGACAAGGCTCGCGGATGCGTCTGCCATCATTAACTATCAGTTGGTCACGACACTCCATTTGCCGGAGCAGACAGTTATAGTCCCCGATAAGGATGCGCTCAATATGGAAATAAATGCTGTCTCGGCAATTCCCGATCAAGAGACGTGGCAGCAGACCGCAGCGGACAGCAACCTTGGTATCCGTCAGGCAACAGTTGCCGCCAATCTGTCGGAACAGAGGATAAGGCAGGCGAGGGCGGAATCATTGCCTTCAGTGGCTGTTGTAGCAGAAAATAATTTATCCGGCCCCTATACGCAAGACCTCATCCCTAAGGATTGCAATGTAAACGTGTGGTTTGTCGGAATAGATGTGAAATTCAGTCTCGGCAGTCTTTGGAAGAACAGACACAACATCCGCAAGGCCCGTATTGAGCACCGGCAGTCGCAGGAAGCTCTCGCCCTGGCCCGTGAGGGAGTTGAGAATAGTGTACAGGCAAACTATACCGATCTTCTGACATCATGCACCGAGGTTAAGACGCAGCTGAAGCAGGTGGAACTCGCAGAACAGAACTACGCCGTGGTACAGAACCGTTATCATAATGACCTTGCGCTCCTTACCGATATGGTTGATGCCTCCAACATGAAACTTTCTGCCGAAATGGCACTGGTTGATGCCCGTATCAACATGCTTTATAATTTCTATAGACTCAAATACATCACAAATACGCTATGACAATGGAAAAGAACAGGATACACATCTGTTTATACAATGCATTCATCGTGCTTTGCCTTTTGGGTGGAGCCGTTTATGCAGTGAGCCGGTTTATGCATTTCGGCAACGGGGAATTTACCGATAATGCCCGTGTGCGTCAGAACATTGTGCCTCACGGCAGTCGTGTGCAAGGCTTCATCCGCGAGGTGCGTTTCACGGACTTCCAGCAGGTAAAGAAGGGCGATACACTTGTTGTCATTGATGATGCTGAATTCCGCTTACGGCTGGCTCAAGCCGAGGCTGACCTTATCCGTGCAGAACAAGCTGCGCAGAGAACGGCTAGCAGCATCGTTACCGCCAGGACAGGTATGACAGTTACCGAAGCCGGCATTGAATCCGCACGGGTACAGATGGAGAATGCCATGCGTGAGGATAACCGATTCAGGAATCTTCTCGGCCAGGATGCTGTTACCCGGCAACAGTATGATGAAGTACATACAGCTTATCAGAGTGCCAGGGCTGCTTACGAGCAGGCTGTCCGTTCCCGTCAGATGCAGTCTGCTGTCGTTGACGAACAGGGGCATCAGCTTTCTGTCTCTGAGCAGGATATCGAGTTGGCTCGTCGTGCCGTTGACCTTGCCCGTCTCAATCTTTCCTATTGCTATATCATTGCTACTTGCAATGGCACTGCCGGTATGAAAGATATCAATGCAGGTCAGCTTGTCAGTCCTGGTCAGACATTGGTGAACATAGTTGACAATGGTGAACGTTGGGTCGAGGCGAACTACAGGGAAAGCCAGTTGCCTCACATCAAGGTGGGCAGCAAGGCGCAAATTACAGTTGATGCTGTTCCCGGTGTACAGTATACAGGTACGGTGGAACGCATCTCGGATGCTACCGGCAGCGCTTTCTCCCTCATTCCGGTTGACAATGCCACAGGTAATTTCGTGAAGGTTGAGCAGCGTGTTACCGTACGCGTCAGACTTGATGAGAATGAAAATACGGCAAAGCTCAAGAGCGGTTATAATGTGGAATGTATCATTGAGGAGTGATGTATAATGGGACAATTGACAGAATTCTTTATGAAAAGTGCCGGCGGTCCTGCACCGGACATCGGCTTTTCCATGCCTATGATGAAAGAGTGGGTGCCTCGCCGGATACAGCCGTGGCTTTATGTCCTGACAGCTCTTTGTTTCCAGTTCAGCGGGGGAATTTTCCTTGGTGCGATGGATAGCATCCGGGGCACCACTGGCTTCATGATTGAAGATATTCTCTTTCTTCTTTATGCTACCCTTGCGGGTATGGCTGTCTACTTCCCTATGCTCTTCCGTATGAAGTTCCGCTTCACCAACAGACAATTGCTCTGCGGTTCTGCCATCATCATTGCAGTTTGCAATGTGCTGACGCTGCATTGCCAGTCGATGCCTGTACTCATAGCCGTGTGCTTCATAGCCGGAATGGCTAAGATACAAGGTACGTTCGAGTGTATGAGCAACATTCAGCTTTGGATTACCCCACGGCGTGATTTTGCAGTCTTTTTCCCAGTACTCCACATCATACTGCTCACCGCCATTGAGGGGAGCGGATGGCTTGCTGCCTGGTTTGCCCATCATTTCACATGGCAGATGATGCATGTCTTTACCATCGGCACCATGTCGTTCGTGCTGTTCACGCAGGCTGTCTTTTGCCGTCCTTTTTGTCCCATGCCTCAGCGCCTGTCACTTAAGGGGATTGACTTTCAAGGTGCATTGCTCATCTGCGGATTGATGCTCACTGTGTCGTACATCGTGGTGTATGGCGACCATTTCATCTGGTTCGACACTCTCCGCATGCGCGTCCTGCTCGGTGTTGCCATTGTACTTTTCGGTATCGTGCTCTACCGCGGGCGCTATTACCGTTACCCCTATATTGAACTGAGTCTTTTTACGCGCCGCAATGTCGTTCCCATCCTCATCGTCACATTCTTTGCCGAACTTGCCTTCGGTGCCGAACACACGATGGAAGAGATACTTTACAGTGAAGTTCTCCGGCTGGAGGAGCTGACCAAAGAGTCACAGTACATGTGGGTACTTCCAGGGATGTATTTCGGCATTTTGTTCGATCTCTATTGGCTGAAAGTCAAAAAGTGGAAGGTATGGAAACTCTTCGGCATTGCCTTCATCAGTATTGCGCTGTATGGTATGTTGATGTATTTTACTCTGGACATAGATGTCAATATTGAACAATACCGCTTTGCAATTTTTCTGCGCGGGTTTGCCTATGCCATCCTTGCCCCGACATTGATGTGGGCTTTAGACGAATCAGTCCCCAGTCTTGAGCAGTTTTTCATGGGCTTGTCCGTTTTCAATATCTTCCATATGTATCTGGCGGGAGCTGCAGGTTACGGTATTTATACGGCCATATTCTCGCACTTTATGAATGACAATATGATTCGCTACGGGCAGCAGTTCACTTTAACGCAATTGAATATGGCATGCTTGAATTTTGGGGAATACATTGGGCACGACTTCCTGCACTCTATGATGATGGTGACAATGAAACAGGTTTATGGCTATGTTATCTGGTTCGCATTAGTCCTTGCTTCCATTTTCCTTATGTGCGATATTCCTGCAGTCCGTACAAATATCCGAAAAGTTCCCCGTTGGCCGGTCTATGCCATCGAGTATCTTGCGAGAAAGAAATCAACTTATTTGTAAGTGTTGCAAAATTCGTATATTTACAAATTGTTTTTTCCTGTGGAAAATCGTGCTGGCGGAATTGACAAAGGCGGACTCCTTGACAAAAGTCGCCGATTATGAGAAAAATCCGGATGAGTGGAAATATCCGGATGAGCTGGCTGGTGTGTCCGGTATCCGTTCGATTCCTTCACTGCTGTTATCCCTGTGGATGGGGTAGCCGCAGATGGATGGGCAGGATACTGGAGGCTTTCCCGTCAGGAAAAGATTGTAAATGACACTGACAGGCAGTAAATAAGGATTGCCGAGTTTATAGGATTGACATTAAATTTATCGATATGTTGAAAGAAGGAGACAGAATGCCGGAATTCCGGGTGCAGGACCAGGACGGCAATACGGTTACGGACAAGGATTTTGCAGGCAAGAGGATTGTGCTTTATTTCTATCCGAAAGACAGCACTCCGGGGTGTACGGCGGAGGCTTGCAGCCTCAGGGACAATTTCGGAGCCTTGAAGGCTGCGGGATATGAAGTCTATGGAGTCAGCAGGGACAGCGCGGCTTCGCATATGAGGTTCAGGGAGAAGAACTCGCTGCCGTTTACCCTGCTTTCAGACCCGTCGACTGAAATGCTGCGTGCTTTCGGGGCTTGGGGAGAGAAGAAGATGTACGGCAAGGTTACGGAAGGGACGCTCCGCAAGACATTCATCATCTCTGAAACAGGGGAAATAGAAAGAGTCATAGACAAGGTGGACACCAGGAATCACGCTGCACAGATTCTGTAGACCGAGGCTGTGCAGGAGCCGGGTATCCGGTCGCGTAGTCGAATTGGACAATAAGGCCCGGCTGGTTACAGCAGCGGCCCGAGGTAGCGGGCGAGCAGATAGCCTCCTCCCATGAGCCATACGAACAGGATGGCGGCAAGGAGGAACGGTTTTGCCCCGGCCTGCCGGAACTTGTCGATGCTTGTCTCTGCTCCGAGGGCAGTCATGGCCATAGTGAGCAGAAACGTGTCGAAGCCATTGATATAGTTGACGATGGAAGATGGTATCAGGTTCAGTGAATTGAATCCGATAACCGCGATAAATCCGAAAGCGAACCACGGTACGGTGACCTTGCGTTTCTGTCCGGGTGCCGGTTTGCCTCCGATAAGGAAACTCATTATCAGAAGCACAGGGGCGAGGAGGATGACCCTTATCATCTTGACGATAATGGCAGTGTCCGAAATCTTGTCCCCCATAGCGTTGCCCGCTCCGACCACATGGGCGACTTCATGGAGGGTTGAGCCTGTGTAGACTCCCATTCCTGTCTCATCCAGTCCGGTGACTCCGCTACGGTAGAGCATCGGATAGAGAAACATAGCGATTGTCCCGAATATCACAACAGTGGAGACGGCTACGGCAGTCTTGTAAGGTTGAGGCTTGATGACGGATTCTGCTCCGAGGACGGCGGCCGCTCCGCATATTGCGCTGCCGGTGGCTGTCAGCAGGGAAAGGTCCCTGTCCAGTTTCAGAAGTCTTCCTGCGCCAATCCCTATAAGCAGGGTGAGGGTCACAATGATAAGGTCTATGACAATGGCTTCTGTCCCGACCGCGATGACGCTCTGGAAAGTCAGGCGGAATCCGTACAGGATGATGCCGAGACGCAGTACCTGTTTGGAGCAGAACTTGATGCCTGGAACCCATGTCTCTGGAAGATTGTTCCGCAGGGAATTCGCGTACAGCATCCCCAGCACGATGCCGACAATCAGCGGGCTGAATGAAAGTTTCCTGATGAAATCGAAGTCCGCTATATAGAATGCGGCACAGGAGAACAGTGCTATGAGCAGTACCCCATGGAGCATACTTTTTCTTGCTTCAGATGCCATAATGACTTTGTTTTTTCGGTGAATCTCCGTCCTGACCGCCAGAAACGGGCCGCAAAGATAGACAATAATCGGAAATGTCAAGCGATGACAGGGGAATCATGCCTGTCGGGACATAATAAAAGGGGCGCTTGAAGCCCCTTTTACCTTTTCTCTGAAAACCGTGTCATTCTGATAAACCCGATCCGCAGAGAATTATTGCAGTTATCCGTTATACGGAGAACATCCTAGAAATAATATTTCACACCGAGGGTGATGCCGTAGTTGAAGTTGGCTCCGAAGGCGGTGTAACTGTCCTTGTAGACTGCATCGAGCGTATTGTCCTCTTCTTTGTAAGTCACAGTTGCTACAGAAAGGCTCAGAAGATTGGCAAAGACACCGATGTTGTCAGTCGCCTTGAACTCGACCTTGCCGAGGTCTGCGTTGAAAGCGAACACAAACGGTACTTTCTCTGTGGTTTTGCTGCCATCGTAATTCTGTGATATTGAAGAGCCTCCTCCGAATCCGAATTCGACACCAGGTGTGTAGTACAGTATGTCCGCAATGAGCGGAATGTAATAGTGCGCACCGATTACACCCATGGCTATATGCTGGAATCCGAACCTGTTTTTATTGTCGCTGCCTTTTCCGGTGTAGTTTTTTGTCATGTCATACTCCAGCCCTGCTGAAAGTTCGAGGTTGTCGATTACGAAATAGCTGAATGTCGGGGCCAGCATGAAATTGGTGGTGGAAGGATAGCTCTCCTTGTCGCTGTCCGTCTGTCCTCCGGCAGTAGTCGACCATTTGTTGGTAATGCTACCGCCTCCGACACCGAGTGCCCCCCCTACTGAGAAATCACCCTTCTGCTGTGCTGAAAGGGATACGGATGCTGCAATCATGGCAGCAACGATCAAAAATTTTTTCATGATACTTGAATTAAGTGTATTGATTGGTTCAGTTTTCGATTAAAACGGTTACAAACATACAAAATAATTTAATGTCAGTCAATTATAAGATCATAAATTTCTGTGTAAATTTGCAGCCTCGAATTGTTCAGAATGAAGGCGGAAGCGATATTGCTTGAAATGGTGCGCAGAGGAAGGCCGCTGTCGTGGATGCAGCGGCTCTCTCTCATCGTGCGCCTCAGTATCCCGTCCATGCTCGCCCAGCTGTCCTATATCGTGATGGTGTACATAGATGCCTCGATGGTGGGAAGTCTCGGTGCGGAAGCATCCGCTGCAATCGGACTGATGTCCACCAGCACATGGCTTTTCGGCGGTATCCTGTCGGCGGCATCTGTCGGGTTCAGCGTGCAGGTCGCGCATCTTGTCGGTGCGGGAGAACTCCGTAAGGCAAGGGATGTCCTCCGGCAGGCTCTGGCAGCTACATCCGTCTTCGGGATAGCGGCGATGTGTATCGCCTGTGCTATATGTCCGTTCCTGCCGGGCTGGCTCGGAGGGGATGAGTCCATTGCCGGGATGGCTTCCGAATATTTTATGATATTCGCCTTCTCGCTCCCGTTCATGCAGCTCAACCGCCTGTCCGGCAGTATGCTCCAGAGCAGTGGCAACATGAGGGTGCCGAGTATGCTCAATGTGTCCATGTGCATCCTGGACATTGTCTTCAACACGATATTCATTTTCCCGACCAGGGAGGTCACTCTTCTTGGACATACTTTCACGATGTACGGTGCCGGGATGGAGGTAGCCGGAGCCGCGCTCGGGACCGCCCTTGCGATTGCAGTCACCTCATTGCTGATGTCTTCCTATCTGTGCTTCAAGTCGAAGGAGCTTGCGCTGACGCAGGAGAAGGTCAGGCTCAGGGTGCAGGGGAGCACGCTGAAAAAGGCTTTCCAGATAGGTGCTCCTATAGGTCTGGAACATACGATAATGTGCGGGGCGCAGATTGCCTCCACGGTAATCGTCGCTCCTCTTGGGAATATCGCAATTGCTGCGAATGCCTTTGCGGTGACCGCGGAGAGCCTGTGCTATATGCCGGGGCAGGGCATAGGGGATGCTGCGACCACCCTTGTCGGCCAGAGCGTGGGGGCGTGCAGGAAGGACCTTACCAGAAGGTTCGCGTACATGTCCGTCGGACTTGGCATGGCGGTGATGACCATCATGGGGCTTGTCATGTATCTCGCCGCTCCTCTCATGATGGGGATAATGACCCCTGTCGAGGAGATAAAGGACCTTGGGGTATGCGTGCTGAGGATAGAGGCTTTTGCAGAGCCTATGTATGCCGCTTCGATTGTCGCCTATTGTGCTTTCATTGGGACCGGAGACACTCTGGTCCCGAGCTGCATGAATTTCTTCAGTATCTGGGTGGTGAGGCTGTCGCTTGCCGCAGTCCTGGCTCCTGTCCTTGGCCTCAAGGGGGTATGGATTGCGATGTGCATCGAACTCTGCTTCCGGGGAGCAATCTTCCTGTTCCGTCTTGTCCGCGGCCGCTGGCTCGACCGTATCAGATAGGCAGGTTCTTTTTACAGTTTACTTAAAAACTGATGGAGTAAGACAGAAATATAAAAGAATTAATTATCTTAAAATCAATTAAATAGCATTGTAAATACCTTAAATTCTTTTTCAAATCTTTTTTTTTTTGCCAGAAATTCATTCGGTTGGCACCTGTTTGAGGAAATAAATCCTGTTGGTTTTGCTGCCGCTGGATTCCAGTATGCCATTGTGGGCCAAATTATAGACGAATTTACGTATATCTCGGATTTCAATATCGGGCAGTCGTCGGGATATTTCTGATATGCGGCTGCCTGGATGTAATCTTAAATCTTCTTCAATCAGGGCTTCTATGCGATAAGGTTCAATGGTTTTCAGTGAGGTTTTTATATTCAGATGAGCATTTGTTACCAATTTGGGATTGATCAGAAATTCAGTTCCTTTTTTCTTTCCACGTTTTACCAGAATATCCAGATTCACAAGTTTATCAACATAGTTCCGCATTCTGTCAGTTTCAGACAGTTGAAGGAGTCTTGCCAGTTCTGTTGACAGTATCTTTTGCTTGACGGCGACTATTCCCAATGTGATTATGTCTTTTTGTGATAAAGTATAGTGATTTAGTGTATAATCCAATAAAGGTATTATTCCCCCGTTTGTGATTTCAGAATATTGGGTAACTTTGGTATAGTTGAAATCTGACTCGATTTCCGGAAGCCTTTTTGAGTCTCTGGCATCAAGCTCATATATAAGATCATATCCTGAGCCTTCTCCTTCCATAAGTTTCAGATCATGCATTATCCTTATGAAATGAGGATTCCTTCTTTGTCTTTGATGCAGGATATTGTCTTTTGTAACTCCTAAAGGAAGTCCTCCGGGATTGGATATTTCCAATCTGTCTGGGTAGACTTCTATCATTATATCTCCTGAAATGCAAAAACTTTTATGGGCAAAAGCATTCAAAAGCAATTCGCGTATCACTTTAGGATGATAATGATAAATTTGTTTCCTGAAAAGCCCTTCGGGAAATTCGTATGAGTATTTAAGTTCTGTCGCTTCTTTTTCAATTGACAACAGCAGGTCTGCGGGATTGAGTATATTGTCATGCCAGTCTCTTTTGCGGATTTTCCGGTCCTGGTTGTCGTAAACAATATATTGTACAGTAATAGGATACATTATCCGGCTACGTTGAGATGCATTGCCTAGCCAAAGAATCCCAAGGTTTGTGAGGTATTCTCCTTCTGTCAGGTTATAGTTCCTGGCCAGTTCGATGTCAGACATTTGTCTTATATGTTCGGAAATTCTGTCAGATTGTCTGATGTGTTCGGCAAAGTCTTTCAATGCTTCTGGCCTGATATCTGACAATGAGACTTTGTGGGTGCATACAAGTTCCCATTGGAAAGATTGTTTGTCATTCGCAAGCCGTTGAATGTCTTCGCTTCTTACGGGTTCACATCTGTCCGCGATCCTTATATAAAATTTACCATCAGAGGTTGATGCTATCGAATGAACAGATGGATAGATGGTGATGATAAAATATTGGCCTCCGTTTCCGCTATGCATAATCGAGGATGATGCTAATGCTACATTAAAGCAGAGACTGCGTAATCTGGAGGTCGTGTCGTTAATCTCTTTTACAGATACTCTCTGTTCTGCAGGAGGTTCTCCTGTCTTGTCATCATAGCCAATGAATATTTGTCCGCCCTGTGCATTGGCTAATGCAACGCATGTCACGGATAGATCTTTGAATCCTTTATCTCCTGAATGGATTTTCTGCAGGGATTTGTATTCTATATCCTGACGCTCCATAACTGCACCTGTTTTAGTGACAAACATACGAAAAAAGTCGGGCTGTTTCAAATATATTGTAACTATAAGACCACAGTACTTGGTCAGGCAGCAGACCCTGCCGCCTGTCTGCATTTCAGATGGAAGTACCGGATGACACCGACAAGGTCGGCCAGAGCCCAGCCTATCGGTATGGACCACCAGATTCCGGTTTCCCCGATTCCGGGAACAGGTGCAAGCATATAGGAAAGTGCGACCCTTGTTCCGAGAGACAGTACAGTGAGAATGACGGACATCCCGGGCATGCATATTGCCCTGTAGTATCCATATAGCATAAAGAGAAGGCCTATCCCTATGTAGCAGGCCCCTTCAATTCTCAGATATCCGATACCTGCGTCGATTATCCCGGTTTCGTTCCCGTCTACAAATATCCGCATCAGAGGTCCGGCGCACAGGAATACCGTTGCGGATACCGTTATAGAGAATAAGGCCATTAACAGTACCGCCCTGGTTATCCCCTTGCGTATCCTGTCCTGTCTGCCTGCTCCGTGGTTCTGTGCGATGAAAGTGGAAAAAGCGTTCCCGAATTCCTGGACAGGCATATAGGCGAACGAATCTATCTTGACTGCAGCTGCAAATGCTGCCATCACCACAGTGCCGAAACTGTTTACCAGACCCTGTACCGCAAGGATGCCCAGATTCATCACGGACTGCTGGATGCAGGTAAGGGAAGAGAATGCCGCTATGTTCTTCAGCGTTTTCCGGTCAGGCCGGTATTCATTTCCGGATGGCAGAAGCTCCCGTCTGGTCATTATTGTCTGGATGCCCAATCCGATTCCGGAGACACCTTGCGATATGACGGTCGCTGCGGCTGCACCCCGGATGCCCCAGCCAAACTCCAGGATGAACAGCAGATCGAGCCCGATGTTCAGTATTGCCGTACCTGCAAGCCATATAAGCGGGGTTACGGAGTCTCCTATGGCTCTGAGAAGTGCCGCAAAGTAGTTGTACAGGAATATGAATCCGATCCCCCAGTATATTATCCACAGATAGTCTCTCATAGGGGCTCTCACATCTGCCGGGACCTGCAGCCAGCGGAGGACAGGATTGAGTGTGGCGAATGCCGCAAGGGTGAGGAGGATGGTGATTCCTCCGATCAGGACGAATGATGCCGAGATGCTTTCTTTTAATCCAGTCCGGTCTCCAGCACCGTATCTGAGCGAGAATATGGTGCCGCTTCCCATGGACAGCCCTGTCAGGATGGAGGTCAGGAAGACCATAAGGGTATATGATGAACCGACTGCTGCCAGGGCTTCGGCTCCTATGGCCCTGCCAACAATTATGGTATCGGCAATGTTGTAGCACTGCTGCAGGAGAGATCCCGCAATCATCGGAAGGGTGAAACGAAATAAAGTGCCGGTAATCTTTCCCGTGGTCAGATCACCGGCACGCAATACGTTTGGGGTCTTGTCCTGAATCTCCTCCATTGCAGCAGCCATCAGTCTCCGGCAGGTCTGCCGGCTTTCTCCGCCTCTTCTGCAAGCCTGGTGGCCAGGGATACGAAGGCTATTCCGTCCGGACGGGAGGAGAGGGCGACAGGTTCTCCGCAGTCTCCGCCTTCACGGATGCTCTGGACGATAGGTATCTGTCCGAGAAGCGGAATCCCGTATTTCTCTGCCATTCTCGCGCCTCCATCCTTCCCGAATATGTAGTACCTGTTCTGCGGCAGTTCTTCCGGTGTGAACCATGCCATATTCTCCACAAGACCGAATATTTTCTTGTTGATGCTCTGGTTTCGGAACATGTTCACTCCTTTCTCCACATCTGCGAGGGCGACATCCTGAGGTGTGCTGACGATTACGGCTCCTTCGAACGGGATGTCATGGACAAGGCTGATGTGTATGTCCCCGGTGCCGGGAGGCATATCGATGAGCAGGAAGTCCAGTTCTCCCCACCGTACCTGCAGAATCATCTGTTTCAGGGCGTTACAAGCCATCGGCCCTCTCCAGATGAGAGCCTGTTCAGGTTTTGCGAAATACCCTATCGACATCCATTTCACCCCGTATTTCTCGACAGGGATTATGACATCCCTTCCGAGTTCCGGGTCGTTGAATGCATCCGGAACCGCGCCTTCCGTCCCTGTCATCTTCGGCACGGATGGTCCGTAGACATCGGCATCTGCAAGCCCTACCCGGTATCCTTCGCGGGCAAGCGCGACAGCCAGGTTCACCGCTACTGTGGATTTCCCGACCCCTCCTTTGCCCGAAGCGACTCCGATGAGATGATGTACATTCTTCAGCTCCTCGAATCCGAGGTCGAGTCCTGGCTTTTTCTTGGGTGCCTCTTTGATTGAGGTCTTCACCTCGACTTGAGCCTGGGGGAAATGCCGGATGATGGTGGCTTTGCAGCTGCCAACAAGGTATTCCGACAGGGGATCGCGGTGTTTCGGGAAGACAAGGCTGACAGTAACCTTGTCCCCATCCACATCGACATTTTCCAACATCCCCAGTTCAACGATATTCCTGTCCCCGTTGCCCGGGTGTTCAACTTCTTGCAGGACTTTTATTATTTCTTCAGATGTCATGGTATGTTTATTCTGTTAGATCCTTCACCCCAGTGCGGGTGACAGTCAGTTACCGTACAATATCCATCTCATCCAGCAGATATCCGGCTCCCCCGAACTTGTCCATTATGAAAAGCACATAGCGGATGTCCACGCAGATGCACCTCTGGAGTTCAGGCTCGAACATGACATCGCTGCTCATAGACTCCCAGTTGCCATCAAAGGCAAGTCCGACCAGTTCTCCGTCTGCATTGAGTACAGGTGAGCCGGAGTTGCCGCCCGTAATGTCGTTGTCGGTGAGGAATGCTACAGGCATCTTGCCGTCAGCCATTGCGTAGTCGCCGAAATCTCCGGCTTTCCACAGTTCCTTGAGCTTTGCAGGCACCACGAATTCCCAGTTGTCAGGATCTTCCTTTTCCATCACTCCGTCAAGTGTCGTGTAGTACCTGTAGAGGACTGCATCGGCAGGGGAGTAAGATTTGACTGAACCGTATGTCAGCCTCATCGTGAAATTGGCATCAGGATAGGATGGTTCCCCTTTCTTCCATTCCATAAGTCCGGCGGTGTATGCAGTCCGTCCTTTCTCGAGGCTCCTGAGTGCCCCGAGCATCTCCGCGTAGCTTTTGTCAAGCACTCTGTTGCATGCCATCCCCAGAGCAATGGCAGGGTCATTGGTAATGATGGATGCCCCTCCGGCAGCGACTTCTGCCTTCAGCCTGTCCAGTGAGGTGAAGATGCTGTTGTCGAAAAGGCTGTCTACGTATGCATCTATGTCCATGGTCGCGAAATCCTCCCCGAGTCCCTGCAGATAATGTTCCGGAGCGACATTGTCCCTGTAGAACTTCAGAAGCCCTTTGGCTATCTTCCGGTCTGTAGGCTCCGAGTAGTCTTTGTAATATCCGGAGATGACCCCGATGGCTGCATCAGCGGCCTCTTGTGTAGAGTCGGCGAGGGCGGCATTGCATTTCATTGCAAATGATACAAGCTCTATGCGTGCCACAGATTCCGATACGGTCGTGTATACTGAATACGGAGCGGTCAGCCTTGCAACGGCATTCCGGATGGAGTCGATGGCAAATCCGTATTCAGCTGTCCGTTTCCTGCTTGAACTGCACCATTCCGAGAATGCAGCCTCTTCTTCCGCAGCCCTTCCGATAATATCGAGCTTGTCGAAGGCTATTTTCATCCCTTTCCACTTCTTCCATCCGTTGGTCGAGCCGGCGTACTTGTTCGCATACTGGATGTTTACAGATGGGTCCGCCAGCATGTCCTCCAGCATAAGGTCTTGGCGGACTGTCCTTGCTGCAATGCGGATATCGTTCTGAGTCAGCATGTTCTCAAGCTCCGGTACGGTCTGGAACCTTACCGTGCTTCCCGGGTAGCCCATAATCATTGTATAGTCTCCCTCCTGTATGCCCTTGAGGGATATCTTGAGAGACTGCTTCGGAATGTACGGCACATTGTCCTCGGAATAGTCAGCCGGATTGTTGTCCTTGTCCGCATAGACCCTGAACATGGAGAAGTCGCCTGTATGGCGTGGCCACATCCAGTTGTCGGTGTCCGCTCCGAACTTGCCGATTGAGGAAGGCGGTGCGCCTACGAAACGGATGTCCCTGTATTTCTTATATACTATGAGATAATATACATTGTTGTTGTAGAACGGGAGTATGTAGGCTTCACAATGAGGGTATTCCTCTTCAGCCTCGCTGATAATCCTGTCGTAGACGTTCCTGTTCAGGTAGTCCGCTACAAGGGCTTCGTTGTCCGTGCTGTCGCGGTACATCTTCTCCGCCTTTTTCCGTGCGGCATTGAATTCATCGGTGACATCTTCCATATATTCAAGGAAAGTGACTGTAAGACCCTTTACCGGAAGTTCTTCCGAACGGTTCATCGCCCAGTATCCATCTTTCAGGTAGTCATGTTCGATGCTGCTGAGCTGCTGGATGCTCGCATAGCCGCAATGGTGGTTGGTCACGAGCAGCCCCTCATTGGAGATGATCTCTCCCGTGCACCCTCCGCCGAACTGCACGACGGCATCTTTCAGGGATGAATGGTTGATGCTGTAGATCTGGTCAGGAGTCAGACGGCATCCTTCCGCCTCCAGCATTTTCGCGTTCATTTTCTGCAGGAGAGGAAGCATCCACATCCCTTCATCGGCCCTTGCCCCCGACACGAGAACTGTCAGGGCGGCCAGAATACAAATAAATTTCTTCATCACAAATCAGTTTTATCACAAAGACTGCAAATATACAACTTTAACTTTTAGACACATACTGTCATCCGGTGAATCGATGTGAATTTTTCAATCCCCGGTACGGCAGTCCCGATGGATATCATTCCTTATGAGGATACAGGCAGGGACTACGACATTGCCGTGGTCGAATCCGTCCAGTTCGTACAGTTCCGCCGGATGTCTGAAATGTTTCAGTATGGCCAGCAGGCATTCGTTCTCCTCATATCTGCAGAGCATTTCGAGTTCCCTGTCTCCGGTGATCAGCATCAGTGGAGCGCCATCCTGCCGGACATTGTTCACGGGCGCATATTCATCTATGAAAGGCAGGTCCATCGGCATTCCGCGCTCTTTCTTGATGGTGAAATGGGTGAATGTCTGGCCGCTCACCGGGTACGCTTTCCTGATGAGTCCGGCATCGGCACCGAACCGGTCCATATATTCAGGGCAAAGGACGAGCATAAGGGTCAGGTATCCTCCTGCAGAATGGCCTCCGACATAGATTCTGGACGGGTCTCCTCCATATTCTCCGATATGCCTGAAAATGTACGCCACGGCTTCTGCTGCATCATTTATGTAGTCCGGGCATCTCGCTTCCGGGAAAAGCCTGTAGTTGACATCCGCCACAGCGAACCCCTGTCTGCGGAATCCATCCTGCAGGGATTTGGAGCCGGTCTCCAGTCCTCCTCCGTGGAACCATACAAGGGTGGGGAACCCTTCCTCCCCTTCCGGGAAGTACAGGTCCAGCTTGCATCTTTCTGTCTTGTAGGGATCCGTCTCGCCGGCGGATGTGTATGGAATGTCCTTGATGTGCACATACCCTTCATCGGTATCGGCTTTCGTCTGTCCGGATGCCGCAGGTGCCGCTGCCACGATGGCTGCAGCCAGGAACCAGATGATAGATCTTCTTGCCATATAATATTGTGTTTAAATGTTGGTCCGGTGAAACGGGTTTCCTGGAATTCCTTTGTGCGGGAATGTCTGTTCAGAACAGGGACGGCTCCAGTTCTTTTATATGGAAGGATTTCCTGTGGTATGGGGTAAGCCCGAACTTCCGGATAGCCTCTATGTGCTCCCGTGTGGGATATCCCATATTCCTGTCCCAGCCGTACTCCGGATATTCAATCGCCAGCCGTCTCATATATTCATCCCTGTATGTCTTGGCGAGTACGGATGCTGCGGCGATGGGCGCGAATCTGGCATCCCCTTTCACGATGCAGGAATACGGTATCCTGTCATACCTTTCTGCAGCCTGCAGGGCCTTTGCCTTTTCTTCTTCCGTCATTTCGCCCAGTCCATCCTGCATCCGGAGGATGTGGCTGAAAGTCCTGAACCTGTTGCCGTCTATCAGCAGGTATCCGGGACATATCGGCAGTCCCATCACCGCCCTCTGCATACAGGCTATCGAAGCGTTGAGTATGTTGATGCTGTCTATCTCTTCAGCTCCGGCTGCAACTACTTTGAAAGCAATGGCTTCAGTTTCGATTACTGCTCTCAGTCTGTCCCTTGCCGGGCCGGTCATTCTCTTCGAATCGTTGAGCTGCGGATGATGGAAATCTTTCGGGAGTATCACGGCGGCGGCAAAGACCGGTCCTGCGAGAGGCCCTCGTCCGGCTTCATCGCACCCTGCCTCCAACAGATTGTCATTCAATGAATTCTGTAGTCTGATTTCTTTCATGGACAGCCCTTTCCCTTATCGGGCTTCAAAGTTACTTATTTCTGCTGTCCCCGCCAATTTTTCTTTTGAGCATCAAGATGACTTCATCCTTTGTGCGGACAGTCTCCTGCAGGGCATCTATGCATTCGCGCAGTGTCCTTATCTGCTCCTGTAGCCGCTTTATCTCCGAATCGTATCTGGCAACCAGCTCTTTCTGCCTCTGTGCATTCTCTTTCTGGATGTCATTCACTCGCATCGAGTCTCTGGCGGATGGCGCATATCCGAGTACGAGTTCTTCCGGAGTCTTTTCCAGCACGGCGGCAATCCTGTCCACATTCTCGCTTATCAGCTTTGTGTCCCCGCTCTCCAGATTGCGGTATGCAGTCCTGGATATGCCGAGCCTTTCCGCCATTTCTGTCTGCGAGATGCCGGAAGCTTTCCTGATTCTGGAAATGTTTTTCTTGACAGAACCGTTGTCCATCCATATTCCGTTTTGGATAGCAAATGTATCATATATAAGGCCGGGTTGCAGACAACAAAAACTTGCCAAAGGCAAGAAAAAGGTATCAAAAAGAAAAATTTTTACAAAAAACAGAAAAATCGGATCAAAAATCATATAAATCCTGTCGCCGTTGTTGAATATCTGGGGAGAATATAGGAGTTTTGCAAACAAAAAGTTCGCTATGGAAAAGGATGTCATTGAAAAGAAATTTGAACAGTTCGCGGCGGTTCTTGACCGCGGCGGCGCAACTATGGGCAGACCGGAGGCTTTCGGAGACATCTGCGCAAGTCTCGGGGTCGCCGAACCTGACATGGACTGTTATCTCCGTGACAATTTCGGGTTGTCGGGCCAGGACATAGTCAGGATATATGCGGGGTGCATCCCTCTGTATCTCCTGTAGCCATATCGGATGGCGGTGTCACTGAAAAACGGATAATAGGCTCCGGAATGATTGTTATTTACATATAATTTTATTAAGTTTGCAAGGATGTGCCGTAAAAAGCGGGACACTTGACACAAAACTAATAAATCTCATAAGTAACAATGAAAGCTTATTCAACTCAAAACATCCGCAATGTGGTTCTCCTGGGCAGCACGAAGTCAGGCAAGACCACATTATCTGAAGCGATGCTCTTTGAAGGAAAGGTCATCGACAGGCGAGGTACCGTCGAAGCGAAGAATACGGTCTCGGACAACTCGGAGATCGAGCAGATCAACCAGAGGTCGATCTATGCGACTCCTCTCTATGCGGAGTTCATGGACACCAAGTTCAATATAATAGATACTCCCGGGGCAGATGATTTCGTCGGAGGAGCGGTTTCCGCCTTCAAGGTGTGCGACACTGGAGTCCTGGTTATCAATGCACAGCAGGGAGTCGAGGTCGGTACGGAGATATTCGCCCGCTATGCGGAGCAGTACGGTATCCCTCTTATTGTGGGCATCAACCAGCTCGATGGGGAGAAGGCATCGTGGGAGAATACTCTCGATTCGATGAAGGAGGCTTTCGGGAAGAAACCGGTGCTCATTCAGTATCCTGTCAATCCGGGCCCGTCTTTCGATGGGTTCATAGATGTCCTCAAGATGAAGTACTACCATTTCAAGGATGACAACGGGACAAGGGAGGATCTGGAGATACCGGCACAGTATAAGGATGAGGCGGAGGAATTGAGATCCGCGCTCATAGAAAGGGCGGCGGAATACGATGACACCCTGATGGAGAAGTTCTTCGAGGCAGGAGTCCTTACGGAGGACGAGATCCGCAAGGGTATAGGCATAGGATGCAAGGCTGGCGAGGTCCTTCCTGTATTCTGCCTGTCTGCGAAGAAGGATATCGGAGTGAAGAGGCTTATGGAGTTCACCATCAAGGTGGCATCCTCTCCTGCAGACAGGAAAGCCCTTACAAAGGATGGGAAAGAGATAGAGTGCAAGCAGGATGCCCCTACTACACTTTTCATATATAAGACAGCGGTCGAGTCCCATCTCGGCGAGGTCGCTTATTTCAAGGTGATGTCCGGAGAGCTTACGGAAGGACAGGATCTCGAGAACCCGGAAACAGGCGACAAGGAGAGGATTTCGGCCATCTATGCCGTAGCCGGCAAGAAGAAGGAGAAGGTGTCTGACCTGTATGCAGGCGACATTGGCTGCACTGTGAAGCTGAGGGCGGCAAAGACCAACACGACACTTGCCCAGCCTGGTTGTGACATAGCATACGAGCACATCAAGTTCCCGGCATCCAAGTTCCGTACGGCAATCAAGGCCAGGGAGCAGAAGGACGAGGAGAAGATGGGGGAGGCCCTCTCCAAGATTTCGGCCGAGGACCCGACCATTATAGTGGAATATTCAAAGGAGCTGAAACAGACAATCCTCAAGGGGCAGGGAGAGCAGCATATCAACATCGTGAAATGGAGACTCCAGAACGAGAACAAAATCGAGATAGAGATGTTCCCTCCGAAGATTTCCTACAGGGAGACCATCACCAAGGTGGCTGTGGCGAACTACAGGCACAAGAAGCAGTCCGGTGGTGCGGGACAGTTCGGTGAGGTCCATCTTCTCATCTGCCCTATCGTGGAAGGGGTCGAGGCGACCAACAAGTTCAAGATTGATGGCAAGGATGTGGTGCTCAATGTCAAGAGCAAGGAGAGCTTTGACCTTGAGTGGGGCGGCAAGCTGGAATTCTACAACTGCATCGTAGGCGGTGCGATAGATGCCAGGTTCATGCCTGCCATCCTCAAGGGAATAATGGAGAAGATGAGTGAAGGTCCGCTCACCGGTTCTCTTGCCCGCGACATCCGCGTATATGTTTTCGATGGCAAGATGCATCCTGTGGACTCCAATGAGATTTCATTTGTCCTTGCTGCGCGGAACGCATTCAAGGAGGCTTTCCGCAATGCCGGGCCGAAGATTATGGAGCCTATCTACAGGCTCGAGGTCATGACTCCATCTGAGTATATGGGTACCTGTATGTCTGACCTGCAGAACCGCAGGGCTCTTATCGAGGGGATGGGGACCGACAAGGGGTTCGATGTCATCAAGGCACGCGTCCCTCTCGCAGAGCTTTACAAGTACTCGACGACCCTGAGTTCTCTCACTTCGGGAAGTGCGACATTCACAATGGAGTTCGCAGACTACCAGCCTGTCCCTTCAGATGTGCAGGAGAAGCTTCTGAAGGCATACGCAGAGCAGGATACTGACGAATAACCGTAATTATACGGAAAAACCTGTACGGCAGACAGGGGCTGACTTGAAGTAAAAGCCGGCCCCTGTCTTGTCTTTCCTGCAGCTCGTCCGAAGTTGTTCCGGTCAATAGACGTATGCGTGGATGTCAGAGGCGGTGATGCGGCTGCCGGACAGGATGAGAAGACGTTCCACGACATTCCGGAGTTCCCTGATGTTTCCAGTCCATCTCTTGTCCACCAGCAGCTGCATTGCATCCTGGTCAACTTCCCTGCGCTGCATACCCGTCTCGTTGCATATCTGGTCAATGAAATAGTTGACCAGCAGAGGAATGTCATCTTTCCTGTCGTCAAGGGACGGGACGGTGATCACGATCACGCTCAGCCTGTGGTAAAGGTCTTCCCTGAAGTTGCCTTTCGCAATTTCTTCCAGAAGGTTCTTGTTGGTGGCTGCAAGGACGCGGACATCCACATTGATGTCCTTGTCGCTCCCTACACGGGAAAGCTTTTTCTCCTGCAGGACCCTGAGTACTTTTGCCTGTGCCGCAAGGCTCATGTCGCCGATCTCATCGAGGAACAGGGTGCCTCCATCCGCCTGTTCAAACTTTCCCTTGTGTTGCTTCACTGCTGATGTGAAGGCTCCTTTCTCATGTCCGAACAGTTCGCTTTCAATGAGTTCTGACGGGATGGCAGCACAGTTCACCTCCACGTATGGCATCTGGGACCGCATGCTTTTCTGGTGCAGAGTCCTTGCCACAAGCTCCTTGCCTGTACCGTTTGCTCCAGTGATAAGCACCCTGGCATCCGTCGGGGCGACCTTGTCTATCATTTCACGGACTTTCTGCATTGGGGCGGATTCCCCGACCATTTCCTGTCCGTAGACTTTCTTCTTTAGCCTTGTGGCTTCGGATGCCAGCCTTTCTGTCTTGGAGATGAGCGTGACCTTGTCGGTCGCATTCTTGATTGTGATGAGTATCCTGTTGAGGTCCAGTGGCTTCTGTATGAAGTCAAATGCACCTTTCTTGATGCATTCTACGGCAGTGTCTATGTCTCCGTGTCCTGAAATCATGATTACTGCGGAATCCACACCTTCGGCGGCCAGCCTGTCCAGCACCTCGATACCATCCATGTTAGGCATCTTGATGTCGCAGAAAATCACGCTGTACTTCTCTTTCAGAGTCATATCCACTCCCTGTGCCCCATCTTCGGCCGTGTCTGCCTCGTATCCTTCATCCATCAGGATTTCCTTGAGAGAGTTGCGGATAGCCCGCTCGTCATCGATTATAAGTATTTTCATATCGTATATGTCTTGTGTCCCGCTTCTGAACCCTGCCATCCGGCAGAGCCGGCGCGGAACGGTACAAATATCGGACAAATTTCCGTGTTTACGCAAATTTTTATAATTTTGCTGACCTAACCATTGTGTACTGAAATGCTGATACCTGATATCATCATCGCCATTGATGGATACTCATCGACAGGGAAGAGCACATTTGCAAAGCGGATTGCGGCGGAAGTGTCTTTCCTGTATCTTGATTCCGGGGCTCTTTACCGGGCGGTCACACTGTATTCCATAGAGAAAGGTGTCATCTCGCCTTCCGGAGAGATTGACAGGCAGTCTCTGTGCAGGGCGCTACAGGGGCTGGACATACATTTCGAGGACAAGGGAGATGGAAGTATGACCTATATCGGTGACAGGTGTATAGAGGGCGAGATACGGACATTGGCTGTCTCGGACAAGGTCAGCCCGATATCCGCTGTCCCGGAAGTGAGGGATTTTGTAGATGACAGGTTGAGGGAGTTCGGACGGAGAAAACGCGTGGTTATGGATGGACGGGACATAGGTACCACTGTCTTTCCGGATGCAGAGCTGAAGATTTTCATGACGGCCGACCAGATGGTGCGCGCGCGCAGAAGGGCGGATGAGATGAAACGGAGAGGGGAGACTGTCGATTTTGATGAGGTTCTCAAGAACATACGCGAGAGGGATTTCATAGATTCCCACAGAGAGACATCCCCGCTGTCCATGGCAGAGGATGCGATAGTGCTCGACAACTCCGATATGACTATAGATGAGCAGATGGACTGGTTCAGACGGCTGGTTGCCGAACGGTTCCCGGTGAGAGAATGTTGAGATTGAAATGCTTTTGCCATGACTGTTGATGTCGATAACAATTCCGGTTTCTGCGCAGGCGTGATCAGGGCTATAGACAGGGCTGAAGAATTCCTTGATGGGGCCGGAGTGTCGCGCGGAAGGCTTTATTCGCTCGGATCTATCGTGCATAATGAATCGGAGCTGAACAGGCTTGCGGCCAAGGGGCTTGTCACTGTCGACAGGGAAGACCTGTCGGAGATGCAGGATGCGACGGGGGAGACCCTGCTCATCCGTGCCCATGGAGAGCCCCCTGAAACATACAGGCAGGCTGAAGCATTGGGATTCAACATAATAGACTGCACTTGCCCTGTTGTGCTGAAGCTGCAGAAAGACATCAAGGATGCATATTCAAGACAGCATGACGGGCCGAGGAAGGGGCAGATAATAATCTTCGGGAAAATAGGTCATCCGGAAGTGCTCGGGCTGCTCGGGCAGGTTGCCGGAGATGCGGTTGTGATAGAGAACATGAAGATGCTGGAGGACTGTGTCTCGGATGGCAGGATAGATCTGCACGAGCCTGTCGAGATATTTTCCCAGACGACAAAGAGTCCTGCCGAATATGCTTCCATCTGCTCCCGGCTGGAGGAGATGATGGCGGTGTCCAACGAGATGCCCATCACTCAGTTCAAGGGCCGGAGGCTGCTGATGGTACACAACACGATCTGCTCGCAGGTCGCCACCAGGCATGCGCGTCTGTCCCGTTTCGCATTGGACCACGATATCATCATTTTCGTGTCCGGAAAGGCCAGTTCCAATGGCAAAGTGCTGTGTGACCTGTGCAAGTCCTTGAACATAAGGACATATCATATATCTACGGCGGCGGAACTCAAGAAAGAATGGTTCAGAAAGGAGGACAAGGCAGGGATATGCGGAGCCACATCCACTCCGAAATGGTTGCTTGAACAGGTGGCGGATGCAGTCAGAAAACTTCATGCCTGACAGAAAATTTTGCAGAAAACTGACATTTTTATAATTTTGCGCCCTGAAATCCTGACAATTACAGTAATTAAAACATATTTTTATGGCAACAACAGCTGATTTTAAAAACGGATTGTACATCAACTATAACGGTAAGCCTTGTTCCATAGTATGGTTTCAGCATGTGAAACCGGGCAAGGGTCCAGCTTTCGTGAAGACCAAGCTCCGCAACCTGGAGAACGGGCGCATTCTGGAGAATACGTTCACCGCAGGCGCGAAGATCGAGACCATTAATGTCGAGAGGAGGCCTTACCAGTTCCTGTACAAGGATGAGGATGGATACAACTTCATGCATGAGGAGACTTTCGAGCAGATACATCTCGATGAGAATCTGGTGGAGAATGCGGACCTTATGAAAGAGGGTCAGCATGTGGAGATGATGTTCCTTGCCGATGAAGAGAGATGTCTCACCTGCGAGCTGCCTACATACGTTGAACTTGAGGTGACATATACGGAGCCTGCAGTTAAAGGCGACACTGCCTCTTCCAATGCTCTCAAGGAGGCGACTCTCGAGACCGGTGCCAAGATTATGGTCCCTCTGTTCATCAACCAGGGAGAGAAGATCCGTGTCAATACTACCGACAGGAGCTACGGAGAACGTGTGAAATAGTTTCCTGTCCGGATGCTGCGTGCGTGCGGCAGATTGTCCGGTGGATATACAGGACCGGTGACTGGTTTCAGTCGCCGGTCTTTTTTCTTGCCATTTCGGCTTCGGCCCTGGTGAAGGCATCGGAGCGCTTGAGCACGAAGTTGGAACCGAGGTATTTCGTGCGGACCTCTTCATCTGCTGCAAGTGATTCAGGAGTGCCGCTCTGCAGAATGTTGCCTTCGTAGAGCAGATATGCCCTGTCTATGATGGCGAGGGTCTCACCTACGTTATGGTCGGTGATGATGACGCCGATGTTCTTGTATTTAAGTTTGGCGATAATATACTGGATATCCTCGACGGCGATAGGGTCCACTCCGGCGAACGGCTCATCGAGAAGGATGAACTTCGGGTCGATGGCCAGGGCCCTGGCTATCTCGCAGCGTCGCCGTTCTCCTCCAGAGAGCTGTATCCCGAGACTCTTGCGCACCTTGTGGAGGTTGAACTCATCGATCAGGGATTCGAGCCTTTCCTTGCGCTCGGCTTTGGTATAGTGGGACATCTCCATGACAGACATAAGGTTGTCCTCTACTGAAAGTCTCCTGAACACTGAGGCTTCCTGCGCAAGGTACCCTACCCCTTTCTGTGCCCTCCTGTACATAGGGAGATTCGTGATCTCCTCGTCATCCAGAAAGATTCTTCCGGCGTTAGGCACGATGAGTCCCGTTATCATATAGAAACTTGTGGTCTTCCCCGCCCCGTTCGGGCCGAGGAAGCCGACAATCTCTCCCTGCTCCACTTCCATGGAGACTCCTTTCACTACTGTCCGAGGTCCGTATTTCTTGACCAGATTTTCGCATCTGAGTTTCATGACTTTATCTTTTGGCTGCCGTACCGGCAGGTCTGTTCTTCATATTAATGGCTTATCTCAGGTCGAGCCCGAGATCCTGAACCAGGGTTTTCACTTCATCGTTTTTCTGTATCAGGAAATCCGCTTTCTCGCTTGGCATATATGGCACTTTCTCTATTTTTGAATCTTCTATCACATCCACTTCCAGGCGGATGGAAGAGCCTGTGAGTTTCTGGAAGTTACCCTCCATGTCCCTAAGGCACTTCTCTGCAATCCAGTCCCTCTGGGCGGTGTTGAAAACCTTGAACACGACTTTCTTTTCCCCTGCATCTCCGGTGATTTCCAGAGAGGCGGAACTGATGGCGTTGGCGAGCCTCGGTTTCTTGCTGTACAGTTCTGACAGCTCCTGCCATTTTGCGTGGAGTGTATCTTCATCCAGTTCTGCCATGGATGAAACGCTTTCCTGGGCTACTATCTTCTTCTGCGACTCCTCTTCAGTCATGGACTTGACAGACAGGACTGTGGTTCCGGCCCTCGATGCCCTTGTCCTCCGATGGAGCGGCTGTTCTGCCCGTGTCGTGTCCTCATCAGCGGATGGAGGCTCCGGTGTCTTGCTGTCCGGTGCTGCAGGGCCCGTGTTTTCCGGCTTTGCCATATCTGCCGGAGCCACGGCCTTGCCCTCTGTATGCTCTGCAGGGTCAGAGGATACGGTATCTGTCTGCTTTGCCGGAGATGCGGATGGCAGCTCTGCCGGTCCTGCCGGCTGTCCCGGTGATGTCCGGGATGGCTGTCCCGCAGCTGTCTGTCCAGGTTGTGTCCGGATATCTGCTGCGGCAGGCTGCTGCACGGATGCCGAGGCCATCTGTCCTGCAAGGGCTCCGGAAAGTGTACAGAGCCGCATCAGGGCGAACTCTATATGCAGTCTCGGGTTGAGGCTGCCTTTGTAACCTGTCTCGCAAGCCGTGGTGACTGCGAGCGCATCGTACAGGAACTTCAGCGGGCATCTTCCTGCCTGTTCGGCATATCTTTTCTTCAGTGAATCAGGTAGTTCCAGAAGCGATTCCATTCCCCCTCCCTTGCTTACGAGCAGGTCGCGGAGATGGGTGCTCAACGCTGACACGAAATGCAGGGCGTTGAACCCCTTTGTCAGTATTTCATCGAATGTCAGAAGTGCCTTCTGGTAACTTCCTGTCAGGAAATCGTCCACAAGGGAGAATGAATATTCATAGTCGAGCACATTGAGGTTCTTCAGCACATCCTTGTAATGCACTTCCGCCCCGCAGAAAGCCACGGTCTGGTCGAATATGGTCAGCGCATCGCGCATCGCCCCGTCCGCCTTGTTGGCTATGACATGCAGTGACTCATCATCTATGCTGACATTCTCTTTTTGTGCAATGTCCTTGAGCTGCCTTACGATATTGTCTACCGTAATCCTGTTGAAGTCGTATGTCTGGCATCTTGACAGGATGGTAGGCAGTATCTTGTGCTTTTCCGTGGTGGCGAGGATGAAGATGGCATATCCGGGCGGTTCCTCCAGTGTCTTGAGGAAAGCGTTGAACGCCGCCTGGGACAGCATGTGCACCTCGTCTATTATGTAGACACTGTATTTCCCCACCTGAGGGGGAATCCTCACCTGGTCCATCAGCGCCTTGATGTCATCGACCCCGTTGTTGGATGCAGCATCCAGCTCATGGATACAGTAGGATCTGCCTTCTGCAAATGACCTGCAGGATTCGCATTCTCCGCACGGTTCCATGTCAGGGGATGGGTTGGAACAGTTTATTGCCTTGGCGAAAATCCTTGCCGTGGTGGTCTTGCCCACACCTCTGGGCCCGCAGAACAGGTAGGCATGTGCCAGCTGTCCCCGGATAATGGAGTTTTTCAGGGTCTGGGCAATGTTGTCCTGGCCGATGAGAGTCTCGAATGTCTCCGGCCTGTATTTGCGTGCCGATACTATATACTGTGTCATAACCTACAAAGTTAAGCATAATCTTTGTAACTTTGCCGTCCGGACCGGAATGCTCCCCTTATTTTTTCTTTTTTGCGGATATGTCCGGGGCGGCATTCCATAAAATATTGTTGAAATGAGAAGATTTCTGATATTTATGGTGGCTGTGCTGATGCCTGCGGCCATGTTTTCACAGGCGCAGATAACCACAAAGAAAATGAAGCTGGAAGATTTTCCTGAGAAAGTGACCAAAGTAGTCCTCTCTGGAAACATATTCGTGGATGGCAGTATCGAGGATGCCGTCAAGAACAGGTGGACGATCTCACCATATGAATTCTGCTCTATGGAAGAGTTCGAGGCTCTGAAGGGCAAGGAGGACTATTATTTCCTAATGACAGTGACGGGACAGTTCAGGAAGGAGGTCGAGCCGGGGCTTCTGATGCTCTCTCTCGTGAAAGGCGGCAAAGGCTCCGATCTGAGCCTTGACAAGATGCTGGAGGTCGTGACTATACCGATATGTTCCGCAGAGTATCCATCCGGACGGGAGATTACATTTATGCCTGCCCTTGTCGATATAGTCCAGAACCATGTTCAGGCTTCGATGAAAAGGGATTACAGTGCGTACGGAGGGCTGGAGACCAATTCTGTGAAACTGGATGGAGCGCACGGCAGGAGGGTCGTCATTGCAGACAGCGATGTGAACGTTTCTGTCGACAGCGTTTTCCTGGCTTCGCTCCCGGAAGACAAGGTGGAGGTCCTCCCGGAGGCGGATGTGGATGCCCTGATGGAGCAGGGAGCGACGAACACCCTTGTCAGCTATACCGTGACACCATACGATGCAGGGACCGGTTCCTACTGCTATAAGATGCTGATCGATGCCGGGACCCACGGCCTGTATTACTACAGGAAGCACAGGATTTCAAAGAATGCCGGCCCCGGGTTCCTGCCTGAGGAACTCTCCCGTATAGCGAGACGGTAAATCCTATCTTAAGGAAATACAGATGATTGCAGGACAGTGTGAATGCGGTATGAGATATGCCGTGAAGCGCAGCGGCAGTGCTGTGGGGTATTGTGCGCTCAGCATAAGATGCGGAACGAGGGATGAGGCCGGATATGCCGATGGCCGGCGCGACAGGAGCGGATATCACAGCGGGATAGCCCATTTCACCGAGCATACCTTGTTCAAGGGGACGGCAAGGAGGACGGCATCAGCCATAAGCGGATATCTGGACAGGCTCGGAGGGGAACTCAATGCCTATACTACCAAGGAGGAGATAGTCATTCATGCCACCGTGCTCAAGGAAGACCTGCGTAAGGCGGTGTCGCTTCTGCTGGAACTTGTCACCTGCCCGACTTTCCCGGAAAACGAGGTGAATACGGAGAGAGGTGTGATCATAGATGAGATCAATTCCTATAAGGATTCTCCGTACGAGGAAGTCTATGACAGGTTCGAAGAACTGCTTTTCGCGGGTCACCCGCTCTCGGGTCCGATTCTCGGTACGGTGTCTTCAGTGAAGAAAATCACGACATCCGAACTGCTCAGGTTCGTGAAAGAGAAATTCCGTCCGGAGAATATGGCTTTCACCATCGTTGCAGACCGGCCCGAAGAGAAGATGGAGAGCGCCATCCGGAATATGGTGTCATCTGTATTCAGCGGAAGCGGGGTGTCTTCCGGCAGTCCGGCCAATCCTGTGCCGGTGTCTCCGCTTGTGCCGCGCCGTTTCGACATCGTCAGGAACAGGAGAAACCATCAGGTGAACTGTGTGATGGGAAGCACAGCCCCTTCCCTGTATGATGAGCAGGAGCGGATGGCAGCGATACTGCTGTCCAACATTCTCGGCGGTCCGGCATCCAACTCTGTCCTGAACTCTGTCCTGCGGGAGAAGAACGGCTGGGTCTATGGAGTGGAATGTTCATATACCCAGTATTCTGATACAGGAATAATGGCGGTATGCCTTGGATGCGAGAAAGAGAATATGGAGAAATGCCTGAAAGCTGTTTCCCGGGAAGTGGATAAGCTCAAGGATATGCCACTGTCCGACCGCAGATTGAAAGCGGCGAAAAAGCAGCTTCTCGGCCAGCTTGCCATAAGCGGAGACAACGGTGAAACCCAGTGCCTGTCAATGGGAAAGTCGCTGCTCGCATACGGAAGGGTGCTTCCATCTGAGGAGAACCGCGCCAGGGTTGAAGCGGTCACGGCACAACAGATACGGGATGTGGCCTGTTCAGTCTTTGACACATCCCGTATTTCGCGTCTTGTCTTTATCTGATTACTGTCCCTCTTCCGGGGAGTGCTGGCGCCGGGCTCAGAATAGCTTGACGAAGACCTCGATGGCCTGGTATTCCGCCATACCCAGCTCGTTGTAGAGGCGGGCTGTGTTCTGGGTCCTTTCCTCTGCTCTCTGCCAGAATTCGCGGCTGTCATCTCCCGGGAACGGCACTATGTCCTTCTGTGAAAGGTGGCGGTAGATGGCGTGGCGTTTCATTATCAGTTCGTCAGGACTGAGCGGAACGGCCATGTCCACCTTGCCGAGTTCCCATTCCATCCATGCCCCCCTGTAGAGCCATATATGGCATTCCTTGAGCCATTCTTCATCCTTGAGCTGGGCGATGGCTTCGAGGACGGCCTCGGTGCAGACACGGTGAGTCCCGTGCGGGTCTGCAAGGTCGCCTGCCACATAGATCTGGTGAGGCCTGACTTTCCGGAGAAGGTCAATGATGATGTCTATGTCTTTCTGGGTCCTTTCCCCTTTCTTGATTCCTCCGGTCTCGTAGAACGGCAGGTTGAGGAAATGTGCGTTGGTGTCAGGGTCCAGCCCGAAAGACCGTACGGCTGCCCTGGCCTCCGCACGGCGGATGGCCCCCTTGATGTCCAGAAGTTCACGTGGCTCCGGCTCTCCGCGCCGCTTTGATTCCACTATCTTCTTCACCCTGTCGAATTCGTCTGCGAATCCAAGTTCGTGCGCTGTGTCCATATGCTGCAGGACGACATCGTCATGTACTGCGACATTGCCCGAGGTTTCGTATGCGACATGGACATCGTGCCCCTGCTGCACGAGACGGATGAATGTGCCTCCCATGGAGATCACATCATCATCCGGATGAGGGGAGAATATGACCACTCTCTTCGGGAAAGGCCTGGATGAGACCGGTCTGGTGCTGTCATCTGCATTCGGTTTTCCTCCCGGCCATCCTGTTATGGTGTGCTGCAGGTCATTGAATACATCGATGTTTATCTTGTCGTACGGCCCGGCCTGTTCGAGAAGCCCGCTGAGGGAATTCTCGATATAGTCTGAATATGTCAGCTTCAGTATAGGCTTGTGGACTGTCTCGCAGAGCCATACCACGGCTTTCCGGATGAATTTCGGTGTCCATTCGCAAGGTCCCACCAGCCAAGGGGCCACGACCCTTGCGATATTGCTTCCGGCATTTTCATCGGCATAGAGGGATATGTTGTCATGTCTCTGCAGGAAAGAGGCGGGACACAGCGGGGTGACAGGCCCTTCGACCACATCGTGCACTGCTTCTGTCTTGTCCTCTCCCCATGCCATCAGGATAATCCTCTTTGCCGACATCATTGTGGCTATGCCCATGGTGATAGCCGCCCGTGGGGTTGAGTTGATGTCCCCGTTGAAGTTTTTCGCCTGGATTTTCCTTGTCTTGTATGACATCAGTATTGTCCTTGTCCTGCTCTTGTCTGAAGAGCCAACTTCGTTGAAACCTATCTGTCCCTGAGTCCCCACTCCCATCACGAGGATGTCAAGTCCGGATGCAGCCCTGTCATATCTCGAGCACCAGTCAGATATCTCCGATTCGCTGACAGTGCCGTCCGGAATGTGTATGTTCTCTTCCCTGGCATCCACCTGGCTCAGGAGCTCGTCATGGATTCTGCGGTTGCGGCTCTGTCTCTCGTCAGGGGAGAACGGATAGTATTCGTCGATGCTGAAGAATTCCACATCGGCAAAAGAAACCTCTCCGGCCTTGTACCTGTTCACCAGTTCATTGTAGAGATAGACCGGGGATGTCCCTGTCGTGAGCCCGAGTTTGAATTTCCCTCCCTTGTGGCTTTTTATTGCTCCGATTATCTCCTTTGCAATGGCGATGCTCGCCTCCTGCGGCTCCGGATAAAGTTCTACCGGGATTTTTTCATAGCTGTGGAGAATGTCTTTAGGAAGATCCTTTTCTATGAGACCTCCGTCTTTGGGTAAAGAAAAATGTTTCATTTCCGGACAAATTTTAAGGATTCAACAAATTTATAAAGAAAAATTGAAAAATTATCGATAAGTTTGTAAGATAAATCGCATAATTAACGACCATGAATCTGTTTTATCTTGTGCCGGCCGCTGCAGTCGCGGCCCTGTTTTTCGCCTGGTTCTTCTTCCGCCAGATGATGAAGGAAAGCGAAGGGACAGTCACTATGAAAGAAATCGCCCTGTATGTCAGAAAGGGGGCGATGGCCTATCTCAAACAACAGTACAAGGTGGTGGCAGTCGTGTTTGTCATCCTTGCTGCAGTCTTTGCCGTACTGGCGGTGTTCGGAATCCAGAACCCGTGGGTGCCTTTCGCATTCCTCACCGGAGGTTTCTTCTCAGGGCTTGCAGGTTTTGTGGGTATGAAGACGGCCACGTACGCATCTGCAAGGACAGCCAATGCGACCCGGAAGTCACTCAATTCCGGGTTGAAGCTGGCGTTCCGTTCGGGTGCCGTGATGGGTCTTACCGTAGTCGGCCTGGGACTGCTCGACATTTCTTTATGGTATATTATCCTTGATGCTTTTGTAGATGCGACAGGGGCGCAGAAGCTGGTCTATATCACCACGACTATGCTTACTTTCGGTATGGGGGCCTCGACCCAGGCCCTGTTCGCGAGAGTGGGCGGAGGCATATATACCAAGGCGGCGGATGTCGGGGCTGACCTTGTAGGCAAGGTCGAGGCCGGGATTCCGGAGGATGACCCTCGCAATCCGGCTACCATTGCCGACAATGTGGGTGACAATGTGGGTGATGTCGCAGGTATGGGAGCGGATCTCTACGAGTCATATTGCGGATCTATCCTTGCCACGGCGGCTCTCGGAGCTTCGGCCTTCTATGCGGGAGGCGAGGCTGTCCAGATGAAGGCGGTCTTCGCCCCGATGATCATTGCGGCGATAGGAGTGTTCCTGTCAATACTGGGGATATATACTGTCAGGACAAAGGAGGAGGCAGGGATGAGCCAGCTGCTCAAATCTCTCGGGTTCGGCACCAACCTCAGTTCGGTGCTGATAGCCGCAGCTACTTTCGTCGTGCTCTATCTGCTCCAGATACCGAACTGGGTCGGAGTGTCTTTCTCTGTGATAGTCGGACTTGTCGCCGGGGTCATCATAGGCCAGTCTACTGAATATTATACTTCCCATTCATACAGACCGACACAGAAGCTTGCGCACAGTTCCGAGACAGGTCCGGCGACAGTGATAATCTCCGGTATCGGGCTCGGGATGATTTCTACTGCCATTCCGGTCATTACGATTGCCATAGCCATTCTTCTTTCCTACCTCTGTGCAATCGGTTTCGATATGCAGAACATGCTGTCGGCGGAGAACCTGAGCATAGGCCTGTACGGGATAGGCATAGCCTCTGTGGGCATGCTTTCGACTCTCGGAATAACCCTGGCTACAGATGCGTACGGCCCGATAGCCGACAATGCGGGAGGTAACGCGCAGATGAGTGAACTTGATCCTGAAGTACGCAAGAGGACAGATGTGCTGGATGCCCTCGGCAACACTACGGCTGCTACCGGAAAGGGTTTTGCAATCGGCTCTGCCGCCCTGACCGCCCTGGCCCTGCTGGCATCCTATCTGGAGGAGATCAAGATAGCGCTCAACAGGATGGGCGAACAGATAGTCAATACTGCAGGGGAACTGGTGGATGCCAGCCAGGCGACTATCCCCGACCTGATGGCATATTACAATGTCGACCTCATGAATCCTACTGTCCTTGCAGGAGTGTTCATCGGAGCGATGATGTCTTTCCTTTTCTGCGGACTCACTATGAACGCAGTCGGAAGGGCCGCCCAGAAGATGGTGGCTGAAGTTCGCAGGCAGTTCCGTGAGATAAAGGGGATACTCACCAAGGAAGCGACTCCGGATTATGCAAGATGCGTGGAGATTTCCACGAAAGGAGCACAGAGGGAAATGCTCCTTCCATCGCTCATAGCCATTGTCGTTCCTGTAGCCGTAGGTCTGATCCTCGGTGTCGCAGGTGTGATGGGATTGCTGATAGGCGGACTCGGGTCCGGTTTCGTCCTTGCGATATTTATGGCAAATTCAGGCGGGGCATGGGATAATGCCAAGAAATATGTGGAGGAGGGAAATCTCGGAGGCAAGAATTCCGAATGCCACAAGGCCACTGTTGTAGGAGACACGGTAGGAGACCCGTTCAAGGACACTTCAGGACCATCTCTCAACATCCTTATCAAGCTGATGAGTATGGTGTCCATCGTGATGGCCGGTCTTACGGTGTGGTGCAATCTCCTGTAGCGGACTCAATGCGGTGTCTGGATATTGATAGTTATGGTAAGGCTTCTCTTGGCGGTCTCTCTTGTGCTGCAGTATCTTTCCGTGCCGGATGATTACTCGTTCGTCCACGGGACGGTGCCCGTGAAGGAGTATTCCTGCGATGAGTTCGATGTCGAGGTGCTGCTTCAGCGCAATGGTCCGGATACGTGGCAGAGGGTGATCAAGGTGTTGCCGAAGAATGCCTCCGGAAAGGCCGGCCCGGCTGTCGTGGTGCCGTTTTACTTTCCGGAGGCCATGCTCGGGTTCGATCCCGAGACAGGCGATGATCTTCCGGATTATCACGGGATAGAAATGATGCTGCATCTCGTAAGGAGAGGTTTCGTGTGTATTAGCGCCGAATCCTATCATTTGACATACTGTCCCGGATCGGACAAGGACATAAGGGATTTTACACGGTGGGAGGATGCGTCGGAAGCCCTGCTGTCTGATTATCCGCAATGGTGTGGCATAGGGAAGCTTGTGGCGGATACGAAGCTGCTTGTCGATCTGCTTGAGGCGGACCCCAGGGTCGACAGCGACAGGATAGGTATAGCCGGACATTCTCTGGGAGGGAAGATTGCCTTCTATACAGGGTGTACCGACCCGAGGATAAAAGTGATTCTCGCAAGTGATTTCGGACTGCTGTGGGAGCAGACAAACTGGGATGATCCCTGGTATTGGGGAGCAAGGCTTGCGGATCTGGAATCTGCCGGATTCGGCAATGTCGACCTGTGGGTATATTCGGGATACAGACCTTTCTTCCTGATTGCCGGGAAATATGACAATGATGCGAGCTGTGAGGCATTGAAGAAGGTGGCGGATGCCGGACCGGCATCCGCCCGGGAGCATCTTGGTGTTCTGAACCACGCTTCAGGACACAGGCCGCCGGAATATGCGTTGGAGGCCGGATATGGATTCTTGGAGAAGTACCTGTGTCCTGACATCAGGGAATGATACGGAATATGTCAAAAGAAGTCTATCAATATGTTAAATGATTTGTGATACCATGAAAAAAACACTTTTAACGCTTGCCGTGATGTGTGCGGCAGTCTCCGTGATGGAGGCAAAGGTGACACTGCCCCATATATTCGGGGACAATATGGTGCTTCAGCAGCAGACGGATGTCAGGTTCTGGGGTACGGCAGAGCCATCGTCAAAGGTGACGATACGCCCATCGTGGGACAGGAAGGCCTCCGTGGCCGTATTTGCCGATGCTGACGGGAAATGGCAGGCTTCTGTCTCTACACCGGCTGCCGGCGGCCCGTATTCTGTGGAAATAAGCGATGGAGACAGGACCGTGCTGGAAAATGTCCTTGTCGGCGAGGTGTGGTTCTGCTCCGGACAATCCAATATGGAGATGCCGGTCAAGGGATTTGACTGCCAGCCGGTGGAAGGAAGTGCCGATGTGATAATGGGAGCGGAGCCGTCTGTCCCTATACGTTTCTGTACGGTGTCCAAGGCCACGTCGGTCACTCCGCTGGAAGACTGCAAGACAGAGTGGATGGTAAACAGCCCGGAAGCAGTGGCAGGGGCGAGTGCGACGGCATATTTCTTCGGGCAATATCTTCAGAAGATTCTGGATGTCCCTGTCGGACTTGTCATTTCCGACTGGGGAGGGACTGCCATCGAGGCGTGGATGGACAGGGAGACCATAGCCGGTAGTTTTCCTGAGTTCGACCTTTCCTTTATAGACAGGGGTGAGGTCCAGAAGAATGTATCCAGGACTCCGACACAGCTTTACAATGCGATGGTCGCGCCGCTTCTTCCATACACCATCAAGGGCTTTATCTGGTATCAGGGCGAGACAAATATCGGCAGGCCAGAGCAGTACAGGAGACTGATGTCAGCGTATGCCGGAATGATGCGCGAAAGATGGGAAAATCCTGACATGCCGTTCTATTTTGTGCAGATTGCTCCGCATTCATACGGCGACAGCATGGGGCTCGGGGCTGCATATCTGCGCGAAGCCCAGCTGCAGAGCTGGAAGGACATCCCTAATTCCGGAATGGCTGTCACCATGGATTTGGGGGACAATGACTGTATCCATCCTGCAAAGAAACGGGAAGTCGGGGAGAGACTGGCGCAGATGGCCCTGTATCAGACATACGGCAGGAAAGCCATCAATCCGTATTCTCCGGTCTACAGTTCCTGGGAGGTCAGGGACGGCAGGATTTTCGTCAAGTTCACCCATGCTGATGGAGGTCTGTCTCCGCTTGGACATCTTCTCGATGGGTTTGAGGTCGCCGGTCCGGACAAGGTTTTCCATCCGGCGACAGCGAGGGTGTCCCGCTGGGATACTGTCGAGGTGTACTGCCCGGAGGAAGTTACCGAACCTGTTGCGGTGCGCTATGGTTTCCATAATACAGCTGGGGCTTCCCTCTACAATCTGTATGGCATCCCTGCTTCTCCTTTCCGGACGGACAGCTGGTAGGTGCGGATAAGAAAAGACCTGGGTCCCATCGTCGATGAGGCCCAGGTCCTTTATCTGTGGAGCAATCCGTGTCCCTACAATGTCTGGGCGGCAAGCCATTCCGCCATAGCGCGGAGAGCCTTGCCTCTGTGGGATATGGCGTTCTTTTCCTCCTCTGTGATGTCTGCGAGTGTCCTGTCCGGATACTCGTCCGGAATGAAGACGGGGTCATACCCGAATCCGCCTTTTCCGGAACGGGTGCGCGCTATCTTCCCTTCAAGGGCTCCCTCGAAATAGTGCTTTTCTCCGTTGATTATAAGAGTCACGACACATCTGAACCTTGCCCGTCTCCCGAGATTCTTTAATGAGAGTCCGGCTTCTCTGGCCATGCTTGCCTCCATTTCCCTGATTTCCATGTCCCGGAGCAGCTTGTCGATGTTCCTGTTGAAGTCTTTTTCTTCTCCGGCGTATCTTGCCGTGTGCACTCCAGGCGCACCTCCGAGAATATCCACTTCCAGACCCGTGTCATCCGCGAAACAGCTGCAGGCACACCTGTCCCAGATGTATTCCGCTTTCTGTCGTGAGTTGGTAGACAAAGTGTTGCCTGTCTCGGGAATCTCCTCTGTGATTCCCATTTCCGAAGGGGTAACGAGCTCGAATCCCCCACCAAGGATTTCCCTTGCTTCACGCAGTTTTCCGCCATTGCCCGTTGCAAATACGATTTTCATAAACAACTGCTTTATTTACTTCCTGAAAAACGCCGCAAATGTATAAATTCTTTTTTGATTATCCGCAATCTGCCAAAGGACTCTGTCCGGAGACGGAGTGGAAATTCAGACAGTTTTTCAAAGATTTTTGTAGAATGTCCGGTAGTTTCTTAATTTTGTAATCCGATTCTTGCCTGCAGTCCATCCCCTCCGGGAGGGATTGTGTGCAAATGACAGATAAACGGACTATGGATATGAAAAGGACAGCTTATATATTATTGTCTGCCGTGGCGGCACTTGTCGTGTCGGCAGAGTCTGTTTCGGCCCAGAGCAGGAGCTTCAGGCTCGGACAGTGGGAGGAGATTCACGATTCCATTCTGAAGGAACTCAACAGTTCGTATGTGGACTCCCTTCCTGTAGACAGGATAATGAGGGCGGGGATAGATGAGATGCTTGGAAGTCTCGACCCATATACTATCTATGTCCCCGAGGAAGAGAATGATGATTTCCAGATGATGATCTCCAGGACCTACGGCGGTATCGGGGCGGTGATATACAAGAAGAAAGGGGAGAACGTGGTCATCAACGAGCCGTATTACGGCTCCCCTGCATATAAGGCCGGACTTGTCTGCGGAGACGAGATAATCTCTATAGATGGCTATCCCACAAAGGATCTGGAGGCTGCGCAGAGCAGTGACAGAATGAAAGGGAAGCCGGGGACTACTGTCAGGTTCAAGGTAAAGAAGGTGCATTCGGGAGACACTCTCGATGTCCCGATTGTAAGGGAGAGGATACATCTTCCGGATGTAGAGTATGTCGGGATGCTGGATGATACTACCGGATATATCGTGCAGACGGGTTTTACCGAGAATGTGTCCAATGATGTCAAGAACGGCGTGCTCAGTCTGAAGAAACAGGGCATGAAGCGTCTTGTGCTCGACCTCAGGGGCAATGGCGGCGGTCTTATGAACGAGGCGATCAATATCGTCTCCCTGTTTGTGCCCAAGGGGTCGCTCGTGGTGACGGCCAAAGGGCTCGACCCTGAGTCTTTCAGGGAGTACAGGACTGTCAACGAGCCTATTGACACTCTGCTCCCTCTTGTCGTTATGGTGGATTCGGGCTCTGCATCTTCGGCGGAGATAGTCGCGGGTGCGATTCAGGACAGGGACAGGGGCCTTATAATAGGTACCAGGACTTTCGGCAAGGGGCTTGTGCAGTCGATACGCCCGGTTGCCTATAACGGACAGCTGAAAGTGACGACAGCGAAATACTATACTCCGAGCGGCCGCTGTGTACAGGCCATAGACTACAGCCACCGCAACGAGGATGGCAGCGTAGGGCATATTCCGGATTCCCTTACCAAGGAGTTTACGACCCTGCATGGCAGGAAAGTGCGTGATGGGGGCGGGATAACCCCGGACATCGAGATAAAGTCCCCGGACTACAGCAGGCTCGTGTATTCTCTTGTCCTGTCAGGCGTGATAGACAACTTCGTACTTGACTATGTCCGCCAGCACGACAGCATTCCTCCGGTGGATGAGTTCCATCTGTCGGATGCCGAGTTCGAGGATTTTATCGCTTTTGCCAGGACGCAGGAGTTCGACTACCGCAGCAGTGCCATGACTCTGTTCGACCAGATGAAGGTTGAGCTTGAAAGAGATGGACTGGCGGAAAGCATGAAGCCTGAACTTGATGCCCTGGAGAAGAATCTTGAGATGGACAAGGAGAGGTTCATAAGGTTGAAAAAAGCCGAGATTGTCCCTTTCATAGAGGAGGAGATAGCAGTCCGCTATTATTATCAGGAGGCAGGGGTGAAGGTACGCCTGCGGTATGATGACCAGCTCAGGGAGGCTCTTGATGCCGCTTCCAGGTATGCGCAGGAAAAAGTGATAATGCTCGGTGACCCTTATGTCCTGCTGGCCTCCGATGGCAAGTATTATATGTATGGTACAGGAGGTGTCAAGGATGGGTTCGGCTGCTATGTGTCCGATGACCTGTCGCACTGGAAGTATCTCGGAGCCGTTTATCAGGGCAATACGGAAGATTCTTGGGCCGAGTCTTGTTTCTGGGCTCCTGAAGTCTATGAAAGGGATGGGAAATTCTATATGTTCTTCAGCGCACAGTGGAAGGTGAACCCCACCGACGAGCTGGAGAATTTCCGTATAGGAGTCGCTGTGGCGGATTCTCCTCAGGGACCGTTCCGCGAACTTGCGGATGGGCCGCTGTTCGACCCCGGATATCCTGTGATTGATGCCAATGTCCTGTTTGAAGATGATGGCAGATGTTATCTGTATTATTCGAGGTGCTGCTACAAGCATCCGGTGGAAAGCGAGATTGCTGACTGGGCAAGGGAGCATGGACTGTTCGATGAGATAGAGGAGAGCTGGATATATGGAGTTGAACTCAAGCCGGACTTTTCGGGAGTTATAGGCGAACCGGTGCTCCTGCTCTGTCCTCCGAAGAAAATGTCTGATGCACAGGCGGAATGGGAGAGCCGTTCTGTCACATCCGGAGCCGTGAACCGCAGGTGGACGGAAGGTTCGTTCATCATAAAGAAAGATGGCCTGTATTATATGATGTATTCTGCCAATTTCTTCGGCGGGGAGGACTATGCTGTCGGATATGCCGTGTCTGACAGCCCGCTCGGCCCGTTTCGGAAATCGGAAGACAATCCTGTCCTTGAGAAGGACACTCCGGAAGGTGGCACAGTGTCAGGGGTAGGGCACAACAGCATCACCTGGTCGAAAGACGGGAAACGGATGTTCTGCGTGTACCACGGGAGAACAGCCGCTACAGGCAATGACAGGGTTGTGTTCATAGACCCGATGGAGATCGAGAATGGACATCTTTCTGTGGATGGTCCCGGGTCAGAGCCATTGAAGGCAAGGTAGTCTGAATGTCTGGAATATCTTAAAAATTACTGATATGGTCAATGAAAATCAGATAGAGGAAGTCCTTGACAGTCTGTTTGCGGAGATGCGGTTTACGGCAGAGCCTGCCGGACTGTACGATCCTTTGAGGTATATGATAGGCCTAGGTGGCAAGCGGGTCCGTCCAAGGCTCTGTCTGACTGTATATTCCCTGTACAGGGACTCGTTCCCGGAGGAGATACTGTCTCCTGCTGCCGCGCTGGAAGTGTTCCACAGTTTCACACTTATCCATGATGATATTATGGACAAGGCGGAGATGAGAAGGGGAGAGGAGACTGTATGCAGGAAATGGGGGGACAATACTGCAATCCTGTCGGGGGATGTGATGTCCATAGAAAGCTACCGGATGATTGCGAGGTCGCCTGTGGCAGTCCTGCCGCGGGTTCTGGATCTTTTCACGACCACTGCGGCGCAGGTATGCGAGGGACAGCAGTACGATATGGATTTTGAACAGATGGCCGAGGTGCCGATGGCGGACTATATGAAGATGATAGGCCTGAAGACAGCCGTTCTGATAGCCTGCTCCGCGAAGATGGGTGCACTGATAGCCGGGGCGGATGAGAGGGCATGCGACTATTTCTACCGTTTCGGATATGACCTCGGACTGGCGTTCCAGATAACGGATGACTATCTGGATGTCTTTGGCGATCCGGATGTGTTCGGCAAGGCCATAGGCGGTGACATCATCAACAACAAGAAAAGCTGGCTGCTGACCAGGGCTCTGGAGAAGAGCGGGGAAATGGAGAAATCAGGGGTCATCGATGCCGCATACGGCAAGACGGCTTTGCTGGAGGCAATGGCGATGAAAGCGGGGACAGAGGCGGAGAAGGCGGCGAAGATAGCCAAAGTCAAAGGAATATATGAGGAGATAGGGGTGGATGAGGATGCTAAGTACGAGATTATCAAACTGCATGCTAAAGCGATGGACTATGCTGGAATGATCGGTCTCGGCAAGATCCGCTACGAGGTGATCCACCGCTATGCGGACAGGCTTCTCGGCAGGACCAGATAATGCCTGTCTGAGAAAGGCCTTTTTAATGTCATGCAAGACAGGATGGTGAACAAGGATTTGAAAGCAGGGGAATCTCCGGTATTTTCAAGACCTGAGATCATGGCTCCGGCAGGCAATTTCGAGTGTCTGCAGGCGGCAATCCAGGGAGGAGCGGATTCGGTGTATTTCGGAGTGGAGAAACTGAATATGCGTTCGCACTCCGCGAACAATTTCAGGATGGAAGATCTTCCGGAGATTGTCAGGATATGTTCGGAGTCAGGAGTGAGGACTTATCTTACACTCAATATCGTGCTCTATGAAGATGATCTCGATGATATGCGCAGGACCCTCGATGCGGCAAAGGCGGCAGGGATTACTGCGGTCATCGCTTCGGATATGGCAGCGATATCGTATGCGAGGAATATCGGAATGGAAGTGCATATATCGACACAGCTCAGCATATCCAATTCAGAGGCCCTGCGCTTCTATGCCCGGTTTGCAGATGTCATAGTCCTTGCCAGGGAACTCAATCTCCATCAGGTAAAAGAAATACACGACAAGATAATAAGCGAAGGAATCACCGGGCCGTCCGGCCGTCCGGTAGAGATAGAAATGTTTGCTCATGGGGCTTTGTGCATGGCCGTTTCCGGGAAATGCTACCTCAGCCTGCATGAATACGGGGCATCTGCCAACCGTGGATCCTGCTACCAGATCTGCCGTCGCGGCTATGAGGTCACCGACCTTGAGACAGGTAACCGCCTTGTAGTGGACAATAAGTATATCATGTCTCCGAAAGATCTGTGTACCATAGAGTTTGTGGACAAGATGATGGGAGCGGGCGTATCCGTCCTGAAGATAGAGGGGCGTGCCCGTTCAGCGGAGTATGTACGTAAGGTTGTCTCCTGCTACAGGCGGGCCGTAGATGCTGTCTGTGATGGCTCATTCTCCCCGCAGCTTGCAGCTGGCCTCAAGTCCGAACTGTCAGAAGTCTTCAACAGAGGATTCTGGGATGGATATTACCAGGGGGCGAGGCTCGGGGAGTGGAGCGATGTCTATGGAAGCAAGGCGACAAGGCAGAAGGTCTATTGCGGAAAAGTGACCAACTGGTTTGCGAAACTCGGTGTCGCAGAGATACTTGTCGAATCAGCGACATTGCACAGGGGGGACAGGATACTGGTCATAGGACCATCGACCGGTGTCGTGGAAATGGATGTCGATGAGATAAGGGTCGACCTGAAACCGGTTGAGAAGGCAGACAAGGGGGTGTACTGTTCAATCCCTTGCCATCCTGTCCTGGACAGGATGGCTGGAACTGTCCGGGAAGAGAATGTAGCGGCATCTGCCCAGACGCAAGGAGGCGGTGCCGTTGTGAAACTCCGCCGTTCGGACAAGGTATATATCTGGGAGAAGAGATAGTCTGTATCTCGGCCGGTTCCTCTGCCGGATCTGCTCCGGGACCGGGATTTGTCTTCAAATCATTTATATTGCGGATATGCGATAAAAAATTTTGTTGTGTCGGCAAAAGATTTTACATTTGTGTCTGACAGTAGTGTCAGTATCTGGTATAGTCAAGACAAAATGTTGAAAATAGGAATTGATGTCGGCTCCACCACGGCGAAAATGGTGGTGACGGATGAAGACGGAAGGATAGTACATTCGATATATGAGAGGCATGGAGCCAGGATCAGAGAGGTTCTGGCGGATTTTTTTGATGGACTGCAGCGGAAAGTGGGGGATGAGGATGTGACGGTGTGCATTACCGGTTCGATAGGGATGGGAGTGGCCGAGAAGACGGGGCTGCCTTTTGTCCAGGAAGTTGTGGCTGCCGCAAAGTCTGTCAGGAAGAATTATCCACAGGTGGCGACGATGATTGATATAGGCGGCGAGGATGCCAAGGTGGTCTTTTTTGATGCGGAGAATGCTACGGATCTCAGGATGAACGGAAACTGTGCAGGTGGGACCGGTGCATTCATAGACCAGATGGCGATAATCCTGGATGTTCCGGTCGGAAGTCTCGGTGAGCTTGCCCTGCGGGCGGAAAGGGTATATCCCGTGGCATCACGTTGCGGAGTGTTCTGCAAGACTGACATACAGAATCTGATTGCAAAGAATGTCAGCAGGGAGGACATCGCCGCTTCCATATTCCATGCTGTCACTGTCCAGACTGTCGTTACCCTGGCGCATGGCCGTCAGATAAAACCACCGGTCCTTTTCTGCGGCGGACCTCTGTCGTTTATCCCGGCTTTGAGGAATTCCTTTGCAGATTATCTGTCTCTCGGACCGGAAGATGTGGTCGTGCCTGGAAATGGAAGCCTGCTTACGGCCGAAGGCGCGGCCTTGTCTGCAGAATCCGGTACTGCATACAGACTTTCCGAGCTGTCATCGATGGTGGACAGGATGCTCGGGTCTGCCAGAACATTGGCGGCGGGCTTGCCTCCGGTATTCAGGGACAGGGCGCATTATGACGGATGGAAGGCAAGGATATCTGCCGGGAGTGTGCGGAAAGGGTGTCTCAGACAGGGAATGAACAAGGTATATCTCGGGATAGATTCCGGTTCCACCACGACAAAGATAGTACTCCTCGACTGTGACGGGGCTATGGTCTATTCATGCTACAGCCCCAATGGGGGTAATCCGGTAAACGCTGTCTCGGAAGGTCTCGCCAGGCTGGCGGAGGAATGTTCATCAAAGGGAGCTGTGCTGGATGTGGCTGGAAGCTGTTCGACAGGATACGGAGAGGACCTGGTCAAGGCGGCATTCGGACTGGATGATGGAATCGTGGAGACAATGGCGCATTACAGGGCGGCGAGAAGTATGGACAGGGATGTCTCGTTTATCCTCGATATCGGTGGACAGGATATGAAGGCCATATTCGTCAACAATGGTGTGATAGACAGGATAGAGATCAACGAGGCATGTTCATCCGGATGCGGGTCTTTCATAGAGACTTTTGCAAAGTCTCTCGGTTTTTCCGCATCTGAATTTGCGGAGGCAGCCTGCCGTTCCAAGGCTCCGTGCGATCTCGGGACCAGGTGTACGGTCTTTATGAATTCCAAGGTGAAACAGGTGCTCCGCGAAGGTGCGCAGATGGAGGACATCGCTGCAGGTCTGTCGTATTCAGTGGTCAGAAATTGCCTGTATAAGGTGTTGAAACTCAACAACCCGTCAGTGTTGGGCGGTCATATCGTCGTACAGGGCGGCACAATGCGCAATGATGCAGTGGTGAAGGCTCTCGAGAATCTTACCGGCTGCAAGGTGTCGAGGTGTGATGCTCCGGAACTGATGGGGGCATACGGATGTGCCTTGTACGCAAAGGAGAAGGAAGAGGCAGGAAAGACTGTCCATTGTGTGCCTGTCGGACTGCAGGATATGCTGTCAAAGGCGAAATATACGACAGCTTCGCTGAATTGCAGAGGTTGCGACAACAGCTGTCTTGTGGTGCGTTACCATTTCGGGAACGGGAAGGACTATTACTCCGGAAACAGGTGCGAGAGAGTGTTTTCCAATGGGGCCGGGGCGCAGATCCACGGCGGCAATGTCTATGGGAAAAAGCTCCGGCTTCTTTTCGGCGAGGCTATGGACGGCAACAGGACAGGACACGGAGATGGAAACAATGCTGTGTCATCAGGCTGCACGTCAGGAAAGCAACCCGGGTTGAAGATAGGCATACCGAGATGTCTCAACATGTATGAGGATTTCCCGTTCTGGCATACTCTCTTTACATCATGCGGGATGGATGTGGTCCTGTCGGATCCGTCATCTTACAAGGCATACGAGAGATCTGCATGTATGGTCATGTCGGACAACATATGCTTCCCGGCAAAGATTGTCCACAGTCATATAGAGAATCTTGCGGCAAAGCCGGTAGACAGGATTTTCATGCCGTTTGTGGTCTACGAGAAGCCCGGAAAGGAGCAGAACAGCTACAACTGCCCCATAGTCACAGGCTATTCCGAGGTGATCCGCAGCGTCCAGTCTGGATGGGTGCCAATAGATTCTCCTGTTGTGACATTCAAGGACAGGGAACAGCTGCATCGTCAGTGTATTTCTTATCTGGCCGGTCTTGGGGTGGACCGCAAGACCGCTCTCAATGCAGTCCTGCGCTCAGAAGAGGAACAGGAGAAGTATGCGGAAGACATCGCACGGGCCTGTCGGGAGCAGTTCGAGGATGCCAGAAAGCAAGGACGGCTTGTCATACTGCTTACAGGACGTCCGTACCATGCGGATCCTCTGATACAGCATAAAGTATCGGACATCGTGGCTGATATGGGAGCGGATGTGATAACGGATGATATCGTGAGATGTATGGATGTCCCACTTGATGATGTGCACTTCGTCTCGCAGTGGGCCTATACCAACAGGATTCTCAAGGCGGCAAAATGGGCTGCAATGCAAGGGGATGATGTACAGTGTGTCCAGCTTACATCATTCGGTTGCGGTCCGGATGCCTTCCTTACGGATGCGGTGAGGGATATGCTGCTCGCACACGGCAAGTCTCTGACTTTGCTGAAACTCGATGACATAGACAATGCGGGTTCGATAAAACTGCGTATAAGGTCTCTTGTGGAAAGCCTTAAACTGTCTCGCAAAAAGCAATGTGATGCAACGGGATTCCGTACCGTGCCTGTGTTCAGGGAAGAGGACAGGCACAGGAAGATACTGGTCCCGTTCTTCACCCCGTTCATTTCCCCTCTTATCCCTGCAGTGATGGAACTTGCCGGATATGATGTGGAGAACCTTCCTCTGAGCGATGCGGAATCTTGTGACTGGGGGCTGAAATATGCCAACAACGAGGTCTGCTATCCGGCCACGCTTGTGGTAGGGGACATAATCAAGGCACTGAAATCAGGCAGATACGATACATCCCGTACCGCAGTGGCCATTACACAGACGGGAGGCCAGTGCAGGGCGAGCAATTACATATCCCTGATCAAGAAGGCTCTTGTCGATGCCGGGTACGGCGATGTGCCTGTCGTTTCCGTCTCTGTCGGAAGCGGGATAGAGAATGAGCAGCCCGGATTCAGGGTCAACTGGGCCAGGATTGTCATACCGGCATTCTATGCCATACTTTACAGTGACTGTATCGCCAAGTTCTATTATCCGGCAGCGGTCAGGGAGACAGTCCCCGGAGCGGCGGCAAGGCTGAAGGACCGGTATCTGGACCTGGCCGCAAAGGTAATAAGTGATGGGAAGGACATTCCCGGACGGCTGCTTTCCCTCATAGAAAAGGCTGCGGAGGATTTTGATGGCGTATGCGAGGACAGGGAGACTGCAAAAGTCGGGGTTGTCGGAGAAATATATCTGAAATTCAATCCGTTCGCACACAGGAATGTGACCGGATGGCTGATGGACAGAGGAATAGAGATTGTCCCTCCTGTGCTGACGGATTTCTTTCTACAGTATTTCGTGAACCGCAGGACCAAGAAGCAGACAGGCCTGGAAAAGAGCCGTGTGCCGGAGTTTGTCTTCAGCGGATTCTACGGCTTCCTGATGAAGAAAGTGCGGGAGGTTGACCGCAGGGCATCCGGGTTCCGATATTACAGGCCTTTCGGTGACATATTCGAGGAGGCCGAGTACGGCAGGGAACTGGTTTCCCTCAATGCGATTTTCGGGGAGGGCTGGCTCCTTCCTGCCGAGATAGCCTCCTATTGCCGGCACGGTGTCAGAAATGTGATTTCTCTGCAGCCGTTCGGATGCATAGCCAACCATATAGTCGAAAGGGGGATAGAGAACAGGATAAAGAAGGTATATCCGGAGGTAAACCTGCTTTCTGTAGATTTCGACAGCGGAGTCAGCGATGTGAACATTATCAACCGCCTCCTCCTTTTCATCGACAATATAAGGATGCCGGATCCGGAACATCCCATCGCTTCTGGACAAGCTGCGCGGGAATGTCATCCTGAAATGAGTGAAGATACAGTTATACCATCCCGCTAAAACATAGACATCCATGACCGGCAACGACACAGAAGAAAGGATAATCAGGGAGGCCCGCCGTCTGTTCATAGAGCGGGGATACGAGAAAACCAGCATGAGCGACATCGCCCAGGCTGCCGGAATCAACCGTCCCGCCCTGCACTATTATTTCCGGACCAAGGACAAGATGTTCTCTGCAGTATTCGCTGACATTATCTCGGCCGTGGTCCCGAAGATAGAATACATCCTGACACAAGACAGGCCCATAGGGGAAAGGATAGGGGAGATAGTGGATGAATATATGGAGACCTTTATGGAATATCCCTATCTGCCTGCCTTTGTTCTCGGAGAGGCGAACAGGGACATATCGCATCTTGAGGCTACGGTAAAGGATATGGGGATGCCCGGCTATTTTGTCAGGATACAGGAGATCCTGCAGGCGGAGATGGATGCAGGCAGACTCAGGCAGGTGCCCATCTATGATGTGCTGTTCGCTTTCTACGGGCTTATGCTCTTCCCCGTCCTCTCTCGCGCCATGGTCAATGCCGTATTTGTCACGGAAGGTCTCAGCTACAGCGATATCCTCTCCCAGTGGAAGCCATACATAGTCAGTCAGATGGAGCATCTTCTCCTGCCGTGACCGGCATTGCAGGTAAAATTGTCCGGCTGGATTCAGACGGATAGGAATGGATATATCAAGACGGCTGGTCGGCCATTTTCTTCTGGAATTCGTTCGGGTTCATGCCGAACGGCATGGCATCTAAAAGGGCGGTTTCGAGCTCATCGAAAGTCGGGAGGGGATTGTCTGTCCAGATTGAGCGGATGACACCGTCAATGTCGGAAATATAGATGCGCGGGACGGCGTATGTCGCGAACAGGTTGTAGATTTCCCGGCTTTCCTGGGCTGAATACGGCATCGTATATCCGTGTTCAGTCCAGTATTCCGCTATTTCCGCTGCCCCTTCTTCCCTGCTGATACAGAGAAACCGGAACTCAGCGCTTTCATATCTGTCATAGAGCTGCTGTATCAGAGGCAGGGTCTTCTGGCAGTCCGGACATCCCGTGTGGAAGAATACGATGCATGATATGCCTCCGAGCATGTCGGCAGTGGATATCGTGGAGCCATCATCCATAGTCACGGAGAATTCCGGCAGCCTGTCACCGACTTCAAGGTCCGCTCCCTGCGGTATCCTGTCCTTTATGCACGATGTCAGGCAGACTGCAACCAGCACCGGTGCCAGCCGCCGTATCCATCCGGGAATTGTTCCGGATATGCAGGACTCTTTTCTCATTATTCCAGGCCGTGTTTCTTCAGGATTTTCAGTACTGGTTTCTCGATTGATTTCGCCCAGTACATATAGCCCCAGTCGGATGGATGTGTCCCATCCACAGAGGTGTCCCTGCTCGGGTCTGAAGCATTTGTCCGGATGAAATAGACATTTTCATATTTCTTTACCGCCTCTTCCATCAGGGTTTCGGCCATATCCTGTTTCGCCTGTTCGAAACTGTCGGATGACTTGCAGAAATTGCGGCTTTCACGGTAGATTGTCTGCATGAAGATCAGCGGAATGCCCGGTTTGGCAGCCTGTATCTTTTCGATGAACGGGAAAAGCCTCTCCTTTATCATTTCCGCCGATGGATTGGAGAATGCATCGAATATCATGGCATCGACATCTGAAGCGGCCAGTACATCGGCAAAATATGGCTGGAGTTTGCAGTTGCCGCTGCATCCGAGGCTCAGCAGCTGGATTCCGGTGTTGCGCATGAACTGCATCGGGTAGCTCATACCGGCCCGGCTTACGCTGATACCCTGTGTGAAGCTTGATCCGAAGATTGCCACCCTGTGCCTGAACGGGGAGTCGAGAGCTTCGATTGTGGAGCCTTCCTCCACTCCGATCTTGACGGAATATTCTTCGCTGTAGATCGGCAGATACAGCATACACTCTTTTTCTGAATTGTCCATGTCTTTGATGAGCACGCAGTTGCCCCGGTTTCTCCCATCAGCCTTGGAGGCAGCATAAATCCATTTGCCGTCAGTGTCCTTTATATAGAGGTCATATCCCCGGAGGGCGATACCCATAGTATTTTCACCGTAGTTCATGAACCCGAATTCCGACTTGACGGATATGGTGGTCGAGTTTGTCCGGAAAAGGACAGCCAGTCCGGCCGAGCATCTCACCTGGTCGTTCTCCCCTTTGGTGAAACCCTTGAACACGCATGTGTCCACCCGGTGGTACGGGTTGGGTGTATCCATCAGTTTTCCGATGAGGTTGAGGTCAGAAGCCTCCGTAAAGACATATTTCACATTCTTCGGTGTCTGCGCAAAGACCTGGACTGTAATTGCAGTCATGATTGCGGCCAATAGGATTCGTGTCATGATATTTTTATGCGTTTTTATTCCCGACAGGGCGCTAATTTAAGAATTTTTCCGGTATATTAGTGCCAACCATTGTTGCTTATGTACAAGATTCTGCTTCTGCTGGACTACGCCAGCGAATTTGAGAGGAACATTCTGCGCGGGCTGGTGAAGTATTCTTCCGAGCACGGGCCGTGGCTTTTCTATCGTCTTCCCCCATCGTTTCGGGCGATATACGGGGATGAAGGTATAATAAGGTATGCCAGGGAATGGAAGGCGGATGCAGTCATCGGCAGATGGGACAATGATGAACTCGATATCCGGAAAGAACTGGACATTCCCGTAGTCTACCAGAACTATCATCACAGGCGCTTAGACTGCTCAAACCTGACCGGAGACTACAGGAGTGCGGGGTATATGGCCGCACAGTTCTTTTTGCAGAAAGGATACAGGAATTTTGCATATATGGGCATCGAGGGAGTGGTGTGGTCGTGTGAGCGGAGGGATGCGTTCCGTGAATATGTCAGTTCGCGCGGAGGGAAGTTCTTCTGTTTTGAATATGCGCAGAAAGATGACCCGGGGTTGAGGGAAAGCCTCAGGTCATGGCTGGAGATGCTGCCGAAACCTGTGGCTTTGTTTTGCTGTGATGATGAGAATGCCCTTTATGTCTCCGAGACATGCAAGATGGGGGATCTTCATATTCCGGATGACATCTCGGTGCTCGGGGTTGACAACGATGAGCTCATCTGCAGCATATCAGACCCTCCGATTTCATCTGTGGAGCTCAATGTCAAGGCGGGAGGATATGCCCTGGGACGGCTCATACATGAGATGATTGACGGGCACTTCAACGGTGTCAGGGATGTAGTGATCAGCCCTGTCCGTATCGTAACCCGCCAGTCGACGGAAAAATATGACATATCAGACCCGTATATAAAGAAGGTCGTACAGCGGATAGACAATGATTACGCCCAGCCGCTGACTGTCGGGACTCTGCTTGCCGACATACCGATGTCCCGGAGAAACCTCGAGGCCAAGTTCAGACAGGCGGTAGGCACCTCCATCTGGCAGTATCTTCTTGGCTGCCGGTGCAGGCATCTGGCTGAGCTTTTGATCACAACAGACAGGCAGCTTATAGATCTGGCCGCTGAAGCAGGATTCAATGACTATACCAACATAGCCCGTGTATTCAGGAAGATTTTCGGCTGTTCCCCCAAGGAATACCGTAACAAAAACCATATTTTTGCGCAATGTGAGGATTGATTGTCGTTTTTATTGCGTTATCCATGTAGATGCTGTCGTAAATTTGTCTCCAGCTAACTACAGGTAATAACAGTCAAACTAAAACTTTCTGATATGTATAATCGGGCTCCCAAATTGTTGACCCTTATGTCTGCATTTATCCTGTTTGCAGCAGAGATGTACGCGCAGACATCTGTCAAAGGTCAAGTGAGTGACAGCGAGGGCAATCCGTTGCCTGGCGTCTCGGTACTGATAAAGGGTACAAATGTGGGCACCGTGACCGATGCAGACGGGAACTGGTCTCTGCCTGTCACGGACAAGGACATTCTCCAGTTTTCCTACCTCGGAATGGAGACACAGGACATCCGCGTAGGAGACAGGGCCATGATAGATGTGGCCATGAAGGAGGATGTCGCTTTCCTTGAAGAGACAGTGGTCGTCGGATACGGTACCCAGAAAAGGTCAAGTCTGACCGGTGCCATCTCGACAGTCTCCGACGAGGAGATTCTTCGCGCTCCTACAATGGGCATAAGCAATATGGTCGGTTCGAGGATAGCCGGTATAGCTTCGTTCCAGGCCAGCGGCCAGCCGGGAGAGGACAATGCCTCCCTGACCATAAGAGGACAGGGCAACATCATCTATGTCATAGATGGTATCAGACGTACTGCAGAGGATTTCAACGGACTGGATCCAAACGAGATAGAATCGATTTCGGTGCTGAAGGATGCTTCGGCTGTGGCAGTCTACGGCCTGGATGCCAGCGGGGCATTCGTGGTGACCACAAGGCAGGGACGTGATGAGAAGGTGAGGATAAGCTATACCGGGACTGTCGGCATCAGCCAGAATGCGGAGAAGCAGAAATGGCTTGATGCCCCGAGTTATGCATACTGGTACAACAAGGCCCGTGTGCTCCAGGGAGATGAGGCCGTGTTCACAGCAGAGCAGGTCCAGAAAATGAAAGATGGAGTCGATGGTTGGGGAAATACCGACTGGTACGACAAGATATACGGGACAGGATTCCGCCAGACCCACAACATATCGGCTTCCGGAGGAGGGGAGAAGGTGAAGTTCTTCGCATCGATGGGCTATCTGGATGAGCAGGGGAATATCAAGAATTATGATTATGACCGTATCAACCTTAGACTGAATGCGGAGGCCAGGATAAGGAAGGCCTGGACCCTCAATGTGGGAATTGCGGGAAGGATAGAGGACAGGAACGCACCGTTTTTCTCTGCTTCGCCGAAGTCGTTCATGAATATACCCCAGCAGACATGCTATGCGCTGCCGTATGTGCCGGAGGCCGTCGCAGATGAGAACGGTGACCTCATTCCTGTGGCTACACCGTCAAATGGCTCTCCTGCAACTCCTCTTGCATCAAGGGACAATTCAGGATACAGCCGTTCGAGGAATACGTATATACAGACCAATTTCAGTCTCAGATACGATGCCCCGTGGCTCAAAGGCCTGAGCGCCAAGTTCCAAGGGGGGTACGACATGAGATACACCACAACCAGGAGTCTCCGTACTCCTATGGAAGTCATGCTGCTCACCCTTCCGAATTCTGCAACTGAAACACTGTCATATACCAAAGGCTATTATTCGGTCATAGGCGATACTGCAACCCTGTCGGAGGCAGCGAGCAACCAGTGGACTTTCACCACCCAGTCGAGTCTCACTTACGACAATGATTTCGGCGACCATTCGCTGGATGTGCTCCTTCTGGCAGAGACAAGGGAGTCTAAAAGCCATTCTGTAAGCGCAACGGGGTACGGACTTGATTTCCTTCAACTGGATGAACTGTCCAATATAACCAACCTGACCACGGCAGGCGAAAACAAGATACCTGAAATAGCCGGATCAAGCGGTCACTCCCGTGTCGCAGGTTTTGTAGGGAGGGTTAACTACAACTATGCGGACAGATATTATGTGGAGGCATCTGTCAGGTATGATGGCAGTTATCTCTTCGGAGGCATGAACAGGCGCTGGGTGGTGCTTCCGGGAGCATCTGTCGCCTGGCGCATCAACAAGGAGAACTGGTTCAATGCCTCATGGGTCAATAACCTGAAACTCCGTGGCGGAATAGGAAAGACGGCGACGAGCGGAATCTCGTCGTTCCAGTGGTTGAATACGATGGCCCTTAACCAGAATGCCGTCGTGATCGGTGGTGCGAGCCAGTCCGATATAACTGCAAGCGTGCTCGGTAATCCTAACCTTACATGGGCCCAGTGCCTCAACTACAATATCGGACTGGATGCCACCCTCTGGAACGGCCTTTTCGGGATGGAGCTGGATGCTTTCTATAAATACGAATACGGTAAGCTCAGCACTGTCACCGGAGCATATCCTCCATCTGCCGGAGGATATTACTTCAGCACAGCCAATGTCAACAAGGTGGACTACAAAGGCTTTGACCTTACCTTGTCCCACTACAACACGGTAGGTGATTTCTTCTACAGCATGAAGGTCGTATGGTCATACGCCTATGCCAGATGGCTGAAATATGCGGGAGATTCAGGGAATGCACCTGAATATCAGAGACTCACGGGGAAACAGGTCGGAGCCCAGCGCGGACTTGTGGCCGATGGACTCTTCCAGACCCAGGAGGAGATCGACAATTCTCCTACCGATCCTTCCCGCCCGGCATATCCTGGATATATCAGGTATGTGGATCTGAATGGAGATGGCACGATATCTATCCAGCAGGACCTCGCGTATGTCGGCAGGAGCACGGTTCCGACGCATACCGGTTCATTCAATTTCTATGCAAGCTGGAAAGGCTTTGACATCGATCTTCTTTTCTCCTGGGGATTGGGGCATGACATAGCCATACAGGGGATATATAGCGGGACAGAAGGTGCAGCTAACGGTTCACATGGTGCAACTTCATTTTCGAGGCCTTTCTATCAGCTCGGGAATGCCCCTGAATATCTTGTTGTCAATTCTTGGACTCCGGAGAATCCGGATGCAGAATTCCCTTGTCTCGAAATCACTCCGAGAAGCCTAAACAACGGCTATGCATCCACTTTCTGGTACAGGAAAGGAGACTATCTTCGTCTCAAGACGGCACAGATAGGCTATACTTTCCCGAAGAAATGGATGGGCAGGATTGGAGTGGAGACGTTACGAATCTATCTTGAAGGATACAACCTACTTACTTTCAGCGCGTTGTCGAAATTCAACATCGACCCTGAATCCCCTTCTGTACAGAATGGCTATTATCCTCAACAGAGGACGATGACCCTCGGAGTCAAACTTACTTTCTAAAAAACAGCGAATATGAAAAACAATATATTGACGGTAATTTTGTTCGCCTCCTTGTCCTTGCTTGCCGGCTGCAACGGCTGGCTCGATGATGTACGGCAGACATCAAAGGTCACTGAAGATATTGTCTGGGAAAACGAGGCATCTGTGGACAGTTATGTGAACAGTTTCTATGTCCTTCTGCATGATTACGGCCAGTTCGGCACGGCCCAGTTCCAGGGCAGCCTCACAGAAAGCCTTACTGATTCTTTCAAATATGGCAGCGTCACCCTTGGAAACAGGGCCGGACACTCTAACAACTATGTGACAAATCCGGATGCCATAAATCCTGATGGCTGTCTGTACAGTATCTGGGCAAACGGTAAGGCATACGAGGATATCAGGCGGCTTAACCAGTTCCTCTCGCTGCAGAGGAAGTATTCTGAATTTTCGGATGACAAGAATGAACGGTGGGAGGCCCAGGTCCGTTTTTTCAGGGGATTTGTCTATTTCCAGCTTGCCAGGAGACACGGAGGAGTGATATTGTATGATGACCTTCCTGTGGATGGAGGCAAGGACAGGAGCAGCGCGGAAGAGACCTGGGAATTTATCTATCAGGATCTGAAATATGCAGCAGAGAAACTCCCGGATGAATGGGATGCGGCCAACAGCGGCAGGGTAACCAAGGGGGCTGCATACGCCATGCAGTCAAGGGCGATGCTGTATGCCGGACGATGGCAGGATGCATACGATGCTGCAAATGCCGTGATAGCGCTTCATAAGTATGATCTGGTGGACAATTATGCGGATTCGTGGAAAGGTGACAATGTCGAGTCTATTCTGCAGTTTTCGTATGATGCCATGAACGGGCCGTATCATGATTTTGATTCCCATTATGTCCCGCAGTGCGATGGATGGGACAACGGAGGCAGGGGGACTCCTACTCAGGAGATGGTAGAATGCTATGAAAAGGCGGACGGTACCACGGTCGACTGGAGCCAGTGGCATGAAGGCCCTACTTCTGTAGCCCCTCCGTATGCCGAACTTGAACCACGGTTCCATGCTACGATAATCTATCGTGGATGTACCTGGAAAGGCAAGGTCATGGACTGCAGTACAGATGGGGAGAACGGGGTTTTCATCCCTTACAGGGAACAGCCCACGGTTTACGGGAAGACCACTACCGGATATTTCCTGAGAAAGCTTCTCGATGAAAACCTTACGGACATAAAGAATGTGAAGAGTTCCCAGACCTGGGTTGAAATCCGTTATGCGGAGGTCTTGCTAAACAAGGCAGAGGCTGCTTTCCGCCTTGGAGGGAAGCTGTCCGAAGCGCAGGATGCTATGAATGAGGTCAGGGAGAGGGTCGGTCTTCCTGCCGTCTATCCGGCTGAAGGGGAATTCTTTGACAGATACAGGAATGAAAGGAAGGTCGAGCTTGCGTTCGAGGGTCATCTGTTCTGGGACATGAGGAGATGGAGGCTTGCGCATATAGAGTACGACAATTACAGGTGTCACGGGATGAAGATAACCGGATCTGTGTATGAATATGTCGACTGCGATGGCGCAGACCGATGGTTTGAAGAGAAGCTCTATGTCCTTCCGGTACCTTCTGCAGAACTCAGGAACAACCGTTCCGGTATCAGACAGTATGACGAGTGGCTCTAACATTTAAATCTTACGGATAATGAAAAACAGAATATCACTTGCAGCAATCTCGATCATGTCTCTGGTATTGCTCTGGCACTGCCAGAAGCCCGAGATGATAGAGTCATCCCGTCAGGGAAACGCCATCAACAGCATTACGGCGAGTTTTCCGGGGGATGACAGCATGGACAACAGTTTTGCCGGGGAGATAGACTACGAGAATCATCTGATAACCATAGTGTTCCCGTACAATTATCCTTTACTTTCGGATGTGGTCTTGACAGAAGACCGTCTTGAAAGGGTAAGGATGCAGGCAAATCTTGAAAACAATGTTGTCATAGAGCCGCCTCTTCTGTTTATGGACCTGACTGAGGAGAATACGATAACGGTCATTGACAATTCGGCAGGGACAAGGGTCGAATACAGGATTGTAGCCGAGATAAGGAAGAGCGCGGATTGTGAACTTTCCCAGTTCAACATATCTGCAGCGGGTCTTTCCGGAGTGATCAATCCTGCAGCAAGGACGGTGTCGCTGATTTCCATTGAGGATATAGGTGAGCAGCAGTTGACGGAAGATGACATAATCATCTCTCACGGAGCCACCATCTCTCCTGATCCGAGGACTGTGGCACTGGACTATGATGATGTCCAGACATTCACTGTCACTGCCCAGAACGGGGTGGACAGGCAGGAATACACAGTGCAGAAATCCATTCCTGACAAGGTTCCGATGGGAATTCGCGGCAACAGCGGTACTATGCTGTGGGTGAAAGGGCTGCATGAGATTGCAGGGATTACGGATCCTGTCATGGTTTCAGGCATAGCCGTTACCGAGAACTATGTGGTGATAAACGAAAGGGGCAGCAGTTCCCTTGTATATCTGAACAGCAAGACAGGAGCAGTGGCCGGGACGATGGATATCAGTGCGGTATCGCCATCGGGATACGGGAATTTCCATGCTACGGCGGACAGCGATGGCAATATCCTGATATGCAATTCGACGGGTACCAACGGAGACAACGGCAAGATCTTCACTATATGGAAGGCTTCCGGTGTTGATGCGAAGCCGGAGAAATATATTGAATATACTATCCAGTCTTCAGGAATGCCGAGATATGGCTGGGAAATCTCTGTCCAGGGCAGCATAGATGATGATGCGGTTATCACGACACCGGTACATTATGATGGAACCCCTAAATTCGCCAGGTGGCAGGTGCTGGACGGGAACCTTGTATCGCAGATACCTGATATTATCGATCTTCCTGTCACAGATACCGGCAACTGGGCAAACAGCAAATGGGGAGGGGATATTGTCTATGCCACGACAGAACCTGGAGGAGACTATTTCCTTGCCAGCCATTCGAAAGATACCGATGGATCCAGATACCTGTTCTGGATTGACGGCGGGGACAATTCGGTAAAAGCCAGAGGTCCTGGTGCACCGAGCAATACGATGCTGAACAGTGTGGACTATGCCGATTTCAATGGAGGTGCATATCTGATATACAATTATGTAAACACATTCACTTGGGCCATTTCAGCATCCGATGCCGTGAATCTGTACGATATCTCATCGGGAGATGGCATTTCTGTAAAGATAGATGTCTGTGAGTCTAAGATATACGGCCCTACAGGAATGGGCAGGGATCCGGTCAATACAAGCACGAGCGATGTGGATCTGTATGTGTCGCGGAACGGATATTATCTCTATGCCTGTTTCGTGTTTGCGAACGGAAGCATAGGATGTGTGCAGTATGACTGCATAGACATGTAACCCATAACAGCAAAAATGTATGAAAAACAAGATGATAACAGATATTCTCGTATGCACTCTGATGCTATGCTCCTGCGACAAGGTGGACAGGAGCGGATGGGTGATTCCCGGCAAGGAGGATCCATCGGGACCGGACACAGGCCTGGTGGTGCCTGATGGCCTGACCGATTTTGCGGCAGGCAAGTTCTATCTCTTTGATACGGATGCGGTCAGCGGATATTCGGATGTCGAACCACTGTCTCCGTGGACATCAGGTACAAGACTGACGGATGATGCCGTAGGAACAGGATATGGAAGCCGGACATCTGTGGGTTGGATGGGTGATAAAGTGGAGATTGTCGTGGATCTCGGTTCTGTACGCAATGTGGAGAACATCTTTGTCCACTCATTCAATGATGCTGCGGCATCTGTACTTTTCCCAGGGAAGATAGAGGTGCAGTATGCCGAGGATAAAGAATCAGCCTGGGACCAGGCTGAGGGTGCTATTGCATTTGATGGAAGCAAGTCGGCAGCCTGGGGAGAACTGGTTCTCCCCAAGGTGGACTGCCGGTATGTGAAGCTGGTCCTGACATCGGCGGATGCGGCCAAGGTTATGATGGTGGATGAGGTGAAGGTTTTCGGCAAGTTCGAGCCTGATCTGAAATATGTCCCTGAGTCCGGGTGCTATCATGGGGCATTCAACAACGGGACATCTTTTGCAGACAATACCGACCCCGATATCGTGATCAACAACAAATCCTGCCCGATCGACACATATGAGTCCCTGGTCGGAAAACAGCTTTCGATGATGCTCTGGTATCAGAGTTTCACCAATGCTTCCGGACAGTTGAGGTATTTCGATGAGATGCAGCAGGCCCGTGCACGGCATTCTGGATTTGCATACGATGGCAGGTACAGGTTCTTCCTTTACGGCTGGCTTCCTGATGACTATACTGCCGCACAGCTGGCAGGCGGAAGACTTGACGGATATCTGGACAGGTATTTCCGGGAGATATCGGAGTCATCCGAGGTGGCGGATATGGGGCCTGTCTGGTTCAGGCCTGCGAATGAGATGAACTCAAACTGGCTGACATATACAGGGGATCCTGTAAACTATGTCAAGTTCTGGAGGAGAATGTACAATATTGCAGAGCAGTATGGCCTGACCGGCTACAATGTCTTTGTCTGGTCTCCTAACGATGTGACCTTCAATGCGACCAACCATGTGATGCCGGATGCGTCCATGGCGGATTTCTATCCCGGGGACATCTATGTGGACTGGGTGGGGGTGAGCTGTTATCCTACATCACGTGCCGGATATCTGTGGCCGAAAGATCTGCTGAAAGAAGTCAGTACCCTTGCGAAAGAGCATGGCAAGCCACTGATGATATCGGAGGGAGGTTACGGACAGCAGATTCCTGATGCAGACAAGCCAGAATGGGTCACGGCCTTTTTTGATGAGATAAAGAAACTCGGGATCAAGGCCTTTATCTGGGAGAACCACAAGACGGATGGCAACGGGGACAGACGCATCCATATATTCCCGGATGCGCTGGATGCATATCGTGAAGCGGTCAAGGACAGTTATTTCCTCGACATGATTCCGGACTATGTATATCGGGAGATAGAGACCAGGAAAAACACCCTTACGCATGAGTGAAACCAAGACTGCAGGCAGGACTTATATCCAGTCTCTCCTGATGACCGGATGTCTGTTCTTCATATTCGGGTTCGTGTCATGGATGAACTCGATTCTCATTCCGTATTTCAGAATTGCGTGCGATCTCCAGAATGAGGTCCAGAGCTATCTGGTGACATTTGCGTTCTATATCGCATATTTCGTGTTCACTATCCCGGCTTCCTTAATGCTCAACAGGACAGGTTTCAAGAAAGGAGTGAAATACGGACTGTGGATAATGGCGGCAGGGGCTGCGCTTTTCGTCCCGGCGGCACTGTCCAGGACATACGGGCTTTTCCTCCTTGCCCTGTTCGCTCTCGGGACAGGTCTTGCAATCCTGCAGACAGCGGCCAACCCGTTCGTTACCATAATCGGACCGATAGAGAGCGCGGCGCGGCGGATAAGCATTATGGGAATCTGCAACAAGTTCGCAGGGATAATATCTCCTCTGGTATTTTCCGCACTTGTCATACGGCAGTCGGACAAGACCATTATGGATATGGTGACATCCGGAGCATTGTCAGGGGCAGGACGCGAGGCTGCACTGGATGAACTCATCAGCGGTGTCATTGTCCCGTACATCTGTCTGGCAGTCCTGCTGTTCATCTTCGGAATAGTCTTCTACCGTTCCTCTATACCGGATATAGACCCGCGTAGGGACAACAGGGTCGAAGATGGGGAAGTCTATGAAAGGAAAAGCATTTTCCATTATCCTTACCTCATTCTCGGGGCCATGGCCATGTTCTGCCATACTGGTTCGCAGGTCATTTCCATAGACACGAGCATCCGCTATGCTGCGACGATGGGGGTAGGGCTGGATGCAGCCAAGATCCTGCCATCCCTGACCCTTGCCTGTATCCTTGTAGGTTATCTGTGCGGGATAGTGCTGATACCCAAGTATCTCAGTCAGCAGAAGGCTTTGCTCGGCTGCACATCCCTCGGATTGGTGCTGTCTCTGTGTGTAGTCCTGACATCAGGGACGGTGAGGGTCTTCGGTCTTGACACCGATATTTCGCTCTGGTTCCTGGTGCTTCTCGGGATTCCGAACTCCCTGATATATGCCGGTATATGGCCTCTGGCGATACGCAATCTCGGCAGGTTCACCAATCTCGGGTCATCCATGCTGGTCATGGGGCTGTGCGGCAATGCCATTCTTCCCCTGATATACGGAGCCCTGGCTGACAGGTTCGGTTTCCAGCAGGGGTACTGGATACTGATACCTTGTTTCGCATATCTGGTGTTCTATGCGATATATGGACACAGGATAGAGCATTGGAGGATACGGAAATGAAAAGAATGATTCTGTTACGGGGAGGGAACATGGTCACCGGAGGTGGCTGTTTCACCGGAGACCTGGTTCTGAAAGATGGTCTCATAGATCATATAGGTCATGGTATGGAGGCTTCGCCTGACATGGAAGTCCTGGATGTCACCGGGAAGTATGTGTCGGCAGGTTTCATTGATCTTCATACCCACGGAGCCGGAGGGGCGGATTTTATGGATGGCAGCATTGAAGCATACGGAAAGGCCCTGTACATGCATGCTGTGCACGGAACCACCATGCTGTACCCGACCACATTGTCTGGCTCCCGGCAGTCTCTTGCCGATGCCGTTGGCTTTTACAGGTCCGCCTGGAAATCCTGTACCGGAGGAGCGGCGATGGGAGGTCTGCATCTGGAAGGTCCCTATTTCTCTCCGGTTCAGGCAGGAGCCCAGGACCGCAGATATTTGCGTAATCCCGACCCGGCCGAGTATGGCCCTCTTATGGAGTTGGCGGATGGAGACATTGCCAGATGGAGCCTCGCTCCTGAGCTTCCCGGAGCCTTGGAAATGGCGGAGACATTGAAGCGTCAGGGAGTGCTGATGGCTATGGGGCATACGGATGCCACATTCGATGAGTGCGATGCGGCATTCCGGGCAGGTTTTACCCATATCACCCATTTCTATTCTTGTATGAGTACGGTCTCCAGACGCAATGCTTTCCGGTATGCGGGGGCCGTGGAGTACGGATATTATAACGATGATGTCACTGTGGAAGTGATAGGTGACGGGATACATGTTCCGGAAAGCCTGCTGAGACTGATATTCAAGATAAAGGGGGCGGACCGCATAGCCCTTGTCACGGATTCGATGAGAGCCGCAGGAATGCCGGATGGCAGGTATGTTCTCGGAAGCCTGTCAGGAGGACAGGAAGTCATTGTAGAGGATGGGGTTGCAAAGCTTCCGGACAGGACTGCGTTTGCAGGAAGTGTCGCGACAATGGACAGGGCGGTAAGAACTGTGGCCCGTCTTACCGGGAGACCCATTGCGGAGATTGTCCGGTGCGCGACCGAAATCCCTGCCGGAATAATGGGGATATCGGACAGGAAAGGCTCTCTGAGGAGAGGATATGATGCCGATATCGTGGTCTTTGATGAGAATGTGGATGTCCTGTACACGATTGTGGGAGGGCAGATTGTTTACGACAAATCTAAAAGCACACGGTCATGTTGACAATGTATTTCAGGAAAGATAAGCTCGGGGTCAAGATATATGATACCCGCAAGTGTATGGGAGAAGGGGCTGCGGCGGATGCAGCCGCGTGTATCGGCAATCTTCTTGCCGAAAGGGAGCATGTGAATATAATCTTTGCGGCAGCACCTTCCCAGAATGAATTTCTGGAGGCTCTGCTTCATGCAGGTATCGAATGGGACAGGGTGAACGCGTTCCATATGGATGAGTATATAGGACTTCCGGGAGATGCTCCGCAGGGCTTTGGAAACTATCTCCGCAGAACCATATTTGACCGTGCTCCGTTCCGCAGTGTCCACTATATCAACGGACAGTCCGCTCCGGAAGATGCCTGCCGCCAGTATTCAGGACTGCTCATGGAAAATCCCGCGGACATTGTCTTCATGGGGATAGGGGAGAATGGCCATATCGCCTTTAACGACCCGCATGTCGCCGACTTCAGTGACACCAGAATCATGAAGGTGGTGGATCTGGATGAGAAATGCCGCATGCAGCAGGTCCATGATGGCTGTTTCAGTACGATAGATGAGGTGCCTTCTTTTGCTCTGACCCTGACGGTCCCGGCCCTGATGTCGGCCGCAAGGATATTCTGCATAGTGCCATCGGGGACCAAGTCGGCTGCAGTCAAGTCTGCCGTGGATGGTGATATATGTGAATCCTGTCCCGCGAGTATCCTCAGGACGAAACCTGATGCCACGCTTTACCTGGACAATGACAGTTCCAGGCTTCTTCAGATAAGGTCACGGAAATTGTCTTAAAAAGGAAATATCATGAGAATCGGAAAAATCATTTCACTTCTTGCAGCATTGATGCTGTGCGGTGCCGGAGCTTTTGCACAGGATGTGATCCGGCTCGGTATCATCGGTCTGGATACTTCGCATTCTGTCGCTTTCACCAGCCTTATCAACGGGGGAAAGGAAGAATGGGCGGAAGGCTTCAGGGTTGTTGCCGCCTATCCTTATGGTTCCCGTACGATAGAGTCTAGCTACAGCCGGATTCCCGGATATGTCGAGGATGTGTCTTCCATGGGAGTGGAGATTGTCGGCTCCATACAGGACCTTCTTGACAAGGTAGACTGCGTATTCATCGAGACCAATGATGGCAGGCTGCATCTCGATCAGGCCGTCGAGGTATTCAGGTCCGGAAAGACATGCTATATAGACAAGCCGCTCGGAGCCACTCTCGGAGAGGCCATAGCCATCTGCGAGATGGCTGAAAGATACGGAGTGCCGATATTCTCATCATCGACACTCCGGTTTACACCGCGTAACAGGCAGCTGCATGATGGGGAATTCGGGAAGGTTCTCGGTGCCGACTGCTGGTCTCCACACAAGGTCGAGCCTACTCATCCTGATTTCGGATTCTACGGGATACACGGTGTGGAAACCCTTTATACCATTATGGGTACCGGATGCGAGGAAGTTAACAGGATTTCCTCGGAATGGGGTGACATCGTGACCGGACGATGGAATGATGGCAGGCTCGGGTCTTTCAGGGCGATAGTCAAGGGACCGCAGGTCTATGGCGGTACTGTCATGGTTTCCGGCAAGACAATCCCGGCCGGCGGATATGAAGGTTACAGTGAGCTCCTCAAGGAGATTCTGCAGTTTTTCAGGACAGGCATATCCCCTGTCCCGGCGGCTGAGACGATAGAGATATTCACATTCATGAAGGCGGCCAACATGAGCAAGTCGGACGGCGGACGGACAGTGAAACTGGCAGAGGCATATAAGGCAGGTCTCAAGGATGCGAAAAAACTGATGAGGAAATATGGCAGACGGTAATTTGATGCGGCTTTGCGGAAATATCGTGTCCGGGATTGCCCTTTCTCTGGCGGTGTCGTGTTCCGGCGGCGAGGTGGCAGGTTACAGACTGGTGGTACTTGATCCAGGGCATTTCCACGCAAGTTTGCTTCAGAAGTCGGACGTCCCGGGGATAGATGATACCGTCTATGTCTATGCTCCGCCGGGGAATGAGGTGGAACAGTATCTGTCGGCCATCAGATCATACAACACCCGTGAAAAGTCGCCGACATCATGGGTTACTGTCCCTTATATCGGGAAGGATTACCTGCAGAGGATGGTTGCGGACCGCAGAGGGGACATTGTCGTGATTTCCGGCAACAACATGAAGAAGACGAGGTATATCTACGAGGCTGTCAAGGCCGGATATGATGTGCTTGCAGACAAGCCGCTGGCAATCTCGAGGGAGGATTTCGGCCTGCTTGTGTCGGCATACGCGCTTGCCCGGAGCAACGGGACCGTCATATATGAGCTTATGACGGAAAGGCATGATGTAATCAATATGGTGGAGAGATATCTGCTTTCCCGGCATGATGTTTTCGGAGAGCTGTGCCATGGTACGCCGGATGAACCGGCGGTGACTATGGAAAGCGTACATTATTTTTACAAGAATGTTTCCGGCAAGCCATCAATGCGTCCGGGATGGTATTATGATGTGAGACAGCAGGGGGAAGGCATTGCGGATGTCACCACGCATCTTGTAGACCAGATACAGTGGCAGTGCTTTCCGGAAGATGCCATCGATTATGAAAAAGATGTCAGGGTGACTGGCGCAAGCCACTGGCCGACTCCTGTCTCTCTTGAGGAATACAAGATGTCCACCGGTCTTGCCGCCTTTCCGGACTATCTCGATGGCTGTATCCGGGACGGAATACTGGAAGTCATGGCAAACGGGACGATAGATTTCCGCATGAAAGGGGTCAATGCGAGGATTACCGTGCGATGGGACTTCGCTTCTGAGGGAGGCGGTGACATATCCGTATCCGTCAAGAAAGGGACCCTGTCATCTATAGAGACCGTCCAGGATGCCGGAACGGGATTCACGAGGCAGCTTTATGTCCGCAAGACCTCGGATATTGATGATTCCGATTTTGAAAAGAGGCTTGAAAGGGCTTTGAAGAAGTATGCTTTCGTTTCTGTCGTGCCGGTGGATGATGGCGTTTACCTGATAGATATCCCTGAAGAAAACAGAACGGGACATGAGGAACATTTTGCGGAAGTGGCAGCCGATTTCCTGCATTACGCAGGCAAGGGCAAGGTTCCGGAGCAGGAAGTGAAGAATACATTGTCGAAGTATTACATTACGACTGAAGGAGTCGCGATGGCGGGAAATACGACTGTGGAGTGATAGAGGACAGAACAGACTGGCATGAGGATGAATCCCTGTTTCACGGGGCCGTGTCCCGGGTGATGGGGACGAGGCTGGAAGTATTGATGGTGCATCCCGATATCGAGATGCTGTCAAGGCTCTGGCGGGATGTGGCCGGTCTGCTTGAATCCATGGATCGTGTTTTCGACAGGTTCGCTCCTGACAGTGAAGTTTCGAGGCTGAATTCTCGCAGCCGGGATATTGTGGACATAAGTCCGGTCATGGAGGATGCCCTCCGGCTGTGCGGTGACTATTATGAAAGGACATTGCATCTGTTTGATGTCACTCTCGGACATTTTCGGGATGTCACTGTCGGCGCAGGAAAAGTCATTTTCCGCAATCCGATGGTAAGGCTGGATTTCGGAGGATTTGCGAAAGGCTATGCGTTGAGGTCGGTGCGCAGGCTTCTTGCGGCAAACGGTGTGAAGAATGCCTTTGTGGATTTCGGCGGCAGTTCAATAATCGGGATGGGGCATCATCCATACGGGGACTGCTGGAAGGTGGGGTTCGACAGTCCGGAGACGGGAGTGAGGCTGCGTGACTTCAGGCTGTATGACAGTTCCCTTTCCACATCCGGCAACACACCGTCTTATAGCGGACATATAGTCAATCCGCTGACAGGTGTTGCCAACAGGAGGAAAATGGCTGCTACTGTCGTTGCAGGTGACTCTCTGGATGCAGAGGTGCTCAGCACTGTATGGATGATAGCCTCTCCGGAGCAGAGGAGGCAGATAGCGGAACTGTCCGCAGATGTTGAAGCTAACATATATGAACTGTAGGATATGAAGAGTGAAAATGAACCCGGAACAGACTTGAGTCTCAGAAGATTCATAAAGAGTCTCGGATATATTGCAGGAGGCACCGCAATCCTGTCTATGGCTCCGTGGCTTGTCTCGTGTACTCAGGAGAAACTGTCTGAGATACGTGGAGGGCAGGCGAGGATTGCCGTCATCGGGACAGGCTCCAGAGGGCAGTACCATATCCACAATCTTCTGCAGATACCTCATGCAAGGATAGTGGCGCTGTGCGATGACTACGCTCCAAATCTGGATGCGGCTTCAGCCCTTGTCCCGGCCGCCAGGAGATATGCAGACTACCGTAAGCTTCTCGAGGAGGATGACATAGATGGAGTGGTCATTGCGACACCGCTGAACTGGCATGCCAGAATGGTTCTGGATGGACTCTCTGCCGGAAAACATGTGTTCTGCGAGAAGGCGATGGCAAGGACAATGGATGAGTGCAAGGCGATATATCAGGCGTACACACATTCTGACAGGGTGCTGTATTTCTGTATGCAGCGGATGTATGACGAAAAGTATATCAAAGGGATGCAGCTTGTCCACAATGGACTGATAGGGGATGTGGTAGGGATGAGATGCCACTGGTTCCGCAATGCCGACTGGCGCCGTCCGGTCCCATCGCCCGAACTGGAGAGGAGAATCAACTGGCGCCTTTACAGGGAAAGTTCCGGAGGACTCATGACGGAACTGGCCTCCCACCAGCTTGAAGTATGCAACTGGGCTGTCGGGCGTATGCCCCTGAGCGTGGCAGGAATGGGTGATATCGTCTACTGGAAGGATGGACGCGAAGTCTATGACAGCGTCAATGTCATCTACCGGTATTCCGATGGGGTCAAGATTAATTACGAGTCACTTATTTCCAATCGGTTCAATGGAATGGAGGATCAGATTCTCGGCAATTCCGGAACAATGGATCTGACCAAGGGCCTTTATTATCTTGAGAATGACAATTCTCTGTCCGGGATACAGCAGCTGCTTGCACAGATAAAGGAAAAGGCGTTCGAGGCCATTCCTGCCGCCGGGCCGAGCTGGCGGTCCGAGACGAAGAAAGAATATCCTCCGCACAGCATTGTGGAGGGAAGGGTATATGTGAATCCCGGGCAGAGCACCGTAGGGGTTGACAAGGATGGATCCGATGTCATACTTTCCTCTTTCTGCCAGGCCTGCATCACTGGAGAGAAGGCCAGGGATGTGGTCGAGGAGGCCTATTGCGCTACTCTGCTCTGCCTGCTTGCCAACCAGGCCATGGAGGAGGGCAGGACGGTCATTTTCCCGGAAGAATACAGGATTCCATATATGAAATTCTGAGACAGCATAAACAGGGTAAAAACAGTTTATAAAGCTTTATAATCATGGTATCAAGACGCAGTTTTTTGAAGCGTGCCGTTTCAGGGGCGGCCGCTTTCACTTTGGGCAACACTTTCAGTTCTCTGGCATTCGATTCTGCAGGCAGGGTCAACGGAGCCAATGACAGGATAAGGATAGGTATGATCGGGGTCAATTCACGTGGCAAAGGCCTTGCTTCCGGCCTTTCGAAACTGAAGGACTGTGAGATTACCAGGATATGCGATGTGGACAGCCGGGCAATAGCGAAATGCCAGGCAACGGTGCGGCAGATTACCGGAAAGACCCCTGCGGGAGAGAAGGATATCCGCAATCTGTTGGAATCCCCGGATGTCGATGCCGTCGTAATAGCGATGCCTGACCATTGGCATGCTCCGGCAGCCATTATGGCGATGCAGGCCGGCAAGCATGTATATCTCGAGAAACCGACAAGCCATAATCCGGCAGAGAACGACATGCTTGTCAGGGCAGTGGCGAAATACGGCACTGTAGTCCAGGTAGGAAACCAGAGACGGTCGTGGCCCAATGTGATAGCGGCTATCGATGAACTCAAGGCAGGGGCTGTCGGCAAGGTACATTATGCGAAGTCGTGGTATGTGAACAACAGGCCTTCGATAGGTACCGGCAAGGCAGTGCCGGTACCGGAGTGGCTGGACTGGGATCTCTGGCAGGGGCCTGCCCCCAGACGGGAATACAGGGACAACATCGTGCATTACAACTGGCACTGGTTCTGGCACTGGGGTACAGGAGAGGCTCTTAACAACGGTACGCATTTCGTGGACCTGCTCCGGTGGGGGCTTGATGTGAGCTATCCCACAAAGGTGGATTCCATCGGTGGACGCTACCGGTACAATGATGACTGGGAGACTCCGGACACCCAGCTCATAACCTGTCAGTTCGGGGACAGGGCATCTTTCTCATGGGAAGGCCGCAGCTGCAACTCTCTTCCTGTGGATGGCCAGCCGCTCGGGGTTGTATTCTATGGGGAGACAGGCTCTCTCTATCTGACAGGCGGCAACGACTACAGGATAGCGGACATGAAAGGCAAGACCGTCAAGGAAGTAAAGAGCGACCTCAAGTTCGAGACAGGTAACCTGCTGAATCCTTCCGAGGCCCTGGATGTGTTCCATTTCCGCAACTGGTTTGATGCCATAAGGAAAGGGACACGGCTCAATTCAAGCCTTGTGGATGCCTGCATCTCCACGCAGCTCGTACAGTACGGCAATATTGCCCAGAGAGTTGGGCATTCCATTGAGATAGACCCTGTTTCGGGATACATTCTCGACAAGGATCCGGAGATCAGGGGACTGTGGAGCCGCAAATATGAGAAAGGCTGGGAGCCACGCGTATAGGATTATGATATTTCGCTGAACTTTTATACCTTTGCCGTCCAAGTTCACCGGAACAGTCATGAGCCTATATTCGTTCTACAGGATAAGCAAGCCGTCAGCGGACAAGGTGCCTCAGGAGCAGGTGCAGTCAAGGTATAAGACATTGCGAAACAAAACATTCTGGGCCATGGTGGCGGCATACAGCATGTATTATGTCTGCCGTATGAGCCTGAGCGTAGTCAAGCAGCCGATAATCGACAGCGGAGTCATGACACCCGGCCAGCTGGGTCTTGTCGGCTCCGCTTTCCTTTTTGTCTATGCGGCAGGCAAGTTCACCAACGGATTCATTGCGGATTACTGCAATATAAGGCGGTTCATGGCGACAGGCCTGCTCGTTTCCTCGCTTATCAACCTTATTATGGGTGTCACCGGCCTTCTGGAAGGTACTGTCGGTCTGGTGTCGCTGCTGATATTCTTTATATTTGCAGTAGTGTGGGGCATCAACGGCTGGGCGCAGTCCATGGGGTCCCCTCCGGGAGTCATCCAGTTGTCCAGATGGTTCCCGCTCTCGAAGAGGGGCACCTATTACAGCATTTTCAGCTCGACCCCGTATATCGGAGAGTTCCTTGCATTTATCATAGTGGGGGCAGTCGTGGGAGCTCTCGGATGGCAGTACGGCTTTATCTTTGCCGCAGTCGCCGGACTGATCGGCTCTGCCGTCATCCTGATATTCGTGTCGGACACCCCTGAGAGCAAAGGGCTTCCATCCATTCAGGAGATTTCCGGGGAGGCTCCGAGAAACGAGGATTCGATGCCGACCGTGAAGCTGCAGAAGATGGTCCTTTCCCATCCCGGGATATGGATTATCGCGGCCTCCAGCGCATTCGTCTACATCACGAAATATGCAGTCGCAGGGTGGGGTGTCCTGTTCCTTCAGAAAGCCAAGGGATATTCCCTGGAGGATGCGACGCAGATAATCGCATTCTCGGCTGCTTTCGGGGTGGTCGGCACTGTCATCGCCGGCTGGTTCTCCGATACCCTTTTCAAGGGTGACAGGGTCAAGCCGGCAATCATTTCCGGGATTTTCGGCTTCATTTCCCTCGCATTCTTCCTTTTCACCAATGGAAGCTATATCGTCAATGTGGTCTATGTCTCCCTGTTCAGCCTTTTCATAGGGGTGCTCTATTGTATCGTGGCCGGCCTGATGGCTGTCGATATCGTGCCGAGAAAGGCTACAGGCGCGGCTCTCGGTGTGGTGGGTATTTCAAGCTATGTGGCAGCCGGTCTCCAGGACATTACAAGCGGATATCTGATTGAGGGTTTCTCCGTTGCGCCACAGATTACGGAGGGTCTCACAGAGACCGAGATACTTGCCGCAACCACCTACGATTTCGGCCCTGTCTCCATCTTCTGGCTCATCGCAGCCCTGATTGCATTCCTTCTCCCTGTCCTCTTCTGGAAGAAGATGCAGCGCAAAGACATCTGATATGACGGCAGACAACTGGATCAGCGTGTCCAGCGAGGATGTGACGGAACTGGGATTCTGGAAATCGGTTACGATACGGGCAGAAGAGAACACCTCGGGTTCCATACGGAAGTGCAGAATGCGTCTTGATGCGTTTGATATCGCGACAAGCATTCTATTTATTATTTCTCCGAATCCGGAGGATATTTCAGGAAATTTCAGTAATTTTACGGTATTGTAGACTACATAAAACTGATAGCCATGAAAAATATTGTTATTCGTATTGCAGTGTGCTGTCTGGTTATAATGACAGGCTGCAGCAAAACTGTTATGTCGACGGATGCCTTATCTGGAATCCCGAGAAAAATAGAGACCATTCCGGTGGAAAGTGCCCTTGCTACATTGGATAACCGTATCGATGAACTCTATGGCTCTTTCACCAGGACCACGACAAAGTCTTATGACATTTCCGATGTTATGAGTGTAGATGGTGAAGACCTGTTAGGGCCATCGACAAAATCCTCCGGTGTCGACATTGATGGCCCCTTGGTATATATTGTCAATTTCGAGGGAGAGAACGGGTTCGCGGTAATTTCTGCCAATACTCTTTTCGAAGAGAAGATATTCTGTATAACGGAAAAAGGCAGCATGAAAACGATGGGGATTTCTCCCCCTGCTCATGTTGCTGATTCTACAACTGCGCCTCGCTGGTATCAGCAGGCGGATCCGGAAGACAGGACAATGTCGGATGCTGAAGCAGATGAAGATACGCTATATATAAAGTCTGCTGTGTCCGATGAAGATGATATACCGGATGTGATATCCGATATGATTGTGTACAGACTTCTTGATGAAATTGACATTTTTGATCCGACTATGCAGATACTGCCGGTGCAGGAGGTGGCAGATGTGCCTGTGGCTGGTCCTCCACAAAATGTCTGGGGACCATATCTTATGACAAAATGGCATCAGGAAAGTCCATTCAATGACTTGCTTAATGAAAATGATGATGAAAAAGAAAATAATAATATTGCAGCAGGATGTGTAGCTATTGCAACAGGTCAGATAATGGTATCTTATAGACATTCAAATACTATGATATTTAATGGCATGGCATGTAGCTGGGATGCTTTGGAATCGGTCTGCCGGTGGGATGATGTGGATGGAGGGGTAGAAGCTGCGAAAGCACAGGCGGCAAATTTCATATATGAATTGGGTAAGAAAGAAAATATCAATACAGATTATGGCCAATCATCAGGGGCTTATCCGAAGAATGCCAGACGTACATTGAAGAATTACGGCTACAGCAATGTGAAACTGCATTGCGGGTTTGGAAAATGCAATCAGGAGAAAGCTATTGCACAGTTAAAGGTAGGCCGTCCGGTATTTCTGGGTGGGACGCGGGATCATCATCAAGGTCATGCATGGGTACTTGATGGTTACTATGTAGGATATGTCGATGATGATGGGGTTGAGCATGACAATATGTTCCATGTCAATTGGGGCTGGCACGGCGCAGGAGATGGGTATTATGACTGTGGAGTCTTCGATACACGAGCGAGAGTAGATACAGATCCGGTTGATTCTGGCGCTGATGTTAAATCATGGAATTATTCTTGGCAGTTCAGGATGATAACATACGATTGATATGGCAAAGGTAATGAAATATGCCGTGCTGATGCTGACGCTGGCATCACTTGCCGCAGGGTGCAAGAAAGGAGGAGGGGTGCTGGAAGTGTCGGAGAATGTCTTGCTGTTTCCTGCTTCCGGAGGGTTCAAGGTAGTGTATTCGTATGAAAGGACGTTCAATATAAATTCCATATCCATGTATTATACAGATGAAGAATTGTCGTCAGCGGAGTTCCAGACATCTGATTGGCTGCATATCAGGGAAGTGGATGAGGGAAAGAGTGATTTGCGTTCCATGACAGTGGAGGTCAGCGAGAATGCGGATGGTATCGACAGGAAATGCCGCGTATCGTTTAGCGATGGGGCTATTTTATACGGCTATCTCTGGATAATCCAATATGCCGATTGATATGGAAAAGGTCAATCTGTTTGTTCTTGCAGTTGCATCCGTCCTGATTGCCGGATGCAGGGATGATGATTATCTGTATGTCAGGGATGACGGTATATTCATGCAGTCAGTTCTAAATTTCGGCAGCGGAGGCGGGGAGGTCACGGTGCAGGCGGAGACAGGCTTTTCCGGTTTTTCCGTCTCTTATTCCAGTTCTTATTCCAGAGAGGAACTGTTCCGTTACGGTTGGGTGACAGTCACGGCATCGGATTATGAGGATGGATATTACAGGTCACTGACTGTCAAGGTGGAGCCTAACGATATATCTTACATGAGATCATGTTCCATAGATGTCTATCGAGGCGCAAATTATGACTGGATAGGCATTGATCAGCAGGCGCAGGAGATGGGTATTATGACTGTGGAGTCTTCGATACACGAGCGAGAGTAGATACAGATCCGGTTGATTCTGGCGCTGATGTTAAATCATGGAATTATTCTTGGCAGTTCAGGATGATAACATACGATTGATATGGCAAAGGTAATGAAATATGCCGTGCTGATGCTGGCGCTGGCGTCACTTGCCGCAGGGTGCAAGAAAGGAGGAGGAGTGCTGGAAGTGTCGGCGGACAGGGTGGCATTTCCTGCTTCCGGAGGAGAATGTACAATATATGCACAGGATTCCTTCTGGATATCAGATATGATATATTCTTATGAGAGTCCGGGAGGGTCTGATATGACGGCAGACAACTGGATCAACGTGTCCAGCGAGGATGTGACGGAACTGGGATTCTGGAAATCGGTTACGATACGGGCAGAAGAGAACACCTCGGGTTCCATACGGAAGTGCAGAATGCGTCTTGATGCGTTTGATATCGCGACAAGGGTATATATAACCCAATATGCCGATTGATATGGAAAAGATTAATCTGTTTGTTCTTGCAGTTGCATCCGTCCTGATTGCCGGATGCAGGGATGATGATTATCTGTATGTCAGGGATGACGGTATATTCACGCAGTCAGTTCTATATTTCGGCAGCGGAGGCGGGGAGGTCACGGTGCAGGCAGAGACAGGCTTTTCCGGTTTTTCTGTCTCTTATTCCAATTCCAGTTATTATTACAGGGAGGAACTGTTCGGTTGGGTGACAGTCACGGCATCGGATTATGAGGATGGATACCGGACGCTGACCATCAAGGTGGAGCCTAACGATATATCTTACAAGAGATCATGTTCCATAGATGTCTATCGAGGCGCAAATTATGACTGGATAGACATTGATCAGCAGGCGCAGAATATCCCTGGACTGGATGATGACGACGTGGAATAAATATCCCCGGCATCCGATGAAAGATCCCGGGGATAATTCTGTATAGTGTTTGCCGGCAGACTATTTCACGAACGGCGCATTCCGGAGGTATTCTGCACTTTCGGCTGCAGCCTGGAACATCTCTTCTGAAATCTGGTCTTTGGTGTAGGCTGAACCGTCGGCATTCTTTTTCTCGCGGAGCCAGCCCGGAGTCTCGATTTCGACCACGTAGTCCTTCATTCCGTTGGCGTAGAACTGGTTGAATATGGCTTCGAAATTGATGGTGCCGCTTTCTCCGATCACGAAATCATCCTTGATGTGGAGCAGTTCGATGCGGTTTGGATATTTCTTGAGGTATTCCACAGGATCCTTGCCGCCCTTTGTACACCAGTACACATCCAGTTCATAGCATACATATTGCGGGTCGGTGTTTTCCACCAGATATTCCCACATCACCTTGTCGCTGTCCTTGAGAGTCTGGAATTCCCCTGAATGGTTGTGGTATCCGAGCTTGAGCCCGTATTCCGAGGCAATTTTTCCGACCTTGTTGAAATAGTCGGCCATCTGCTTGATGCCGGCCTCGGTGTATTCTGCCTTGTAGCTCGGGATTACGAAATAGCTGCCTCCGCAGGACTTCTGTATCTCGAAAAGCTGACGCCAGCGCTGCATGATTTCCGCCTCGTTGGCCGGGTCTTCCTGGATGCTGGAATGGGTCGAGATTATCTTTGCTCCGTTAGCATCGCAGATGGCCTTGAATTCTTCTGCAGGAAGTCCGAACACCTTAGGGTCTCCTCCCCACTGTACAAGTTCGAATGCATTGTAGCCCATTCCAGTGAGCCTCTCGATGCTGCTTTGCGGGTCAGCCTTTACTGCATCCATGACGGAATAGAGCTGTATTCCGATTGTTTTCTTTTCCTGTGCCTGTCCGCAAGAATTGATGGTCAGCACAGCTGCTGCGGCAAAGGCGAATGCTGCCAGAGCCTTGTGGTTGAATCTGAAAAACTTTTTCATAATGTTTATTTTAATGATGAACAGTAGTTTTCTATGCCAACAAAAGTCAAATATACGAATAATCTGCGTATCTTTGTTACGATTTGTAAAACATAATCCTTGATTTTTATGAAAAAGAGTCTATTGATGATTTGCATCGCAGCCCTTGCCGGTCTGGGGTTGACGGCGGAGGCCGGAGATCTGCCGAGGGCGGAGTATCCGCGTCCTCAGTTCGAACGTGCAGACTGGGTTAACCTTAACGGAGAGTGGACATATACGTTCGATTTCGCCGGTACCGGATTCCAGAGAGGCCTGCATGCTTCTGAAGGATTCGATGGCAGCATCATCGTGCCGTTCGCGCCGGAAAGCGAACTCTCCGGAGTCGGATACAAGGACTATATAAGCAACATCTGGTACCACCGGACGATCCGGATGCCTCAGGAGTGGGCCGGCAGGAACGTGAGACTCAATTTCGGGGCGGTTTACTATACTTCGGAAGTGTACATAGACGGACAGTTTGTCGGAAGACATTTCGGCGGCAGTTCTTCGTTTTCGTATGACATTACCCGGTACGTGTCCGATGGGGCTGAACATGACCTTGTGGTCAAGGCATCCAGCGATATCCGCAGCGGTCTGCAGGGTGCGGGAAAACAGTCTCTCCAGTATGCTTCGCATGCCTGCAACTATACCAGGACCACCGGTATCTGGCAGACCGTATGGATGGAGCCGGTGGCAGAGGCCGCACTGCAGAATGTGCAGGTGATGACTGACATTGACCAGAAACAGGTCGTGGTGCGTCCGTGGTTCTGGTCCGAGGTGGCCGGGTACAGGCTGAAAGTCACCCTGAAGGAAGGGGAGAAGACAGTGGCTGAAAAGACAGCGGCCGCATCCAACAGCAGCGTCATCGTCATCCCTGTCAGGAAGATGAGGACATGGAGTCCGGAGGATCCGTTCCTTTACGGGCTTGTCTATGAGGTGCTGGATGCAGACGGAAATGTGGTCGACAGTATCAGTTCATATACCGGCATGAGGAAGGTGCACATAGAGGGCAACAGGATATTCCTCAACAACAGGCCGTATTACCAGAGACTTGTCCTCGACCAGGGCTTCTATCCTGATGGCATCTGGACCGCCCCTTCGGATGAGGCCCTCAGGCATGACATCGAACTGTCCATGCAGGCCGGCTTCAACGGTGCGAGGCTGCATCAGAAGGTATTTGAAGAAAGATATTATTACTGGGCCGACAGGCTCGGCTATCTGACATGGGGAGAAGCCGCAAGTTGGGGAATGGATGCGAACAATCCTCTGGCAGCCCGCAATTTCCTTGCTGAATGGGAGGAGTGCGTCGTCAGGGACAGGAATCACCCTTCCCTTATTGTATGGACTCCGATGAACGAGGAGTTCTGGCCGGATGATGTCCAGTATCCGCGTTTCACGGAAGACCTCTATTCCCTTACGAAACAGCTCGACCCTACCAGGCCGGTGAATGTCTGCAGCGGAGGCGTACTGACGGCCCATACGGACATCTGGACGGTGCATCACTACGAGCAGGATCCGGCGAAACTCAAGGATATCATATACAATGACGGCGAACTCTATTCCCTCATGCCTCAGACATATAAGGGGACTGTGAGGAATATCGGGTTCAACGATCTCGCCCCTGATACCGGATACGCCTGGATGCACTACGATGGGAAGATGCCATATCTGGTGGATGAGTTCGGAGGAATCAAGTGGGTGAAGGACCAGGACCGTCAGGCGATGAATTCGCAGACGGAATCATGGGGATACGGCCAGGCTCCGAGGTCGCTGGAAGAATTCTATGCCCGTCTCGAAGGACAGGTGGATGCCATGCTCTCGCTCTCGGACCAGGTGTGCGGCTATTGCTATACCCAGCTGACGGATGTCGAGCAGGAGGAGAACGGGGTCTATTTCTACGACCGCACATCCAAGTTCGACATGGACAGGATACACGCCATATTCTCCAAGGTTCCGGAGGGATTCGGGGAATAGCCTTTATGCGGCTGCGCGGGGACTTCCCTGCGGCATGTAACAAAAACTTTACAGGATTGTTGCATAAAGATTAGTCTAAAATAAATACCTTTGTGACGGTTTGCCCCGCGAGGGCGGACCGTCTAAATTTTCATATATGGAGAAAGGTAAGATTCTGATTGTCGATGATGAAGCCGACATTTGTGAAATCCTGCAGTTTAACCTTGAGAACGCCGGCTATGATGTGGACTGTGCCTCGTCTGCCGAGGAGGCTCTCGATAAACTTTCTCCCGAGCACAGCCTTATCCTTCTCGATGTCATGATGGAGGGAATGTCCGGGTTCAAGATGGCGGAAGTTGTCCGCAAGGAAAGGGGCAGTCGGATACCTATCATTTTTCTTACTGCAAAGAACGCTGAGAATGACCTCCTGACAGGGTTTTCCGCAGGAGGGGATGACTATATCAGCAAGCCATTCTCCATACACGAGGTAATTGCGAGGGTGAAGGCCGTCCTGAGAAGGTCGGGCGGCATGTCTGCGGAACATCCGGAAGACAATATCGTTTCAGGCAAGATCAGGATAGATATGTCGAAAAAAATGGTGTATGCAGCTGACAACCCTGTGCTTCTTTCCAAAAAAGAGTTTGAGATTCTATATCTGCTTGCATCTCATGAGGGCAGGGTCTATTCCAGGGAGGACATTATCAATGAGTTGTGGAAAGATGCCCCGTATGTGCTTGACAGGACAGTGGATGTCCATATCGCAAGGATAAGGGGCAAGCTCGGCCCCTATAAGAATTACCTTACCAACCGTTCCGGATACGGCTATTGTTTCAGTCCGGTCGAATAGGAGGCTGCCATGGACGGATATATCAGGCTGGATACTCTGCTGTATATTCTGGCGGCAATAGTGGCTGCCGTTGTCATAATATGGGTCGTGGTCCACAGGAACGTCGGCCGGAGCCTCCTCGACATGACCCTGAAGATAGACAGGGAGAAAGAGAAGTACAGGGAGATGAAGCAGCAGATGACCAACAACATAGCCCATGAACTGAGAACTCCGGTGAGCAGTATCAGAGGATATCTCGAGACACTGACCACTTGTCCGGACATAGACCCTGTACGCAAGCAGATGTTCATCGAAAGGGCATACGCCCAGTCCATACGGCTGTCTGACCTTATCCGGGACATAGCCTTGATAACGAAGATCGAGGAGGCATCCTCGAAGCTTGTGAAAGAGAAGGTCAACCTCAGGCAGGTGGCCAACGAGGTGTTCGAGGAATTCAAGGAGAACATCCGGACAAAGGGAATCAATGTGGAGAACATGCTTTCCCCTGACCTTGAGATAACTGCCAACAGGACCCTTGTCTACGCGATTTTCCGGAATCTCGTGGAGAACAGCCTGAAATATGCCGGAGAGCATGTCACTGTCCATCTTGAAAGTTCCGGTATAGAATCGGGGATGTGCAGTTTCAGATACTATGACACCGGCAAAGGTGTCGGCAGGGAGCATCTGAAACGGATATTCGAGAGATTCTACAGGGTTCAGGAAGGACGCACAAGGGAGGCCGGAGGATCAGGGCTCGGCCTGTCGATAGTAAGGAACGCTGTCTCTTTCCATGGCGGTGAGATATCTGCGCTTGCGCACCATGGCGGAGGGCTGGAATACCGGTTCTCCATGCATGTGTGACACGCATTGCTTCTCTGTCAGATGACAGCATTTCCCGGAATTGTCCTCAACGCCTCGTATTCGTCAAGTGCCGCGCTCATAAGCTCCCGTCCTTTCCCGGAGATTTCCCTTGCCTTTGCATAGTCAGATATGGCTCCGTATGCATCAAACGGCATTTTTACCAGAATGTCCGGGGTAGTTATCCTTAGGGAGAGCCTGGTGTTGACCATATTCATCAGGGAGAAGGTCCTGCCAAGTATGGAATGGAAGCCTCTTTCCGGATCCGAGAGATTGTATTCATCCCAAGAATCGTCTTCGCTGATCTTTTTTATCTGTTCCACATCTATTGCGTTCACATCGAATGCGACCATAATGTCTCCCGGAGTCCTTGACACGCGGTCGAGCGGGATGACATTGGCGATGCCTCCATCGATAAGGGTTCTTCCATCTGTTTCCGCAGGACGGAACAGGGATGGTATGGATATGGAGGCCCGGATTGCCTTGAACAGATTGCCTGTCTCGAACACGACCTCTTCTCCTGTGTAGAAATCTGTGGCTATAGCCTTGTATGGAATCCTCAGGTTCTCGATGTCCGTATCCGGGACAATCTCCTTGAGGGCTTCGATTATCCTGTCTCCTTTTACGAGATGGCTGAAACTGATGGAGATATCCATAAGTGAGAAAACTTTCCAGGCATCCAGGTCAAACAGCCATTCTTTGACCTCCTCCAGTTTCCCGGCTGCATAGATGCCCCCGATGAGAGAGCCGATTGATGTCCCGGCCACGGATGTTATCTCATAGCCTCTGCTCTCGAGTTCTTCAATGGCTCCGATATATGCAAAACCTCTCGGTCCTCCGCTTGAGAGGACCAGCGCTACCTTCTGTGACATTGCAGTATGTTTTAACAGACTGCTAATATAGCAAGTTCTGTCTTCAGTTCACCATTACGCAGCTGAAATATCCATCAAATATGGCTCTGGCTCTGGCCAGCTGTTCCGGAGTGTTCAGAGGCGTGTCTTTCAGCAGGTATTCCCAGCCCAATGTCTCGTACTTGTGCTTGCCGAGAGTGTGGTATGGCAGAATCTCCACACGCTGTATCATCCTGTAGTCCTTGAAATGCTCACCGAGTGCTCTGATATCCTCCTCGAAGTCACTCAGTCCAGGCACAAGGACATATCTCAGCCAGAACGGCTTCCCGTTCTCTTCCAGCCACTGTGCAGTACGGAGGGTGACGGTATTGTCCCGTCCCGTAATCTCTCTGTGCCGTGTGCCGTTGAATTCCTTGATGTCCAGCAAGGTGAGGTCGGCAAGTCCGAGGAGTCCCTCCACATCGCTGTTCCAGATACCGCCATTGGTGTCGATACAGACATTTATGCCGTTTGATTTCAGGTCTTTCACTATCGGTATCAGATCCTTTGCCTGGGCGGTCGGTTCTCCTCCCGAGAAAGTCACGCCACCCCGTTTCCCGAAAAACGGTTTTTCGTTCAGTGCCCTCCTGACAATCTCCTGAGCCGCAGTGTCTGTGCCTCCTTCAAAACTTATCGTATCCGGATTCGCGCAGTAGAGACAGCGGAAAGGACATCCCTGAAGAAATACGACGAGCCTTATGCCCGGCCCGTCGTATGTCCCAAGAGATTCGTATGAATGTACTTTAAGTCCCATGTCTACATTGACTCGTGGAATGTCCTGGCGATTACCTCCAGCTGGTGTTCGCGGCTGAGTCTCGTGAAGTTCACGGCATAGCCTGATACCCTGATGGTAAGCTGCGGGTAGTTCTCCGGATGCTCCATGGCATCTTCCAGCATTTCCCTGTTGAGAACATTCACGTTGAGGTGATGTGCCCCCTTGGTGAAGTACCCGTCCATCATTGTCACGAGATTCTCCACCTTGTCCCTGTCTGTCGGGCCAAGGGATTTCGGAACGATGGAGAATGTGTTGCTGATGCCGTCCATTGCATCGTTATAGTCCAGCTTTGCGACAGAGCTCAATGAAGCAATGGCTCCGTGGCTGTCGCGTCCGTGCATCGGGTTTGCCCCAGGTGCGAATGCCACGCCTTTCAGCCTGCCGTCAGGTGTGGCTCCGGTCTTCTTCCCGTACATCACGTTCGAGGTGATGGTGAGGATGGAGAGTGTCGGCATTGCGTTCTTGTATATAGGCAGTTTGCACAGCTCTTCGTTGAAATACTTCACAAGGCCTTCGGCGATGCTGTCCACCCTGTCATCATCATTGCCGTAGCAAGGATACTCTCCCTCTATGTCGAACGCATCCGTAAGCCCATCCGCATTGCGGTGCGCCGTCACTTTGGCATACTTGATTGCGGAAAGCGAGTCGGCGGCAATGGAAAGCCCTGCGGCCCCGTATGCGAGATTGATGGCAGGATCCGTGTCTATGAATGCCATCTGTGATCTTTCATAGTCATATTTGTCATGCATGTAGTGGATGATGTTCATTGCATCGTTGTAGACTCTGGCCACTTCATGCAGCACTTTCTTGTAGTTTGCAAGCACTTCCTCGTAGTCGAGCACATCGCTCTTGAGAGGCTCGATGCCGGAGACCATCAGCGTGCCTGTGTTTTCACAACGGCCTCCGTTGATTGCCAGGAGAAGCGCTTTTGCGAGGTTGGCGCGCGCACCGAAGAACTGGATTGCCTTTCCGATGGCCTGGTAAGATACGCAGCATGCTATCCCATAGTCATCGCAGCCACGCACTTTCTTCATGAGGTCATCGTTCTCATACTGTACGGAGCTTGTGTCGATGGATACCTTCGCACAGAAATCCTTGAACCCTTCCGGGAGATCCGGACTCCAGAGGACGGTCATGTTAGGTTCCGGGGCTGGCCCGAGGTTGTACAGCGTCTGCAGGAAGCGGAACGATGTCTTTGTCACCTTGACCTTCCCATCCTTGAACCTTCCTCCTATCGATTCCGTGATCCAGGTAGGGTCACCTCCGAATATGTCGTTGTAGGAATTCATTCTCAGGTGTCTCACCATCCTGAGCTTCATCACGAACTGGTCAATGAGCTCCTGTGCGAATGTCTCGTCGATGATGCCGTGATCGAGGTCATACTGGATGTAGATGTCCAGGAACGATGACACGTTCCCGAGAGACATTGCTGCCCCATCCTGCTCTTTCACAGCGGCAAGATATGCCATATACACCCACTGTATGGCTTCGTGGGCATTGAGGGCAGGACGGCCCAGCTCAAGTCCGTACATCTCTCCGAGGGTCTTTATTTCACCGAGAGCCTTGATCTGGTCGGCCACCTCTTCGCGGAGACGGATCCTCGATTCAGTCATCGGGCCGGTGAGCCCGGCCAGATCCGCTTTCTTCGCCTCGATCAGCCTGTCGGCCCCATAGAGGGCAAGTCTCCTGTAGTCACCTATGATGCGGCCTCTCGAATAGTTGTCCGGAAGACCTGTCAGGAATCCGAGTGAGCGGAACCTGCGTATCTCTTCGGTATATACATCGAATACACCATCATTGTGCGTTTTCCTGTAATGCGTGAATATCTTCTTCACTTCAGGGTCAAGCTCGACTCCGTTTTCCCTGCACGCCTTTTCCACCACATGCCATCCTCCGAATGGCTTGATGGCCCTCTTGAGCAGTTCATCGGTCTGCAGGCCGACAATCAGCTCGTTGTCCCTGTCTATATACCCGGCTGCGTGGGAAGTGATTGTCGAAATGGTCTTGGGATCGATTGCGCGGATTCCGCCGTTGGCCCTTTCTTCGGCCAGAGCTCCTGTGCATATTGCCCAGAGCTTTCTGGTGCGGTCTGTCGGTCCTTGAAGGAATGATGCATCCCCTTCGTATGGGGTGATGTTGTTGTAAACGAAATCTGATACATCGATTCTGGAGGACCAGGCACCGTCTTTGAATTTTCCGTCGATATTCATATTTTATCTGCCTTAAGTTTTCGAGGGCGCAAAGATATGTCTATATTTTGAAAAATTCAAATCTGCTGCAGATATTTGTCGGCAGGTATCTGACGGCAATGCAGCGCGATGCCTGGCCATTGACCTTGAATCAGCGGTTCACTGCAGTCTCCTCAACCTTGCATATTCTGCTTGCAACCACCTCGAAAAACTGCTTCTCGACACCGTCCGCCGCTGTGTATTTCGAGTTCCTGACTCTTCCGCACACATACAGCGGGCAGCCTTTTTCTATGATGGAGATATCCGGAATGGACCTGCTTTCCCACGCCACCACATTGTGCCACGTGGTTTCGACTGAGCCATCCCCGTCCTTGTTTTTGTAGAGATAGTTGGTGGCGAGTGAGAACCTGGCCATCTTCCCTGTTCCTGCTTCGGAGAACCGTACATTACCGACATTCCCCCTCAGTTCAATTCTGTTCAGCTGTTCCATAAAATGTCTGTTTATCAGGTTATTCTTCCCCGTTTCCGTGTGCACACTGCGGGACAGGGCAAAGTAAACGAAAATATGTTTCCGTTCCGAGAGCCGGACCGGAGACCGCTGCGGCTTTTTCTTTTTTATGGTTTTGTTTTTCCTTTTTTTGCGGAAACGGTTCAGGCGATGGTGCTTTTCTTGTGTTCCGCTGTAAATCAATAAAAAAGGTTAAAAGATATCGGAACCTGAGACAGATATACTCAAAACAGAAAAAACATCACCCGAAACGTATAAAGTGAGCCGGGAGGGGTTGTTTATGTGCGTCTGCAGAGTGATATTTGGACAAAAAAGATGGAATACGATTCAGGAACATACAAGGCCAGGTGCCTGGAATGCGGCGACAGGATAGAATACGGACGGCAGGACAAGAAATTCTGCTGCGAGACCTGCAAGAACAGGTACAACAACCGCAGGGCAAGGGGAAGCCGTGGCATCAAGGTCAAGGTCCTGTCGGCTCTGGAAAAGAACCACAATATCCTGGAAAGGGTCCTGAAGCTCGGGCTGGACAATATAAGTGTCGCGGAACTCCGTCAGATGGGGTTCAACTTCGACTATGTCACATCATATCATAAGGTCAGGAGACATGATGAGTTCGGGTGCTTCGACATCACATTCACAGTCATGTCGGACAGGGTGATTTCCATATCAAGGCCAGGGATTTTGAAGAATTGGGACAAATCTCGGGATGTTTCATTAAATTTGCAGAATGTTTCCTTGAAAGAGAAATGATACAGCCATGAAAAGAACAGTTGCAGCGGCCGGTGCCGCACTGGCCATTTTTACATCGTGCAATACTATGGAAAATCCTTTTTTTACCGAATCGGCCCTTCCGTACGGGGCTCCGCCGTTTGACAGAATCAGGAACGAGCATTACATTCCGGCTTTCGAGGAGGGTATCCGCCAGGCCAAGGCGGAGATAGATGCGATAGTCGCCAATCCTGATGCTCCGGACTTCGCCAACACGATAGAGGCTCTGGAATACAGCGGCAGGCTTCTGGACAGGGTCTCCGGCATTTTTTATAATCTCAACGAGGCAGATACGGATGACAGTATGCAGGAGATTGCGGAGAAGGTCTCTCCCATGATGACGGAATATTCCATGTATGTCTCCCTCAACGAAAAGCTTTTCGAGAGGGTCAAGGCTGTCTATGCACAGAAGGATTCCCTTTCCCTCGCTCCGGACCAGATGAAGCTTCTGGAGGATACATACAGGTCATTCGCAAGGAACGGCGCGAACCTGTCTCCGGAGGACAAGGAGCTTTTCAGCAGATATTCTGAAGAACTGTCTCTGCTGTCTCTCCAGTTCCAGAAGAACAGTCTGGCGGCGACCAACGCATTCTATATCCACGTGACGGATGTCAACGACCTGGCAGGTCTGCCCCAGTATGTCAGGGATATGGGGGAGCAGTATGCCCGGGAAAAGGGGCTTGATGGCTGGGTCTTCACTCTGGACTATCCGTGCTATGCCCCGTTCATGAAGTTCTGCGTCGACAGGGAACTGCGCAAGCAAATGTATATGGGGAATTCCACCAAGGCTGTCGGGGGAGAATTCGACAATACCGGGACGGTCAGGAAGATTGTGGAGCTGAGAATGAAGATAGCGGAGCTGCTCGGTTACGGAACTTACGCGGACTATGCCCTGGAGGAGAAAATGGCCAGGACAACGGCGGCAGTTGAAGATTTTCTTGAGCGGCTTCTCGAACCGTCGCTCCCGTATGCGGTACATGAGGTGAAAGAGATCTTCGGCTATGCGAAGGAGCATGGCTTTACCGGGGATGAGCTGATGCCATGGGATTTCAGCTTCTGGGCGGAGAGATACAAGGAGTCGCGTTTCGCTTTCAATGAGGAGCAGCTCAAGCCGTATTTCCGGCTGGAGAACTGCATCGATGCCGTGTTCGGCCTGGCTGAACGGCTTTACGGCATCTCTTTCGAGGAGAGACCGGATATCCTTGGATATCACAAGGATGTGAAGGTATATGATGTGAAGGATGAGGATGGAAAGCATCTTGCCCTGTTCTATGCGGACTTCTTCCCGAGGGAGAGCAAGCGCAGCGGCGCATGGATGACAGAGTTCAGGGGGCAGAGCATATACGATGGTGTGGAGTACCGGCCTTTCATCAGCATAGTGACCAATTTCACCAGACCGACAGGTTCGGAACCATCTCTCATCACCCATGACGAGCTGACCACATTCCTGCACGAGTTCGGACATGCCCTGCACGGGATGCTGGCGGAAGGACGGTACGGTTCCCTTACGGGGACCAATGTCGCAAGGGATTTTGTGGAGCTCCCGTCCCAGATCATGGAGAACTGGGCATACGAACCGGAATATCTGGATTCGTTTGCAAGGGACTACAGGACAGGGGAGGTAATCCCGGATGAACTGATAGACAAGATTGTCGCGGCCAAGAACTATCTGTCCGGCTATTCCCAGGTAAGGCAGCTGCAGTTCGGTATCCTTGACATGGCCTGGCACACCCTGAAAGAGCTTCCGGAAGAAAGCACTGTAGAGTTCGAGCAGAAGACTGTCAGCAGATGTGCGGTATTGCCTGCCGTGCCGGGCACTGCCATGTCACCGACTTTCGGACACATCTTCTCCGGAGGGTATTCTGCCGGGTACTATTCTTACAAATGGGCAGAGGTGCTCGAGGCTGATGCCTTCTCTCTCTTCAAGGAGAACGGTATATTCGACAAGGCGACGGCGGCCTCGTTCCGCCACAATATCCTGGAGAAAGGCGGCAGCGTCGATCCATCTGTACTGTACAGGAATTTCAGAGGCCATGACCCGGAGCCTGAGGCCCTGTTGAAGAAACTTGGCCTGGACCATCCTGAATCTCTGGAATAATGATGGCAGTCCCGTTATTTCGGAGCGATCTTGTACAAGAATCCGGCGATGAAGGCATAGACGATGTTAGGAAACCACATGGCAAGTCCCGGTGGCATTGCCCCTGTGTGGACGAACATCTGGCTGAATCGCAGGAAAAGTATGTAGGTGAAAGCCAAGGCGATGCCGATGGCTATGTTCCATCCGATACCTCCGCGCCTTTTCTTGGATGACAGGGCCACACCCATGATGGTCAGGATGAATGCGGAGAAAGGCATGGCGAATCGTGTATGCTTTTCTATCTGTGCGAGTTTGACATTCGCATCCCCTCTCATCTTCTGGGTCGCGATAAGTTCATTCAGCTTCTTGTACGAGAGAGTCTCCACTGTGTGCTTCCTCATATAGAAGTCGCTGACACTCAGGTTTATGACCGTATCCAGCTCGCTGCCGCTCCTTATGTGGTCCTCCAGGTTGTCGGTGTAGTCCCGGATGAAATATTTTTTCAGTCTCCATCCGCTGAATGTGCTGTCCCAGACTGCCGTCTCGGCCGATATCTTGGACACGAGCTTGTTGTCCTCTATCTTTTCAAGGGTGAACCTGTATGCGGTGTTGTTCCATGTGCTGAACGACTCCACGAAGACGAATTCTCCCGGAGAGATCTGGTAGTGCACATTCCTTCCCGTGATGACATTGCCGTGCCCTCTGATGTATTTCGCCTCGAACTCGCCTCTCTGGGCGTTGGCGTTCGGGATGATAAACAGGTTGAGACCCAGCGAAAAGAGGGCGATCAGTGCGGCGGAGACAATGTACGGGACCATCATCCTGTGGAAGCTGATGCCGCAGGACAGGATTGCCACTATCTCCGAGTTGGAAGCCATCTTTGAGGTGAAGAAGATGACCGTGATGAACACGAACAGTGGACTGAACATGTTCATGAAATAGGGGATGAAATTGACATAGTAGTCGAAGATGATTTCGCTCAGCGGGGCTTCGTTGCTCACGAAGTCGTCTATCTTCTCGCTTATGTCGAATATGATCACAATGCCGATGATAAGCAGCAGGGCGATGAAGAAGGTCATGATGAACTTCTTCATGATATAAAGGTCCAGAATCCTTGGCTTGAGATCGAATTTCCTCATCGTCTGTCAATCTGTTTACATGTTGCCGCCATCAGAGCCTCTGCATCACCCTCCTGACGGTCTCATCTTTCCATTGTCTGAAATCCCCTGCCAGGATGTGTTGCCTGGCCTGTCTGACAAGTTCAAGATAGAATGCCAGGTTGTGCTCGCTCGCTATCTGTCCGGCGAATATCTCACCTGCGACAAAGAGATGCCTCAGGTATGCCTTTGAGTATGTGCGGTCCACGAAAGATGTCCCTTCAGGGTCGATCGGGGAGAAATCATCCGCCCATTTGCGGTTGCGCATGTTCATGATGCCGTTCCATGTGAATATCATGCCGTTGCGTCCGTTGCGGGTAGGCATCACGCAGTCGAACATGTCTACACCTCTTGATATCGCCTCCAGTATGTTTGCGGGTGTGCCCACGCCCATGAGGTAGCGCGGACGGTCATCCGGCAGGAGAGGGCATGTGACCTCCAGCATTTCGTACATCTTTTCTACAGGTTCACCGACGGCGAGCCCGCCGATTGCATAGCCTTCCCTGTCGAACTTCGCCGCATGTTCCACGGCTGCCTTGCGGAGGTCGGGATATACGCACCCCTGTACAATTGGGAACAGAGCCTGCGAGTATCCGTAGAGAGGCTCCGTGGCATCGAAATGTCTGATGCATCTCTCCAGCCACGCCTGCGTCCTCACGAGGGATTCCCTGGCATATCTGTAGTCCGCATCTCCCGGGGTGCATTCGTCCAGGGCCATGACGATGTCGGCACCTATCACCCTCTGGGTGTCCATGTTGTTTTCAGGGGTGAAGGTGTGCCTGGAGCCGTCTATGTGCGATGAGAATGTCACTCCGCTCCCGTCCTTGGCGAATTTCCGTATCGGGGCGAGGGAGAACACCTGGAACCCTCCGCTGTCCGTAAGTATAGGCCTGTCCCACGAGATGAACCTGTGCAGTCCTCCGGCGGACCGCAGCGTGTCCAGCCCTGGCCGCAGATAGAGATGATAGGTGTTGCCGAGGATTATCTCGGCTCCGATGTCCTCTTTCAGATCCCTGTGGTACACGCCTTTGACTGAGCCTGCCGTGCCGACAGGCATGAATATGGGTGTATGTATCTCGCCGTGGTCAGTCGTGATTGTCCCGCATCTGGCATCCGACTGCGGATCGGCGGCAGTCTTCACAAATTTCATTGTCCGCTCTCTTGCGGCTGCCGGGCAGCCATATAAGTGAATTCAACCTCCAAAGATAGTAAAACTTGTCCAAAATCTTCGTATATTTGTCTACCTGTGTCCTGAAGGATGCAGGGCCACGTAAACATATAGAACTATACCGGTATGGACAATGCGGTGCGTATCAGGCTGATCCTGATGAATTTTCTGCAGTGGGCAGTATGGGGGGCATATCTCACTTCAATGGGGAGTTATCTTGTGTCTGTGGGGCTTGCCGAAAAGATTGGTCTCTTCTATGCGATGCAGGGTGTCGTCTCGATATTCATGCCTGCTGTAATAGGCATAATCGCCGACAAGTATATCCCGGCGCAGAGGCTTCTTGGTCTGTGCCATCTCGTTTCAGGAGCGGCAATGGTCGCTGCCGGGTATTACGGGTTTGTCACAGGGGCGGATGTGAAGTTCGGGATACTGTTCCCTCTTTATGCTGTCGGTGTCGCTTTCTATATGCCGACTATAGCCCTTTCCAATTCGGTGGCATTCAAGGTGCTGGTAAAGAACGGCTATGATACTGTCAAGGATTTCCCTCCGGTGAGAGTGTTCGGGACGATAGGCTTCATCTGCAGCATGCTTTTCGTCAACTTCATGACTGATGGGGACGGTGTGCAGTTCCAGCATACATACAACCAGTTTTTTGTCTCCGGTATCATCGGATTCGTCCTTTTTGTCTACTGCCTGACTCTGCCTGACTGTCCGGTCAACAGAAAGGCCCAATCACAGAGTGTCGCGGATGCTTTGGGAGCGAAGGCTTTCAGGCTGTTCAAGGACAGGGGAATGGCAACATTCTTCGTCTTCTCGATGCTTCTTGGTGTCGCTCTCCAGATAACTAACGGCTTTGCGAATCCGTTCATCTCGCATTTCAAGGAGGTTCCGGAGTTTGCCGACACCTGGGGCGCGCGCAACGCGAACGCGCTGATATCTATATCGCAGATGTCAGAGACTCTCGGGATTCTTCTGATACCGGTTGCGATGAAGTTTTTCGGTATCAAGAGGGTTATGCTCATCGCAATGATAGCGTGGGTGTTCCGTTTCGGCCTGTTCGGCCTTGGAGATCCGGGGGCCGGAGTGTGGATGTTTATCCTTTCAATGATTGTCTACGGTGTCGCTTTCGATTTCTTCAACATATCGGGGGCCTTGTATGTGGAGCAGAGGTCATCGGATGAGATAAAGTCCAGCGCACAGGGTCTTTTTATGCTGATGACCAATGGGATAGGTGCGACTATAGGTACTCTGTCCGCCCAGGCGGTGGTGAACCGTCTTGTCTATAACGCAGAAATACCAGACTGGAGTGCAGCCTGGTATGTCTTTGCCGGTTATGCTCTTGTTGTGGCAATCCTGTTTGCAATCTTTTTCAGGAATCCGGGCAAAGGCCCTTATTCCAAGATTGCTTAGTGTCACTCTTCCACGAATGTACACCATCCGAACGGGTCTTCTATTTCCCCGTACTGGATGCCGGTGATCATCCTGTACAGACGGAGGCTCTTCGGTCCGCATTCCGTATCCGAATAGAATGAATATCTCTTCGTGATATCCTTGTCCTCGAGGCGGGTCTTGTCATCTATATACGATACCGGAGTGATAACCACTGCGGTGCCGCATTCTCCCACCTCCTCGAATGTATCCATCTCTTCTACCGGCACCTGCCTCCTTTCCACTGTCATGCCGAGGTGTTCTGCCACCGTGATCAGGGATTTGTTGGTGATGGACGGAAGTATCGAATCAGACTTGGGAGTGATGTATGTGTTGCCTTTGATGCCGAAGAAGTTGGATGAGTTGAACTCATCGATGAACCTGTGTTCAGCAGGGTCGAGGTGGAGTACGGCTGAATATCCCTGCTGATGTGCGATGTTGAGTGCGTAAAGGGATGCCGCATAGTTACCGCCGACCTTGAATCTGCCTGTCCCGTACGTGGCGGCCCTGTCGTGGTTCCTCGCGATGACTGCGTTGCATGGCTGGAGAGTCCCTCCGACGTATGCCCCTACAGGCGAGCAGAGCATATACAGCACTACCTCGTTCGAGGATTTCACTCCGAGCTGTGGGTTTGACCCGATAAGTGTAGGCCTGATGTACAGGGATGCATTGTGCCCGTATGGAGGGAGATAGTCGATGTTCTCCTTCACAAGCCTCCTGCACATTGAGATGAACAGTTCTTCAGATGGTGCCGGTATGAAAAGCGATGCGGCAGATGACTGCAGCCTTCTTGCATTCTCCTCCGGCCTGAATATCCTGACCTTGCCGTCCTTTCCCCTGAATGCCTTCAGCCCTTCGAAGCATTCGATGCTGTAGTGCAGGCATCCGGCAAAAGAACTGATTGCGATGTTGTCATCAGTTAGGCTTTCAACCTCTCCCCATGCACCGTCCTTGTAAGTGCACCTCAGGATTGTCGCAGTCTTTCTGTATGCGAAACCCAGATTGTCCCAGTTGATTGTTTCCATGGTCAGATAAGAATTTCAAGTAGTCTGTTGTTTTCGTTTATATACTCGTAGAGCACATTGTTGGCTTCCATCCTTTTGAGAAGGGCGTGGAAATCTTCCGGGCTGGCGACTTCAATGCCTATAAGGGCAGGTCCCTCCTCCTTGTTGGTCTTCTTGATGTACTGGAAGAGCACCAGATCATCCTTGGGGCCGAGGTTGTCCCGTATGAACGACAGGAAGGCTCCGGCGCGCTGAGGGAAATTCACTATGAAATAGTGCTTGAGCCCTTCGTACAGCATGGACTTTTCGCGAATCTCCTCCATACGGATGATGTCGTTGTTGCTGCCGCTGACTATGCAGCCGACCCTCTTGCCCCTTACCTTGTCCGCATAGAACCGCAATGCGGAGATGGAGAGGGCTCCTGCAGGTTCGACCACTATCGCGCTCTTGTTGTACATCTCGATGATGGTGGTGCAGACTGCTCCTTCCGGTACCGGGATGATGTCATCCAGCACCTGACGGCAGATTTCGTATGTCAGTTCTCCGGCCTTTTTCACGGCGGCCCCGTCCACGAACTTGTCGATGGTGTCCAGTTCGGTGACATGTCCGTTCTCTATGGATGCCTTCATGCTTGCCGCTCCTGCCGGCTCCACTCCTATGATTTTAGTCTGCGGCCATTTCTCCTTGAGATATGCCCCGACTCCCGATGCGAGTCCTCCTCCTCCGATAGGGATGAAGACATAGTCGAGAGGTTCCTGCATCTGCTTCACCATCTCATAGCCTATCGTCCCCTGTCCCTCGATTATCTTCTTGTCATCGAATGGGGGAATGAATGTCTTGCCGCTCCGTTTTGCATACTCTATCGCCGCTGAATTCGCCGCATCGAAGGTGTCTCCGGTGAGCACGATGTCCACATACTCTTTCCCGAACATCTTCACTGATTCGATCTTCTGCCTCGGAGTGGTCGTCGGCATATAGATGGAGCCCATTATATGCAGCTTGTTGCATGAGAACGCAACCCCCTGCGCATGGTTTCCGGCGCTTGCGCATACGATCCCGTATTTCAGCACTCCTGGAGAAAGCGTCCTTATCTTGTTGTATGCCCCCCTTATCTTGTATGAACGCACCATCTGGAGGTCTTCACGTTTGAGGAACACGTCGCAACCGTATCTTTCGGAGAGGTTGGCGTTCTTCTGGAGCATTGTCGGCTCCAGTATCTCGGAAAGGGTCTCCGCCGCCTTTTCGATATCCCTGGTCGAAGGAAAATATTTTTCTGTGCCCATATAGCTAAACTGATATAAAACCCTAAAGTTAATAAATTCTTCCTGAAAAATCCATATCCGGGATGTGGACCGTATGGATCTGCGGTCAGTCCATAATGATGAGAGCAACCGAAGGGTGGCTGAATGTGAGTTTCACGGTATCTTCGGAGGCCCGGTTCAGCGTGGCTTTCCACCAGTTGTCGAATATTACATTGTCTGTCGGCCACTGGAGGCCGGTGGAACGTATCTTCAGGCTGCAGTCCGGAGAGAGGATGGAAATCTTCCGTCCGGTCCCGCAGTCTATCTCGATGCTGTCCGTCACCGGCAGTATTGTGGAAAAGTCGGATACCATCTGCAGGCTTATCCCCCTTGCTTTCACCTCTGCATCCCTTGCATAATCCATCAGCAGGGACATATTGCCTATCGTATGGTCCTCGCGTTTGCCTGTGGCTGCCAGAAAGCATATCTCCGTCACATCCCTGCAGTTATCGATTATATGGCGGAAGGCCTTTGTCTGGTCGTTGGTCTCCTGGTCCGCATCCCTTATGATGAGGTCGCCGTATCTTTTCTGGAGTGAGGGAGGAAGTGAATCCATGTCTCCGGTTATAGCATCCGGGAGTCTCGTTTCCCCGGCAGCCCTGGAATACCGCAGATAGCTGGAGAAGGCTCCATCGCAGCAGATGATGTAGTCTGCCTTGGAAAGCAGGTACAGAGGGTATTCTTTCTTCGGGAACAACCCGTTCCCTATGATTGCAGCACTTTTACCCATATAACTTGCATTTATGCATGCTTCCCGAGGAATGCGGATGATGTGCCCCGGGTCGTGGTGTAAGACTGCGGATTCCTGAATCCGATCAGGAAATCCTTGACATCCATCCTCCTCTTGCCTGCGAGCTGAAGGTCGGTGATGGCTATCGCCCCATCCCTGGCTGCTATGGCGAGATATGTCCTGCCATCAGAAAGGACCGTGCCCGGGGCAGCCTTGTCCATACCGTTTTCTTCCAGCATCCGGCGGTATTCATCCCCGTTGGCCTCGTATCCGGAGTATATCTTGAGCTGAACAGGGGCCTTGTCATCTCCGGCCAGTTCGGTGTAGGCTGCCGGATACGGGCTCAACCCCCTGATGAGGTTGTATATATGCCTTGTAGTGTCGTCCCAGTCTATATGGCACAGCTCCCTTGTCAGCTTAGGCGCAGGCCTGAGGACTTCCGAACCCTGTATGAAACTCTTCTGCAGTCTCAGTTCTATGTTCTTGTCTATGATGGAGTCGACAGTCTGGACAACGACTTTCGCTCCGGTCTCCATAAGCTTGTCGTGGACATCTCCTGCCGTATCGGTATCGAGGATTCTGCACTGTTCCCTATAGATGATATGTCCAGTGTCCATACCGTCATCGATCATGAATGTGGTGACTCCTGTGATATGGTCGCCGTTGATTACGGCCCAGTTTATAGGGGCTGCACCCCTGTACTGTGGCAGAAGGGCGGCATGGAGGTTGAATGTGCCCAGTCTCGGCATCTCCCATACGGCTTTGGGCAGCATACGGAAGGCTACCACCACAAACAGGTCCGCTTTCCACGCCCCGAGGGCTTCGAGGAATGCGGGATCTTTCAGGGAGACCGGCTGCAGGACAGGGATATTGTGCTCCGTGGCATATTTCTTCACAGGACTTTCGTGGACTTTGAGCCCTCTGCCGCTGGCCTTGTCCGCCACAGTGACCACCCCGATGACATTGTATCCGTTCTGTACCAGTGCATCGAGGGATGCGACAGCGAATTCCGGTGTTCCCATAAATACTATCCTTGTCTTTCTGAGTCTGCCCATCACTGCGTTCCTTATTTTCTTGACTATTGCGCTGATTTTATCCATATTCAATATCGAAGAGTCGTTGATTGCCTTGTAGGTCAGGAAGATGCCGATAGGGAAAAGTATATATGAGGAAATGAATACCCCCATCGGGGCACCGACGGCCCCGTCGTTCGCCAGCTTGGTTCCTGTAATGTCTATCACCCAGTACAGCACGAAGAACAGCACGGAAATGATGGCCGGAGTGCCGAGTCCTCCTTTCCTGATCAGGGCTCCTAACGGGGCGCCGATGAAAAAGAAGATGAAACATGCGAGGGAGAGGGCGAACTTCTTCAGTATCTCCACATCTATCCTCCTCAACAGAAATGTGTAATGGTAGCTTTCCCGGGAGAATGTCGTCAGGGTCGATATGTATTCGTTCACGCTGTTTATCGCCTTTTCCCTCATAGAGATTTCCTTGTCGAAATCAGTCTCTTCATCTTCCAGCACGGAATAGTCGAAATTGCTTCTGATACCAGACCGTCTGGCAGTGTCCAGCTGGTCATTGTACTTGAAAGCCCGTCCTGACCTAAGGCTTGCCAGCTGGTCGCTCCTCATACCTGTCGCGAGGCCTCCTATCGAATCCTGGCTGTGTTCCAGCTGTTTGAGGTTCATGGACTTGACCTCATCATCAAACCTGGTGTCCTCCGATTTCTGGAAAGCGTAGTTCTCCAGAGGAATCACGAGCGACTGCCTGTCGAAGTCTATCTTCTGGAGCTGCAGTGTCGTATCCCTGAATTTTCTGGTGTTGGTCTCCTCATAGTTCTCTCCGCTGAACAGGGTGAAAGTCAATGCTTTCTTGTCGGCTGTCATCTTCATCATCGCAGAGTCGGCAAGGGTCAGGCTCGTGTTCCCCTTGTTCCCGGTATGGTTGTAGACCATTACACCGTACATCATCCCTGTCTCATCGTTTCTTGTATCTACCCTCAACACATATCCATCTATCCCATCATAGAAGGTCCCTGTCGGAATCTTGATTTCCTCCTTGGTCCTGCCTATGTCATCCCTCAGAGTGAAAATCTTGTTGTATGCGACAGGAATGAGGTTGTTGGATATGAAGAACGCACCGATACTTATGACAGCAGAAGCGAATATCAGAGGTACGAGCACCCTGCGCAACGATATTCCTGCAGCCTTGATTGCGAGCAGTTCGTTGTTCTCCCCGAGAGTGCCCAGGGTCATCATCGATGCAAGCAGGGTGGCAAGCGGCAGTGAAAGAGGGATAAGCGTTATGCTTCCCCATCCGAGAAATTCGAGTATAACCTTGAAACTCAAGCCTTTGCCTACAAGTTCATCGATGTAGAGCCACAGGAACTGCATCATCAGAATGAAGATGACGACCAGCAGGATCGCTATGAACGGTCCTACGAATGATTTTAATATGAACTGGTCCAGTTTCTTCATCCCCTGGTCTGAATTAAAGGCATCTTTTCATTCCTCGACGGCCTTGCATCTGCGGATTGATGCAGACCGGGCCATCAAGTCTTCAAAGGCCGTTCCGGCTACCGGGTGGCGAGCTCTACCATCTTGTCGAGAGCATCCGCGAGACCGGCCGGGTTCTTGCCTCCGGCAGTTGCGAACCCCGGCTGTCCGCCTCCTCCTCCGAGGATGAGTCCGGCAGCCTCCTTGACATCTTTCCCGGCATTGTGCCCGTTCCTGACGAGGTCATCGGAATACATCAGCAGGAGCTGCGGTTTTCCCCCGGATTCGTATGCGGCTGCGACCACAAGATTCTCTGCCTCTTTCTGGAGCATCTGACATGCCCTTTTCGCTATGTCTGGATTGACCTGCGCGGCCTTGTCAGGACCGATAGCCACTACATTGATGCCGTTTACAGGGTGGCTCATTTCGAGTATGGTCTTCTTGAAAGCCGCACTCTTCTCCCTGGCAACCGCCTCGACTTCTTTCCTGAAATGCTCGTTCTCTTCAATCAGTTTCCCGATTGCACCGGCAAGGTCAGGAGCGTTGTTGAACAGAGCCTTCGCTGCGCGGAAAGAATTCTCCATCGCATCCACCACCTTCTCCGCATACGGTCCGGTGACTGCCTCTATCCTGCGCACTCCTGCGGCAATCGCTGATTCCGAGACAATCTTGAAGAACCCTATCTGCCCTGTGGCGGCTGCATGGCAGCCTCCGCACAGTTCCACGGAATCACCGAACTTGACGATGCGCACCCGGTCTCCGTATTTCTCTCCGAAAAGGGCCATCGCTCCCATTGCTCGGGCTTCCTCCATGGTGGCGGCGCGGTTTTCTTCGAGAGGTGAATTCTCGCGTACAAGTTCATTCACCCTGTTCTCGACAAGGTCTATCTGTTCATCCGAGAGTTTCTCGAAATGGGAGAAGTCGAAGCGGAAGTACGAGTCGGTCACGAACGAGCCTTTCTGTTCCACGTGGGGCCCGAGTATTTCCCTCAATGCCTTGTGAAGCAGGTGTGTGGCAGTATGGTTGGATGATATCATCCTCCGTCTCCTGGCATCGACGACGAGGCTGAAGCTGTCTTCGCAGTCGGATGGTATCCGTTCCGCGATATGGATTGTCAGATTGTTCTCCTTGATTGTGTTCGTGATGGCTATCTTCTCTCCATCTCCTGCCACTATATATCCGGTGTCTCCTACTTCGCCACCCATCTCCGCATAGAAAGGGGTGCGGTCGAATACGAGCTGGTACATTGTCCTGTTCTTCGCCCTGACGGTGCGGTGGCGGGTGAGTATCGCCCCTTCCAGGGATGTGCAGTCATATCCAGCGAATTCCACATTCTCGCAGTGATGGAACTCCACCCAGTCTCCCGATTCTATCGCAGTGGCGTTGCGGGCGCGCTCCTTCTGTTTCTGCAGCTCTTTCTCGAAACCATCAAGGTCGATGGTGTAGCCGTTCTCGGAAGCTATCAGCTCGCTCAGGTCGATAGGGAAGCCGAAAGTGTCATACAGCACGAAAGCATCTTCTCCCTTGATTACCCTGTCGGCCTTGGATTTCTCCATAATGTTGTCCATCAGTCGGATACCTCTGTCAAGGGTGCGGAGAAAAGCCATTTCCTCCTCACGGATCACCCTTTCTACGAGCTCTTGCTGTGCGGCTATCTCCGGATACGACTCTCCCATATCCTCCACGAGCTGTCCGACCAGACGGCAGAGGAACGGTTCACTGAACCCGAGAAATGTATATCCGTAACGTACTGCACGACGGAGTATCCTCCTTATGACATATCCCGCCTTGACATTTGAGGGCAGCTGTCCATCGGCTATGGAGAAGCTGATGGCCCTGATATGGTCAGCGATCACCCTCATTGCCACATCCGTCTTGCCGTTTTCGCCGTATCTGTGGCCGGAAAGGTCCTCTATCCTGCGGATCATCCCAGTGAACACATCGGTGTCGTAGTTGCTCGTCTTGCCCTGGAGTACCATACAAAGCCTCTCGAAACCCATTCCCGTGTCCACATTCCTGTTAGGAAGCGGCTCCAGTTCTCCGCTGGCCTTTCGGTTGAACTGCATGAACACGAGGTTCCAGATCTCGATGACCAGAGGGTTGCCCGTGTTCACCAGTTCCCGTCCCGGCACTGCCGCTCTCTCCTCATCGCTTCTCAGGTCAATATGTATCTCGCTGCACGGGCCGCACGGACCTGTGTCCCCCATTTCCCAGAAATTGTCATGCTTGTCCCCGAGCAGAATCCTGTCTTCCGGGACGTGAAGTTTCCATCTGTCTCTCGCCTCTACGTCCATTTCTGTCCCGTCTGCCTCATCTCCTTTGAAAACGGTTACGTAAAGCCGTTCCCTGTCGATGCCGTAAACCTCTGTGAGCAGTTCCCAGGCCCAGTCGATGGCTTCCGCCTTGAAATAGTCTCCGAAACTCCAGTTCCCGAGCATCTCGAACATGGTGTGATGGTACGAGTCGTGCCCCACTTCCTCCAGGTCATTGTGCTTGCCGCTCACCCTGAGGCATTTCTGACTGTCGGTCACCCTTCTGTATCTGGGTGCGCTGTTGCCGAGGAACCAGTCCTTGAACTGGTTCATGCCTGCATTGGTGAACATGAGTGTAGGGTCATTCTTGACTACCATCGGAGCCGATGGCACTATGGTGTGTCCTTTGGACGCGAAAAAGTCCAGAAAAGCTTTCCTTATTTCCTTTGAAGTCATCATAAAAAACAAAATATCGTGCAAAATTATAATTTTTTCCGGAAAAAGACTATCTTTGTGCTCATGCGCGATTCCAGAAAATACATTTTCAACAGCGAAACCCTTTCATACGAGGAGCAGATAAAGTCAAGGAGGTCACGGATAGTCAAGTATTCGTGCCTTTTTCTTGCAAGTGTGGCGATGACGGTTCTGTATGTCTGGATATATACGGATGTGCTGGGGGAGGATCTTCCCAAGACTGCGAGACTCCAGAGGATCAATGATGGGTGGAGTGCGAAAGTGGATCTGATAGACAGACATCTGGATGAGTACGATGATGTCCTGGCGGCCATGCAGATGCGCGATGATGACATCTACCGCTCGATTTTCGGGATGTCCCCGATTTCAAAGGAGGTCAGGAACGCCGGGTTCGGAGGAGTGAACAGGTATGCATATCTGGAGGGGGCCGATATAAGCGGCCATATAAAGAACACCGTAGTCCGTCTCGACATCCTCACGAAGAAATCGTATGTGCAGAGCAAATCTTTCGATGATGTGTCCGTGGTGGCTGAAAGGTCCGGGGAGATGGTGTCTTGCATCCCGAAGATTGCTCCGATTGTGCCGGACAGGTCTGTCTACAGGCTGTCCAGCAGTTTCGGCGTGAGGAAAGACCCCATTACGGGCCGCAGGGCGAGGCATCAGGGGCTGGACTTCGCGATAGAGGTCGGCAACCCTGTGTATTCCACCGGGGATGGTACGGTCGTGAAGGTGCAGCGGAGCCACTGGGGCTACGGCAACAACATAGTTGTGGACCACGGTTTCGGATACAAGACAAGGTATGCCCACCTGAGTTCTATCGATGTGCATGAAGGTATGGCCGTAAAGAGAGGCGATTTCCTCGGGAGAACGGGAAATTCCGGCAAGTCTTCCGGGCCGCATCTCCATTATGAAGTGATCTATATGGACAGGCATGTCAACCCTGTCAACTATCTTGACCTCGATATCCCGGCAGAGGAATATGCGTCTATGGTAAGGCAGGTCGGAGCAAGGTCCGGGGCTGCGCATTCTGATGTCATGTAACATGTCTCCCAAGTATATCTACGATGACAAGCAGGTGAAGTTCCGCCGTTCCACGCGGACCTTCGGCGGTGTCATGTTCCGCGTCCTGAAATATTTCCTTGTTTCCATAGCCCTTGCGGCGGTGTACTATGGCATCTTCTCACTGCTGTTCAGTACGGATACCGAGAGGAGGCTCAGGCAGGAGAACAGGATGTATTCCAAGGTCTATCCAGAGATGGTCAAGAAAGACCGCCTCCTGTCTGATGTGGTCGCCGGCCTTCAGATGCGGGATGATGAGATATACCGGGACATATTCCATACCGAGGCTCCGAATGTGGAGCGTCTGTCTTCAGTCGACTTCCTGGCAGGAGGGGATACCCTCAGGGATGCGGATATAGTGGCGATCACTTCCGACAAGCTGGATATGCTCGAGGACTGTGCGGAAAAGGTAGAACGCAATTTCAGGAAGATAGCCGAGACTTGTTCGGGAGAGGATTTTATAGCGCCGCCGATGAGGTTCCCTCTGAAAGGGTTCAGCTATACGCAGACCGGGGCGACCACGGGAGCGAAGATAAATCCTTTCTATAAGGTCAAAGTCGAACATCACGGCCTTGATATGATTGCCCATTCCGGGACCGAGGTGTATTCTGCAGGGAAAGGGGTGGTGTCTGAAGTTACGAGGTCGAAGAGAGGCCAGGGCAATGTGGTGGAGATAACGCATGACGGCGGCTATCTTACGAGATATGCACATCTGGATGACATACTGGTCAGGCGTGGCAGCAAGGTGGATGAGCAGACGGTGATAGGCCGTGTCGGAACTTCAGGGATGACCATCGCACCGCATCTCCATTATGAGGTGCTGAAAGATGGAAAGATTCTCGACCCTGTGAACTGCTTTTTCGCCGAGGTTGACCCGTATGAATATGCAGACATCCTCATTATGTCGGTCATGACAGGCCAGTCGATGGATTGATGTGCAGAGGATGGCGGGGCAGGATGCTATAGGTATTACGGATATGGACAAACTTTATTACAGTATCGGAGATGTGGCCGAGATTCTCGGGGAAAATGTCTCCCTGGTCAGGTTCTGGTCAGACTCGTTTCCGAAGTTTATCAGACCCAGGCGCAACGCCAAGGGCAACCGGCTTTTCACGGCGGCTGATGTGGAGATGTTCAAGAGGATACATTTCCTCGTCAAGAATGAAGGCCTGACCCTTGAGGGGGCAGCAAAGCGGCTCGCCCGCGATACGGCAAAAGTGGACAGGACGATACGGGTACTCGAGTCCCTGCGCCGCATCCGGGAGCAGCTGGACGGGATACGCAAAGGACTGTAGCGATTATATATTATATATAGGTATTATGCAGGTAAAGGACATAATCAGGGTGATAGAGGATTTCGCCCCGCTTCCGAACCAGGAGAGCTGGGACAACAGCGGACTCTGCATAGGTTCGCCGGATGCTGCGGTGACATCGGCCCTCATAGGTCTGGATTGCACTCCTGAACTGGTGGACGAGGCCGTGGCTTATGGTGCGGATATGATAATAACCCATCATCCTCTGATTTTCTCGGGGCTGAAGAAAATCTCTCCGGATGACCCTGTGGGACTGGCTGTCATCAAGGCAGTGTCGGCAGGAATTGCAGTCTATGCCGCCCATACATCAGCGGACAAGGTTATCGCGGGGGTGAGCGGAGCGATGGCTGCGAGGCTCGGTCTGAAGGATGTCCGGATTCTCGATCCAGAGTCGGATGGAGTCGGTCTCGGAGTGACAGGCTATCTGCCGGAACCTATGTCTGCGGAAGATGCCATCGCTCTTGTCAAGGAACGTTTTTCGCTCAGGATGGTCCGGTGTTCCCGGCCGGTGGAAATCCCCGTGGAGAAGGTTGCCCTGTGTGGAGGCTCGGGGGGCTCGCTTATAGGAAAGGCGATGTCTTCCGGTGCCCAGCTCTATGTCTCCGGTGACATTTCCTACCATCATTTCTTCACTCCTGACGGCTTTATGCTTGCCGACATCGGACATTATGAAAGTGAAATAGATATAGTTAATATTTTATTTTCATTGATACGGAAAAATTTTCCTACCTTTGCAGTCCGCATTACGGAGAATTCATACAGTAACCCGATATTTTATTTTTAAGCGATATGGCTAAGAAGACAAAGAAAATCGAAACTCCTATCGACCAGAGGGAGACCTTCGTGTCGATCCAGAAGAATTTCGCTGACTCCGACATCAGTGTAGAGGAGAAGCTCAAGACCCTCTACTCTCTCCAGTTGATAGATACAGAGATAGACAAGATTCTCCAGCTCAGGGGAGAGCTCCCTGTAGAGGTCGAGAATCTGGAGAACGAGATAGCCGACCTGAAGGCTAAGGTGGCCAATGTAACTTCACAGATAGAGGAGTCGACAAAGAGGATTGCCGAGTGCAAGAACCAGATTGTTGACTATGAAGCGGCAATAGAGAAGTACAGGGCCCAGGTGGATCATGTCGCCAACAGCCGCGAGTACGACTCGCTGAGCAAGGAGATAGAGAACCTTGACCTGCTCAGGCTGATAGCCGAGAAGAACATCGGGGAGGCCAAGGAGGCTATTGTGGCTAAAAAGGGTGACATAGAGGCGATAAAGGAGAAACTCTCCGTCAGGAACGATGACCTCAAGGCGAAGAAACAGGAGCTTGCCACAATAGTGGAGTCCACTGCCAAGGATGAAGAGAAACTCCTTGCCAGGAGGGAGGAGTGTGCCTCCAGGATAGATGCGAGGACAATGAGCGCATACAACCATATACGCAACAGCAGCAACAACCATCTTGCCGTGGTGTCTGTGTTCAACGGCAATGCGTGCGGCGGATGCTTCAGCACCATCGCTCCGCAGCGTCTGATTGACATCGCATCGAACAAGAAGATGATCATCTGCGAGTATTGCGGCAGGATTCTGGTCAATCCGGATTTTGAATAGTCGTATGCCGGCAGCGGATGGGAAAAGAAGACGACAGACAAAGTCTGTCAATCTGGATACGTTAGGGCTTGAGATGGGAAACAGACCGCCTCAAGCTCTTGATGTCGAAGAGGCTGTCCTCGGTGCTCTCCTTGTGGAGCCGAATTGCGTGGACGACGCGATGGAGGAGCTGTCACCTGACTGTTTCTATAACGAGAAGCACAGGATGATATTCGAGGCAATGACCCATCTGGTCAATTCCCATGTCTCGATCGATCCTCTCACTGTATCCCAGCAGCTCAAGTCGGAGGGTAACCTTGAGGCGACAGGCGGTCCCGTGGTGCTTGCACAGCTGTCCCAGAAGATAGGGGCGGCCGCGCATATTGAATTCTATATCAAGATACTCAGACAGAAGAGCATCCAGCGCAACCTGATATCTGCAGCCTATACCATACTCAAATCCTCGTTTGATGAGAGCATCAATGTGGACAACCTGATCGATGTGGCCCAGAGCGAGGTCTACAAGGCCACGGAGAACGGAGTCAAGAAAGATGTCCAGGAGATAGGCTCGGTCATCACCCAGGCCATGACTGACATAGAGCGACTGCAGGATTCCACCGGATTGAGCGGAGTCCCGTCCGGTTTCCCTTCGCTGGACAAGATAACGCTGGGCTGGCAGCCTTCCGACCTCATCATTCTGGCCGCCCGTCCTTCCGTCGGAAAGACCGCGTTCGTGCTCAATGTGGCGAGAAACGCTGCGGTGGACCATCACAAGCCGGTGGCCATCTTTTCTCTTGAAATGCCTGCAATCCAGCTCTGCAAGCGAATGATGGTGTCAGAGACGGGGCTGTCTGCGGACAAGATAAAGGGAGGCATAAAGCTCGAACCGTTCGAGTGGGTCCAGCTGGAGCAGAAACTGAAAGACCTTTCCAAGGCTCCTCTCTATATAGATGACACTCCGAGTCTTCCGGTGATGGAATTCCGTTCCAAGGCCAAGAGGCTTGTCAACCAGAAAGGGGTGAAACTCATTATAGTGGACTATCTGCAGCTTATGCAGGGACCGGCGGAACTGAGGGGGTTGAGGGAGCAGGAGGTCGCTGCCATATCGAGGACGCTCAAGGCGACTGCAAAGGAGCTCAATGTCCCTATTATCGCCCTGTCGCAGCTCAGCAGGGCTACAATGACAAGGCAGGGTTCCAACGGCCGGCCTCAGCTCAATGACCTTAGGGAGTCCGGTTCAATAGAGCAGGATGCGGATATGGTGCTTTTCATCCACAGGGCGGATTACCAGAACCTTTCTCCCGACCCGTCAGAGGCAGGCAAGACTCTTCTCATCATTGCAAAGCACCGTAACGGAGAGATAGCTGACATCAACCTTATGTTCAGAAGTTCGGAAGTGAAGTTCGTGGATGCGGAAGACACCCTTCTTGCCCCGTCTGCCTATATGGACATGCAGCAGGACTATATGCCTGTATCCGATATGCCGGCCGGATCATCGGACTTCCCCGGCGGGGGAGCCGACTTCGGCCCTAATCCAGATTTCGCGTAAAACATTCAGCCTGTCTATGAAAAACCTTCGCCACATTGTGCTGACAGTCGCAGCCCTGGTCGCCGTCGCCATGTCTCAGGAGATATATGCCCGGACGGCAGGCGATGGTTCCGTCAGGACGGGAGGCAGCGCTGGCAGCTGCATCCCTGTGCTGTCCCTTGCGGAGGAGGACCTGGCGTATCAGGCGGGGGAGCGTTTCGAGTTCACTGTCCATTATTCGTGGGGGATCATCAATTCCGATGTCGGCAAGGCTACTGTCGCTCTTGACACTCTGACTCTGGATGGGCGCAAGGCATTCCACTGTGCTGTCTACGGGAAGACTGTCAGCTGGTATGACCTCCTGTTCAAGGTGAGGGAGGATTTCCAGTCCTGGTTCACTGTGGATGGTATAGTCCCTCTCAGGTTTACCAGAGACACGAAAGAGGGAAAATATGTCGCGAAGAATACATATCATTATATGTGGGGAGTGCCGGAGCCTCATATCCAGGCGGATGTCTACTCATCAAGTTCAGGTCAGCGCAATGTGGAACTGCCTCTTGACAGCTGTACATACGATTTGCCTGCGCTTTTCTTCCTCGCGAGAAATATGGATTTCGATGCCATCTCGCCCGGAGTGCGCTATCCGATGACTTTTGCCATAGATGATGATGTCTATAATGTATATTTCATCCTTCTCGGCCGGGAGACGAAGAAGATAAAGGGACTTGGGACTGTCAATACCATAAAGTTTGCAGCCAAGCTTCTTGCAGGGGAGGTGTTCACGGGAGAGGAGGATATGCTGATATGGGTCTCGGATGATGAGAACAGGATTCCTGTCCTTTTCGAAGCCCCGATTATTGTAGGGACAGCATCCGGCAGGCTTTCCGGCTGGTCCGGGCTGAAACATCCGTTCAGTTCTCTTGTCAAGGCGAGGCGTTGAATGAATTTCTAAGGAAACAGATATGTCGAAGAATGAAGTGTCCCACGAGGGGACAATACTTGAGATAACTCCCGAATACACAACGGTCGAGATTGTCGCGCAGTCTGCCTGTGCCGCCTGTCATGCGCGCGGGTTGTGCGGGGTGGCGGATGAGAAGCGGAAGATAATTATGGTGCCGACGGACCCGTACGCCAGCTATAAGGTGGGGGACAGCGTGCTTGTCATGCTCAAGAAATCAATGGGAATGAAGGCGGTATGGATATCTTATGTGATTCCGTTGTTCATTTTAATGATTTTAATATTATCTTTGTCGTCCGTTACCGTGCACGAAGTCTATGCAGGACTGGCGGCGATTGGAGGTGTGGCTTTGTATTACCTTGTCATTTACCTGTTTAGAGAGAGACTGGCCAATGATTTCGTGTTCTATATCAAGGAAAAGTAATTTTAACGGAATATTGAGATGACAACAACAATTATCTGGACAATCGCAATCCTTACTCTGCTGGGGGTCGTGCTTGCTGTCGTCCTTTATCTTGTGGCCAAGAAGTTCAAGGTGGAGGAAGATTCGAGGATCGATGATGTGGAGAAGGTGCTGCCAGGAGCGAACTGCGGCGGTTGCGGCAATGCCGGCTGCCGTGCTTTCGCCAAGTCTTGTGTCGATGCCATGAACCTGGACAGCAATTTCTGTCCTGTCGGTGGCAACGAGACGATGAAGAAAGTTGCAGCCGTGCTCGGTCTCGAGGTCAAGGAAAAGGCTCCTATGGTAGCCGTGGTGCGCTGCAACGGAACCTGTGAAAACCGCCCTAAGGTAAACGATTACGGCGGATATTCATCTTGCCGCGTGAAGGCTTCCCTCTACAGCGGCGACACCGGATGCGCCTTCGGTTGTCTCGGATGCGGCGACTGCGTGGCTGCCTGCCAGTTCGGGGCGATAAAGATGAATCCGCAGACCGGCCTTCCTGAAGTGGACCAGGAGAAGTGTACGGCCTGCGGGGCGTGTGTCAAGGCGTGTCCTAAGAATGTCATTGAACTCAGGAACAAGGGCCCGCGCGGAATGAGGGTGTTCGTCAGCTGTGTCAACAGGGACAAGGGGGCTGCAGCCCGGAAGGCATGTTCGGCCGCCTGCATCGGCTGCGGCAAATGCGCCAAGGTCTGCCCTCACGGAGCGATTACGGTAGAGAACAACCTTGCCTATATAGATTTCACAAAGTGCAAGCTCTGCAAGAAATGCGTTGCGGAATGCCCTACCGGAGCAATCCATGCAGTGAATTTTCCGGCAGTGAAACCGAAGCCGGCCACTGCTGCGGCACCGGCATCGTCTGCAGGTCCGGTATCGGCACACCCGGCAGCCGGGGCAAAGGAAGCGGCCGTAAAGGAAAAACCAGAAACAAAGGAGGAGTAGAATATGAAAAAGACATTTTCAATAGGCGGTGTTCATCCTGCTGACAAAAAGATTTCCGCAGGGTGCAGGATAGAGGTGCTTCCTACTCCCCAGACCGTGTATATATCGATGTCCCAGCATCTCGGAGCTCCAGCGACTCCCGTGGTGGCTGTGGGGGACAAGGTGAAGGCCGGCCAGGTGATAGGAGAGCCTGCCGGATTCATTTCCGCATACGTGCATTCATCCGTATCGGGTACCGTCAAGTCCATAGGGCCGCGTCCTGATCTTGCGGGCAACAAGGTGACCCATATAGAGATTGCCGTCGAGGGAGATGAGTGGGCGGACGGGATAGACCTTTCCGAGACCCTTGTGACGGAGATTCCTGCCGACAACAGGTTCATCATAGACCGTATCAAGTCAAACGGCGTGGTCGGACTCGGAGGAGCGACATTCCCTACACACGTGAAGCTGACCCCTCTGGAAGGCAAGAAGGCGGAGATTCTCATCCTCAACGGTGCTGAATGTGAGCCGTACCTCACATCCGACTACAGGATAATGCTCGAGAAGCCGGACCAGATTGTCATAGGGGCTGCCATTATGAAACAGGTGCTCGGAGGGTCTCGTACTGTCATAGGCATTGAGGACAACAAGCCGGAGGCAATCGAGTCGGTAAGGACTGCCATATCAAGGCTGCAGGCCAAGTCTGCCTCCTATAGCGGAATCGAGGTGGCTGTCCTCAAGAAGAAATATCCTCAGGGAGGTGAAAAGCAGCTCATTGATGCGGTGGCGCATCGTCAGGTGAAATCAATGGGGCTGCCTATAGATGTCGGTGCCGTGGTCCAGAATGTCGCCACATCGCTCGCTGTCTATGATGCAGTGATGAAGAACAGGCCTCTGACTACAAATACCCTTACTGTCACCGGTGACTGCCTTCCTGCAGACAGGCAGAAGAACTATCTGTTCAGGATAGGTGTGCCGTTCTCGTTCATTATAGAGCAGGATGGCGGGATTCCTGAGGGGGCTGTGAAAGTCATCAGCGGCGGACCGATGATGGGCAAGGCCATATCCAATCTGGATGCGACAACGGTCAAGGGGTCGTCTTCGGTGCTTTACCTGACTGCAGAGCAGACGGTCCGCAAGCCTGAGAGTAACTGTATCCGTTGCGCAAAGTGCGTGGAGGCCTGCCCTATGGGGCTGGAGCCGTTCCTTTTGAACAAGCTTGCCCGCAACGGGATGATGGATGAGCTGGAGCAGAATGCCATACAGGACTGCATCGAATGCGGCTGCTGCCTCTACAGCTGCCCGGCCAACATTCCTCTGCTGGATGTCATCCGTGTGGCTAAAGGTGATGTGATGCGTGCAATCCGTGCCCGCTCTGCAAAGAAATAGAAATAATTAAAACAAGACAATAATGAACAGACTATTGGTTTCACCGGCGCCCCACCTGCATACCAGGACATCCACAATGTCCCTGATGCGTGATGTGGTGATCGCTCTGCTCCCGACTGTCATTGTCTCCATCCTTTTCTATGGATGGAGGGAGATAATGATCCTTGCCGTGAGCGTGATTTCATGCGTCCTTCTGGAATATCTCATCACGAGATTCCTCCTCAAGAGACCGAATACCATAGGGGACTGGTCAGCTGCGGTGACAGGTGTCCTCCTTGCATTGAATCTGCCTGCGACATCTCCGTGGTGGATGGTGCTCATAGGTGCCATCGTGGCCATCGGGGTCGCGAAGATGACTTTCGGAGGTCTCGGGCAGAACCTTTTCAACCCTGCCCTGGTGGGCCGGGTATTCCTCCTGATATCCTTCCCTGTGGCCATGACCGACTGGGGTCCAGTCCGGGGATTTATCGGCAATGCCGATGCTGCGACAGGAGCGACCCCTCTCGGGCTTGCAAAGGAGGGAGGCATAGAGGCAATACAGCATCTCGACTATCTCAATATGCTCTATGCCAACATCGGCGGCTCTGCCGGTGAGCTTTCCGCGATAGCCATTCTCATCGGCTTCATCTATCTCCTTGCCCGCAAGGTCATCCGTCCGCATATCACATTGTCCATCTGGATTACTGTATTCGTGTTCTCCGGGATAATGTGGCTTGCAGACCCATCCGCATACACAGATCCTATATTCAACCTGCTTACGGGAGGTATCCTTCTCGGCTCTGTCTTTATGGCGACCGACTATGTGACTTCCCCTATGAGCGCCAGGGGAGGTATAATCTTCGGTGTCGGCATCGGTATCATAACAATGCTGATAAGGTACTTCGGCTCATATCCTGAGGGCGTGTCGTTCGCTATCCTCATTATGAACTCTACGGTGCCTCTTATCAACAAGTTCTGTAAATCAAAGAAATACGGGAGGTAACAGCTATGGCGATTCAATCATCATTCAAGAATATGGTGCTCTGCCTGTCTGTGATATGCATCGTATGCTCCACGCTTCTGGCAGTGGTGTACGCAGTGACAGCGGCTCCTATACAGGCTGCTGCCGAGGCCAAGACAAATGCGGCAATCGCGCAGGTGGTCCCTCCGTTCGAAGGCTCTCCTGAAGAGGGGGCAGTGAGCGTGGATGGCACAGAATATCCATATTATACCGTGTCCGGTGCCTCAGGAGTGGCCGGTTATGCCATCATATCATCCGGTTCCGGTTTCAGCGGGGCAGTGCAGGTTATGGTGGGATTCTATCCAGATGGCAAGATATACAACACTGCAGTGCTTTCCCAGGCCGAGACTCCGGGTCTCGGAGCGAAATGTGTCGAGCCGGAATTCCGTGACCAGTTCAAGGATTTCGATCCCGCAGTGAAGAAACTTTCGGTAGCCAAGGATGGTGGGGATGTGAACGCAATCACCGCTTCCACCATCACATCAAGGGCGTTCTGCGATGCCCTCAACGGTGCGGTCAGGGCTTTCAATGCCATAACAGGTGCTTCCAAGCCTGTAGATGCCTCATCAGGAGCCACGGCTTCCGGAGATATGGGGAAAGATGTAGAGGATGCTAAATGACAGGAGGACAGACAATGACAAAATTTCAGCTTATAACTAAAGGTCTTATCAAGGAGAATCCTACATTTGTGCTTCTCCTCGGTATGTGCCCGACGCTGGCCACCACGACTTCGGCCATCAACGGCATGAGTATGGGACTTGCCACAATGTTTGTCCTTGTACTTTCCAACATGGCCATATCAGCGGTAGCCAAGGTGATTCCTGACAAGGTGCGCATTCCTGCATACATTGTCATCATCGCGACTTTCGTGACCCTGCTGCAGTTCGTTATGCAGGCATATACTCCTGCCATCTACGAGACTCTGGGAATATTCATCCCTCTTATCGTGGTGAACTGTATCGTGCTCGGCAGAGCCGAAGCATTCGCAAACAAGAATTCCGTAGTGGACTCTGCATGCGATGGGCTGGGGATAGGTCTCGGTTTCACGCTTTCCCTGACTGTCCTCGGTGTTATCCGGGAGATTCTCGGCAGCGGCTCCGCATTCGGGTTCAAGTTCCTGCCGGGTGACGGAATTCTGTGTTTCGTCCTCGCTCCCGGGGCGTTTATGGTTCTGGGATACCTCATCGTGCTTTTCCATAAGTTGACAGACAAGAAGAACAAATAGCAAGGAGGAGTTATGGAATACATAATAATCATTATATCGGCGATTTTTGTAAACAATATCCTGCTGGCGCAGTTCCTCGGATGCTGCCCGTTCCTCGGGGTGTCCAACAAGCTCAGCACAGCGGTGGGAATGTCCGGTGCGGTATGCTTTGTCATCACGCTCGCGACTCTCGTGACCTATCTTCTCCAGTACTATGTCCTCAATCCGCTTGGAATCGGATTTCTGCAGACGATAGCGTTCATTCTTGTGATAGCCGCCCTCGTGCAGATGGTGGAGATTGTGCTGAAGAAGGTCAGCCCGTCCCTTTATCAGGCTCTGGGAATTTTCCTGCCTCTTATCACCACCAACTGTGCGGTTCTCGGTGTCGCCCTGATTGTTGTCACCAAGGAATTCACTTTCGGAGGTGAGCCGCATATGCTCAATCTGGCTGAATCCGTCGTCTATGCGTTCGCCACATCCCTCGGCTTCGGTCTTGCAATGATACTGTTTGCAGGACTCCGCGAGCAGCTGGCGCTCAACAAGGTGCCGGAGAGCTTCAAGGGGATTCCGATTGCGCTAGTCACTGCAAGTATCCTTGCGATGGCGTTTATGGGATTCTCCGGACTGGTATAAGCAAAGAATCAATGCATATCAATAATGACAGCACACCCGGCTCCCCGTTTGAATGGTATGAGCTGGGTGTTTCTTTGCGCCAGAGGGAACAGTTCGGAGAGGCGGTAAACGCTTTCCGCAATGCCGTGGAAACCGCCTCCGTACTTGTTGGAGGTCTTTCTGCCTGCCTTGATGAGCCGGCAGCAGACAACTCCCTTCCCTCCGGCTGTGGCACGTCCGGAGGAGATGGCCGAATGTATTCCGTAGAGGAATTGCAGGCCTTGAAATCAAAGGCCGAAGCCTCCATAGAGCTGATTCTCCGTATAAGAGGCTTTGTCAACAAAGACCTGATGAATCCGTGACCGGAGACCGCACGGAGCGGTATGTCTGGAATATGAAAAATCGAGGCTGTCCCTGTTTGGAGCAGCCTCATTGTTGTTTATGTATGATATGGTATATAGTGGACTTGTGATTTCAGAGAGATGTGGTCTAGAATCTGTATCGTACTCCAAATGTCGGCACGAATCCGAACATCCCTTCATCGTAGAATCTTGCCCCTCCGTTCCCTGCCGCGAAGCCTATCTGTGGCCGGAGGTCGACCGAAAGCTGGAGCGGAAACCAGAATGTGTATTCAAGTCCAACCTGTCCTACTATTCCGAATACGAATTCCGACTTGCCTATGAAATCCAGTCCGACAGAGGCTCCAGGTCCGGCATAGAATCCCCATTCTCCCCTTGATGTCCATGCTGGCTGTGCAATCATGAAATTGTATGTTGCAGTCGCATTCAGAGCCGAGAAATAGCACAGTCCGAGATTTGCTTCTACAAAGTTTTCACCACCTGCATAATGCTGATAGCTGGCTTCGAGCCCGTATGCAAGTCTTCCTCCGATTGCCCTTGGCTGGGCAGATGCAGCGAATGCAATTCCGAATGCAAGGGCTGTGATCACGATAATTTTCTTCATGACATTAAAAATTTGCAATTTCCACACAAATATAGAATTTTTATCCGTATACGGATGACTTTGCCGAGAAAAATCGTGACAGTCTCCGCCGTTTTTCACCGGAAAATCCCGGACCGGTTTGTAATGGTCGTCTTGTTTGCCTATCTTCGTGGCAGAAAAAACAGATTATATGGGTAAATTGTTGTCTTTCCTGCTGCCTTTGTGTGCGGCATTGTGTTCATGTTCAGGTCAGGAGTCTATGGAGGCTCTCTCTGACCGGGTTTTTGCGAGGGCTTCGGAGCAGCTGACCCTGCTGGATTCCAGTCTTGGAGAAGGGGAGTGCCCCCGTTCTGTGGACAGAGACGGGAGACTTGTCACATCTGATATATGGTGGTGGTGCTCGGGTTTCTATCCAGGTTCTCTGTGGCTGGTGTATGAATACACAGGAGATGAGGGGATACGGGCTCTCGCGGAGAAACACACGGCAATGCTCGACACCCTGCAGTTCAGGACCAATGACCATGATGTGGGGTTCCAGCTGAACTGCAGCTTCGGCAACGGCCTGCGCCTGACGGGGAATCCGCAATACAGGGAAGTGCTGTGCAACGGAGCCCGCTCTCTTGCGACCAGGTTCAATCCCGTTGTGGGCTGTACCCGGAGCTGGGACCATGGCAGGACATGGAAGTTCCCTGTCATCATAGACAACATGATGAATCTGGAACTGCTCCTGACTGCCGCCGGGCTGGCCGGGGATGACTCCCTGAGGGAGATGGCCGAGAGCCATGCGATGACGACGATGAAGAACCATTACCGTCCGGATGGGAGCAGTTTCCATCTTGTGGACTATGATCCGGAGACCGGGGAGGTGCGCGGCAGGCAGACCGTCCAGGGTTTTGCCGACTGGTCTGCATGGTCCAGGGGACAGGCATGGGGACTGTATGCATACACCATGATGTACCGTTTCACGGGCAAGGATGTCTATCTTGCGCATGCGCAGAAGATTGCGGACTATCTCCTTCCGCGTCTCCCGGAGGATGGCATCCCCTGGTGGGATTATGATTCGGACCTGGTACCTGAGGATTACAGGGACGCATCTGCAGGCGCCATCATGGCGAGCGCCCTTGTGGAGCTGAGTACATTTGTCCAGGGGGAGGAATCTGCCGTATATCTCGGGACGGCGGAGAAGATCATCCGTACTCTCGCCTCCGATGGATACCTATCGCAGCCGGGAGAGGAGTGCGGATTCCTGCTGAAGCACAGTGTCGGCAACAAGCCGGGAGATTCGGAGGTCGATGTCCCTCTGACATACGCCGACTATTATTTCCTTGAGGCTCTGCTCAGGTACCGGAACGTGTCTTCAGGGGCGGGGCGTGTACGGTGATTTCCCTTGCGGAGATGGGGCAGAGGTACAGGAATTTCTCCGGATATTACCGGCAGAAGTACGGGGAGCGTCTCCAGAAGGTGGTGATAGATGCCGGCTTCACCTGTCCTAACAGGGATGGGACGGTGGGGCGTGGAGGATGCACCTATTGTGACAATGCCGCCTTCCACCCAGGATACAGCACTCCCGGGAAGCCGCTGCACCGCCAGATTGATGAAGGGATAGAGTTCCACAGGGTCAGATACCGCAATACAAGGTCATATCTTGCCTATTTCCAGTCTTATTCCAATACATACTCCTCTCTTTCCAGACTCAGGGAACTGTACGGGGAGGCTCTTTCCCATCCGTCCGTGGTGGGGATTGTCATAGGTACAAGACCTGACTGCGTGGATAGTGAAAAGCTGGATTATCTGGCCGCCCTCAGATCCGGGCTTGTCCTGGATGGATGGGAGAGGGAAGTCGGCGGGCACAGATGGACCGCGCCTCTTGTGACAGTGGAATACGGGATAGAGTCTTGCTATGATGACACATTGCGCAGGGTCAACCGGGGACATGATTTCGCTGCGGCACGGAAAGCGGTGGCCGAGACGGCATCCAGAGGCATCGATACCGGGGCGCATTTCATTCTCGGGCTTCCCGGGGAGACCAGGGAGATGATGCTTGAGGAGTGCGAGGCAATCAACAGCCTTCCTCTTCTTTCGGTGAAATTCCACCAGCTGCAGATAGTCAGGGGGACAGCGATCGAGAGGGAGTGGGCAGAGCATCCGGATGAGTTCGAGACATTCACCCTCGACGGATATATGGATTTTTTCGTGGATATGCTGGAGCGTCTCCGCCCGGACCTTTATATCGAAAGGTTTGCAGGGGAGGTCCCTCCGCGCTTCGTGGACGGCACTCCTTGGGGGCTTGTCCGCAATGTGGAGCTTCTCCGTATGCTGGAACAGCGTCTTGAAGCCCGCGACACCTTCCAGGGGGCAAAATATGTCTCAGCCTGACAGGCAGAATGCCGAAGATGCATATCAGGACATATCAAGAAATATCAAGAAATCGGCGAGGTTTTATGCAGTTCGGAATTTTTGTTTAACTTTGCGGCGCTTTTTAGACAGGTGCAGCGAATGTACAGGATTCACAAGATAGGGTTTCTGCTTGTAGCAGTGATAATTGCCGGTGCTGTGGCTTTTGTCCCGCAGCATGGCGGCGGACAGACAGACCGTATCGCGGACTCTTATGGCATCACCCTGTGTATGCTGGCATTCGATGTCGCAACCCCTGCCGTGGATGGCTATATGGAGCTTGCTTCATGCAATGCGGGCACGGTACTGTATTGCGGAAGCTGCAGGACGGTCTTCTCTGGATATCAGATGCAGAACCAGACATTGCAGGACATTTCCTCTTCCGGATTCCTTCTTGCCGACGGGCAGTATCAGTCTGCCGCTCCGGAGAGAATGTCTGATTATTTTGTCTATGCGCTGGAGCGCATTATCATATAGCTTCCGTGCGGGATATATGTCCCGTTCCGATGCCGGCCTCCGGATGCCCCTGTCTCCGGTCGCTGTCGGGTGCAGCCCCGTATCTCACAGGAATATACAATCTTCAGGACAATAATTCTACGGATATGAACAATTTTGTATTGTTGGTCGTTGTAATCCTCATTGCCATTCTTATTGTGGCGGCGGCTATCGGCATAGCGAAGCTGATTGCCCCGAGGTCATACAATCCTCAGAAAGGCGAGGCATACGAGTGCGGTATCCCGACCAGAGGCAAGTCGTGGATGCAGTTCAAGGTGGGGTACTACCTGTTTGCAATCCTTTTCCTCATGTTCGATGTGGAGACCGTCTTCCTGTTCGCCTGGGCGGTCGTCGTCCAGGACCTCGGAGTTTACGGGCTGCTGAGCGTGCTTTTCTTCCTTCTTATCCTGGTGCTCGGGCTTGCATACGCGTGGAGGAAGGGTGCCCTGGAATGGAAATAGCGTACGGTTCCCCGGCAGGGGACGGAAAGAACACATAAATTATTGCGTACATGAAACGTAATGTCAACATAAAGTCGATGAAATATGAAGATTTCAACGACAACGAATACATAGAGCAGATGCTGAAAGAGCTCCGGGACAACGGGACGAATGTCATTGTCGGCTGTCTCGACAGCGTCATAGAATGGGGCAGGAGCAACAGTCTCTGGCCTTTGACCTTCGCTACAAGCTGCTGCGGTATTGAATTTATGGCCATAGGAGCCGCCAGATATGATTTTGCAAGGTTCGGCTTTGAAGTGGCGAGAGCTTCGCCTCGTCAGGCGGACTTCATAATGGTCGCAGGTACAATAACCTACAAGATGGCCCCTGTCCTCAAGCGTCTGTACGACCAGATGGCGGACCCCAAATATGTGGTGGCTACGGGAGGCTGCGCCATCAGCGGAGGCCCGTTCAAGAAATCGTACCATGTGGTGTGTGGAGTGGACAAGATTCTGCCGGTGGATGTCTATATCCCAGGCTGCCCTCCGAGACCGGAGGCCATGCTGTACGGTCTGATGCAGCTCCAGCGCAAGGTGAAGGCGCAGCGGTTCCTCGGCGGAATCAACAAGGGAATCAGCGAGAAGGAATACGAGAGGCTTATGACAGCCGATATCAACAAGGAGAACGGAAAAGATGACTATGATGAGTCAGGACTGGCTTAACTTGATGCAATATGGAGAATAATATCAGCATAAAAGACAGGATAATGGCTCTCGAGCCATCGTCGCAGTGGTCAGATGCGGGAGATGGGATGCTGACCGTACCGGTGCAGTCTTTCAGAAAAGTGGCGGAGCATCTGAAGAACGATGCCGGATTCGATTACCTGCGCAGCCTTACCGGGGTCGACTGGGGGGAAGATGGCCTCGGGTGTGTCTACCATCTCGAGAATACGGCGACCGGAGAGAACATCGCCCTGCGCACTTCCTCCACAGCGAGGGAGAATGCGGCCCTCCCTTCTGTGCATGACCTGTGGAAAGGGGCGGACCTCAATGAGCGCGAGGCATACGACTATCTGGGTATCAAGTTTATCGGACATCCCGATCTTCGCCGTCTCTATCTCAGGGATGACTGGAAGGGATATCCTCTCCGCAAGGATTATGACCCGTCCTGGAACGGGATTCCGGAGGACAATGAGGAGACCAATGATGATGCTCCGAGTTATGAGGTCACCGGGGATGGAAGTTTCATCCTGAAGCGTCATCCTCTGTTTGAAGACGATGAATATGTGATCAATATCGGTCCCCAGCATCCTGCGACCCATGGGGTGCTCAGGTTCCGTGTCTCTCTTGAGGGTGAGATCATCAGAAAGCTCGATGTGCACTGTGGATATATCCACAGGGGGATAGAGAAGATGTGCGAGTCCATGACGTACCCGCAGACCCTCGGCCTGACCGACAGGTTGGACTATCTCGGGGCTATGCAGAACCGTCACGCCCTGTGCATGTGCATAGAGAAAGCAATGGGGCTGCAAGTGTCCGACAGGATACAGTATATAAGGACTATAATGGATGAGCTGCAGAGAATCGATTCGCATCTGCTGTTCGCATCCTGCCTCGCCCAGGATATGGGGGCGCTGGAAGTGTTCTTCCTCGGGTTCAGGGACAGGGAGAAGGTGCTTGACATCCTCGAGCAGACCACGGGAGGAAGGCTTATCCAGACATACAATACGATAGGAGGTGTCCAGGCAGACATCCATCCTGATTTCGTGAAAAAGACAAAGGCGTTCATCAGCTATATGCGGCCTAAGCTGGAGGAGTACCACGAGATATTCACCGGAAATGTGATAGCGCAGACAAGGCTGAAGGGTACCGGTGTGCTTTCCCGTGAGGATGCCATCTCGTTCGGGGCGACCGGAGGTACCGGCAGGGCATCCGGCTGGGCGTGCGATGTCCGCAAGAGGCATCCGTACGGAGTCTATGACAAGGTGGATTTCAAGGAGATAACCTTTACGGAAGGCGACTGCTTTGCCAGGTATATGGTCAGGATGAAAGAGATAGAGGAGAGTATGAACATCATAGAACAGCTCATCGACAGCATCCCTGAGGGAGAGTACCAGATGAAGGTCCGTCCTCTCATAAAACTTCCTGAAGGAAGCTGGTATTCAGCAGTGGAAGGCAGCAGGGGAGAGTTCGGTGTCTATCTCGAGAGCCGGGGCGACAAGTCACCTTACAGGTTGAAGTTCCGCTCTACCGGTCTTCCTCTTGTCTCCTGCATAGACACTATCACCAGAGGGGCGAAGATTGCCGACCTGATTGCCATCGGCGGCACCCTTGATTATGTTGTTCCGGATATTGACAGATAAAATCGAAGATATATGTTTGATTTCGGTGTAGTAACAAGCTGGATACATACGCAGCTGACATCCGTGATGCCTGAAGGCCTTGCCGTCTTCCTCGAGTGTGTGGCGATAGGGGTGTGCCTTCTTCTGCTGTATGTAGTGATAGCCATTATCATGATATATATGGAGCGCAAGGTCTGCGCTGCATTCCAGTGCCGTCTCGGTCCGCAGAGGGTCGGACCGTGGGGGTCGGTGCAGGTTTTCTGCGATGTCTTCAAGATGCTGACCAAGGAGATTATCATCATCAGACATTCGGACAAGTTCCTGTACAATCTCGCCCCGTATATCGTCATCCTTGCATCTGTAATGGCGTTTGCCTGCATCCCTATCAACAGGGGAATGGAGATTCTTGACTTCAATGTGGGTATCCTGTTCTTTATGGCGGCATCTTCCATCGGGGTCGTGGGTATCCTTCTGGCCGGATGGAGTTCCAACAACAAGTTCTCTCTGATAGGAGCCATGAGAAGCGGCGCGCAGATGATCAGCTACGAACTGTCCATCGGCCTGTCCATACTTACGATTGTCGTGCTGACGGACACTATGCAGTTCTCCGAGATTGTGATGCGGCAGGCGGATGGCTGGTTTATCTTCAAAGGCCATATCCCGGCGGTGATAGCGTTCATCATCTATCTCATAGCAGGCAATGCAGAGGTGAACAGAGGTCCGTTCGACCTTCCGGAAGCCGAGTCGGAACTGACGGCAGGATATCATACCGAGTATTCCGGTATGCATTTCGGACTGTTCTATGTTGCCGAGTTTGTCAACCTTTTCATTATCTCGAGCATCGCGGCCACCGTTTTTCTTGGCGGCTGGATGCCTCTGCATATCCCCGGGCTGGATGGCTTCAATGCGGTCATGGATGCAATCCCGGGCTTCATCTGGTTCTTTGCAAAGGCCCTGTTCGTGGTGTGGCTGCTGATGTGGATAAAATGGACATTCCCGAGGCTGAGGATCGACCAGATCCTGACTCTCGAATGGAAGTACCTTGTGCCGATAGGTCTGCTGAACCTGTTGCTTATGGTCGTAGTAGTCGTTTTCAAGCTGCATTTCTGATGTCAGGCGATATAATGTGTTAATGTTATGGCTGGATATATAAAAGGGATTTTCACCGGTCTGGGCTCTCTCCTGACAGGACTGAAGGTGACTTTCAAGGAATTCTTCACCAAGAAGATAACGGAGCAGTACCCTGAAAACAGGGCGACTCTCAAGATGAACGACCGTTTCTGCGGCGAGCTTGTCATGCCGCATGACGCGGACGGCTCCAACAGGTGCATCGCCTGCGGACTCTGCCAGATGGCCTGTCCCAACGGCACGATCCATATAACTACCGAAATGGTGACCGACCCTGTGACAGGCAAGCCGAAAAAAAGGCTTGTGAAATATGAATATGATCTGGGGTCGTGCATGTTCTGCCACCTGTGCGTGAATGCCTGTCCTCACGATGCCATCCGTTTCTCGACGGCATTCGAGCATGCCGTATTCACAAGGGAAAAACTTGTCAAAACTCTGAACAAACAATAGTATGGAAATAACTCTCGATCTCATCGTCTTTATCGTCCTCGCCCTTTTCATTGTGGTGAGCGCTGTCCTCGCAGTGACGACAAAGCGCATACTGAGGGCTGCGACATATCTGCTTTTCGTGCTTTTCGGCACGGCAGGGATATATTTCCAGCTCAATTATTCTTTTCTCGGGGCTGTACAGCTGCTTGTCTATGCGGGTGGCATGACGGTGCTCTATGTGTTCTCTATCCTGCTTACTTCGAGCGAAGGAGACCAGGCTGAGAAACTGAAGCCCGGCAAGATGGTGGCAGGTCTGGTATCATCCCTTGCGGCCCTCGGCATCTGCCTTTTCGTAATGCTCAAGCATCAGTTCCTCCCATCGAGTTTCGAGCATGGAGAGCTTGCAATGCGCACGATAGGCCATGCCCTGATGTCGACCGGCAAGGATGGATATGTCCTTCCTTTCGAGGTGATAAGCATACTGCTCCTGGCATGTATAGTCGGGGGTCTTATGATAGCAAGGAAACGATAGTCAATTTATAAAGAAGTTAGGATATGATACCGATGGAATATTATCTGGTGGTCTCGACTATAATGATGTTTGTCGGGGTGTACGGGTTCCTGACGCGGCGAAACCTGCTTGCAATGCTGATATCGGTGGAGCTGATACTCAATTCGGTGGACATTAATTTCGTGGTGTTCAACCGTTTCCTTTTCCCGGGGCAGCTGGAGGGGTTCTTCTTCTCCCTTTTCGCCATAGGCATCAGCGCGGCCGAGACAGCCGTGGCTATTGCCATTATCATAAACATATACCGCAATATCAGGAATATCCAGGTAAAGAACCTGGACAAGATGAAGTGGTAAAACAATAAGGAAAACAGGAAATATATGGAATATACGATTCTGATACTCTTGCTGCCGTTCCTGAGCTTCATCCTTATCGGTCTGCTCGGGACAAGGCTGCGTCCGGTCGTGGCAGGGGCTGCCGGGACTGCGGTGACAGGGCTGGTGGCTGTCCTCAGCTACTGGACCGCGTTCTCCTATTTCGCTGCAGGCAGGGATGCTTCCGGAGTGTTCCCGACACAGATGCCGTGGAATTTCGAGTGGCTCCCGTTCGGAGGCAGCCTGCAGATAGATATGGGTATTCTGCTGGACCCTATCTCGGTGATGATGCTTGTTGTCATCTCCACAGTCTCTTTCATGGTCCACATATATTCTTTCGGATATATGAAAGGGGAGAGGGGATTCCAGAGATATTATGCCTTCCTTTCCCTTTTCACGATGAGTATGCTCGGCCTTGTGGTCGCGACAAACATTTTCCAGATGTATGTCTTCTGGGAACTTGTAGGAGTCAGCTCATACCTGCTTATCGGGTTCTACTATACGAAGCCTGAGGCTGTTTCCGCTTCCAAGAAAGCATTTATCGTCACAAGGTTCGCTGACCTCGGCTTCCTTGTTGGAATTCTGGTTTACGGGTTCTATACCGGGACATTCTCTTTCAGCCCGGATGCTCCGGCTCTCGGTGCGGCAAAGACTATGCTCCCTCTCGCCCTCGGGCTGATGTTCATCGGAGGAGCCGGCAAGAGCGCTATGTTCCCCCTGCATATCTGGCTCCCGGATGCTATGGAAGGCCCGACACCTGTGTCCGCCCTCATCCATGCCGCAACGATGGTCGTGGCAGGAGTCTACCTCGTCGCAAGGATGTTCCCTCTGTTCATCGGCTATGCTCCGGATGTCCTCCATATCATTGCATACGTGGGTGCGTTCACAGCCTTGTATGCGGCGACGGTAGCGTGTGTGCAGACAGACATAAAGAGGGTGCTTGCCTTCAGTACCATATCGCAGATAGGATTTATGATGGTGGCTCTCGGGGTATGTACTTCTTCCGACCCTCACGCAGGCGGTCTGGGATATATGGCTTCGATGTTCCACCTTTTCACCCACGCGATGTTCAAGGCTCTCCTCTTCCTCGGGGCAGGATGTATAATCCATGCGGTGCACTCCAACGAGATGTCTGCGATGGGAGGACTGAGGAAATATATGCCCGTGACGCACATTACATTCCTTGTCGCATGTCTTGCGATAGCCGGAATATGGCCTTTGAGCGGCTTCTTCTCCAAGGATGAGATTCTGGCGGCATGTTTCGGGTTCAGTCCGGTCATGGGTTGGGTTATGACTGCGATTGCAGGACTTACCGCATTCTATATGTTCCGCCTTTATTACAATATATTCTGGGGTAAGGAGAACAGGGAACTCCATACGGCGCATACCCCTCACGAGGCTCCGAAGACTATGACCGTGCCATTGATATTCCTTGCCGCCGTCACTCTTGCCGCAGGCTGGATCCCGTTCGGGGAGTTCGTCAGCAGTAACGGCCAGGCATATCATATCCATATCGACTGGAGCGTGGCCGCAGTGAGCCTTTGCGTTGCCGTGGCCGGAATCTCCCTTGCAACCTGGATGTATTTCAGAGAAGACAGGAAAGTGGCGGACAGCCTTGCGGAGAAGTTCAGCGGACTGCACAAGGCGGCCTATCACAGGTTCTATATAGATGAGATATACCAGTTCATAACGCACAGGATAATATTTGCCTGCATCTCCACTCCAGTGGCATGGTTCGACAGGCATATTGTCGACGGGTTCATGAATATGCTTGCCAAAGGGACAGAATGCTCATCCTGGGCTATCCGCTATATCCAGAGCGGAAATATCCAGAAGTACTGCATCTGGTTCCTCGGTGGAGTGCTCTGCCTTGCCGTCATTCTTCTGCTGGTATTTTGATGTAATTAAAGAAACAGACATTAAATTATGAACATATTGTCACTTTTTCCTGCCATTCCCCTTCTTATGATGCTGGGACTTTGGATATCCAGGAACACAAAACAGATACATGCCGTGATGGTGGCAGGATCTTCCGCGCTGCTGGCTCTTTCGGTGTATCTGGTCTTCGCTTTCCTCGGTATGAGGGCGGCGGGGAATACGGCAGAGATGCTTTTCACCGACAGCCTTGTCTGGTATGCCCCTCTGAATATCCATTACTCGGTAGGAGTGGATGGGATTTCGGTAGCCATGCTACTGCTGTCATCCATCATAGTGTTCACGGGCACTTTCGCCTCGTGGCAGATGAAGACCGATGTCAAGGAATTCTTTATGTGGTTCTGCCTGCTGAGCGTCGGGGTCTTCGGATTCTTCATATCCATCGACCTGTTCACCATGTTTATGTTCTATGAGGTGGCTCTGATTCCGATGTATCTTCTGATAGGCGTATGGGGGACAGGCCGCAAGGAATATTCAGCCATGAAACTGACTCTGATGCTGATGGGCGGATCCGCTCTGATCCTGATAGGTATCCTCGGCATCTATTTCGGTTCAGGCGCTACAACCATGAATATCCTCGAGATTGCGGCCCTGCACAATATACCTGTAGAGATGCAGAGGGTATGGTTCCCGATTGTATTCATCGGCTTCGGAGTGCTCGGCGCCCTGTTCCCGTTCCATACGTGGAGTCCTGACGGCCATGCCTCCGCGCCTACCGCCGTGTCCATGCTCCATGCAGGGGTGCTTATGAAACTTGGCGGCTACGGCTGTTTCCGTATCGCGATGTATCTTCTTCCCGAAGCCGCCCAGGAACTCAGCTGGATATTCATTATCCTCACTACCATTTCCGTCGTCTATGGGGCGTTCTCTGCCTGCGTGCAGACGGACCTCAAATATATCAATGCATATTCTTCGGTGTCGCATTGCGGACTGGTGCTTTTCGCCATCCTGATGATGAATGCTACAGCAGCGACCGGAGCCGTGCTCCAGATGCTGAGCCACGGCCTCATGACAGCCCTGTTCTTCGCCCTTATCGGTATGATATACGGAAGGACGCACACGAGGGACATCAGGGAGTTGAGCGGGCTCATGAGGATAATGCCATTCCTTTCCGTCTGCTATGTCATAGCCGGTCTTGCCAACCTCGGACTGCCGGGGCTCAGCGGTTTCGTCGCTGAAATGACCATTTTCAACGGGGCGTTCATGGACAACGACACATTCCACAGGGTGGTCACCATCATAGCCTGCACCTCGATTGTCATCACGGCCGTCTATATCCTGCGTCTTGTGGGCAAGATTCTGTACGGAACATGCACCAATCCTGAGCACCTCAAGCTCACGGATGCGACATGGGATGAGAGACTGGCGGTAGTCGTGCTGATTGTGGCTGTCGCCGGACTGGGTCTGGCTCCTATGTGGGTCAGTGACATGATAAACGACAGCGTGTTACCGATAATATCACACATTTTGAACTGATATGGATATGGAAATCGATTTTTCTGGAGTACTCACCTGTATGCACACCGAGATTTCCCTTGTGGCGGTGATTGTGGTTGCGTTCCTGTATGACCTGTTCGCAGGGAAGCGGGGACGGGAGATTTTCCATCCTTTTATGTGTATCCTTATGCTGCTGTTCATAGCGGCGAACATAGTCCCTTTCCCTAATGAGGATGGGGAGCTTTTCGGAGGAATGTACCTGTATAAGCCGGTCTACGGCATTATAAAGAGCATTCTTGCCATAGGAACGCTTATCGTCTTCCTGCAGTCCGGTTCATGGCTCCGCCGCGAGGACACATCTTTCAAAAGAGGAGAATATTATGTGCTGACACTCTCTACCCTGCTCGGGATGTATTTTATGATCAGCGCCGGGCATTTCCTGATGTTCTTCATCGGGATGGAGCTTGCTACAGTGCCGATGGCATGTCTTGTCGCCCTGGACAAATACAGACACAATTCTGCTGAGGCAGGTGCGAAGTTCATCCTGAGTGCACTGTTCTCGAGCGGACTTATGCTTTACGGTATATCGTTCTTCTACGGGACGGCCGGGACGCTGTATTTCAGTGACATGGCAGCCCGTATCGATGGAAACGCGCTGCAGATTATGTCTATGGTCTTTTTCTTCGCAGGACTCGGCTTCAAGATTTCACTCGTGCCGTTCCACCTGTGGACAGCCGATACATATCAGGGGGCCCCTACAAATGTGACATCCTATCTTTCCGTCATATCCAAGGGGGCGGCAGCATTCACCCTTATGGTGGTGCTTGTCAAGGTGTTCGGAAATATGGTGGCACAGTGGCAGCTTATGCTGTACATCGTCATAATTCTGAGCATCACGGTTGCCAACCTGTTTGCCATCAGACAGAAGGATCTCAAAAGGTTCCTTGCCTTCTCATCCATATCACAGGCTGGATACATAATGCTGGCGGTCATCAGCGGCACTCCATACGGAATGACATCGCTGATTTTCTATGTCCTCATCTATATGGTGGCAAATCTTGCCGCATTCGGAGTCATTTCCACCGTAGAGCAGCACAGCGGCGGCAAGGTGGGGATGGATGACTACAACGGGCTCTACAGGACCAATCCGAAACTGGCGGTCACCATGACTCTGGCCCTGTTCTCCCTTGCGGGGATCCCTCCGTTTGCAGGATTCTTCTCGAAGTTCTTCATCTTCGCATCCGCATTCGAGGAAGGCTTCCATGTCCTGGTGTTCATAGCATTGATAAATACAGTGATTTCACTCTATTATTATCTGCTTGTGGTCAAGGCAATGTTCATTACTCCGAATGACAGTCCTATAGCGACTTTCCGCAGCGACTGCGGCACCCGTATCAGCCTGGTGCTCTGCCTCGCGGGAGTGATTGTCCTCGGCCTCGTAAGCTCGGTCTTCGACGGCATCAGCCTCTTCTCGTTCGGGCTGTAGCGGCGTGACTGTCACCTGTCTTTGTAGACTTTGAAGTCTTTGCGGCGGTTCTGGTTATATGTGTTCCAGAACGCAGGGAAATAGAGCACATCGCATCGGTCGGCCCATTCGAAATATGCCTTTTCCAGTTCCGCCGCTTTTTGAGGGTATCTGTCGATCAGGTTGTGCTGCTCGGTGCGGTCTTTCCTGATATTGTACAGTTCCCATTCATCCTGACGGCAGTTTGCCGAGACGAGTTTCCAGTCTCCGTGACGTATCATCCTGTTGCCTTCATGTTCGGCATAGATGTACCTGTCAGGCAATTTCTTCCCATCCAGCACCGGAAGCAGGGAGACTCCTTCTGAAGGAAGTATGTCGCGTCCCCGATAGCGCACGGGATATGTTGTGCCGGCAAGTTCGGCACAGGTAGACATTATGTCGATGAACTGTGCCGGCTGATATGATATGCTTCCTTTCCTGCGTACATGGTCTCCCCACGATATTATGCAAGGTGTGGAAATTCCCCCTTCATGGCAATAATGCTTGTACAGTGTAAAAGGCGTGCAGCCGACGTTGGCCCAGCCCGTGCCGTAATGGTGATAGGTCCCCGGCTGTCCCATTTCATCGAGTTCTTCTCCGGTATGGATATGATATTCCAGACCTGTCCTGCCGTCAAAGCCGAACTGATGCCATTCTGCGCAGGCTCCGTTGTCGGACATGAATATAATGAATGTATTGTCCAGTTCTCCGTTAGCCCTCAAACAGTCAAATACCCGTCCGATATTCCTGTCCATTATATCCACCATCGCTGCAAAAACCGACATTCTCCTGGCAAGGTCTGTCTGTTCTTCTGCCGTGAGGGAATTCCATGCGGGCAGAGGATAGCTTTCATCCATATACAGACTTTCCGGGACTATTCCTCGAGGACTAAGGTCCGGATGTCCCTGCAGCAGGCCGGAACGGGCAATGCGTTCCCATCTCTGATCCCGTATCACATCCCAGCCTTTCAGATAGGTATCCATATATTTGTCTATGACATCTTTCGGTGCATGTAGGGGAAAATGCGGCGCATTATAGGCAAGATACAGGAAGAACGGCTTGTTTCCCTCCCTTGCCTGGCCTATAAAATCGATCGCGTAATCCGTAATGGCTACCGTGGAATAGAATTCTCCGTCTGCATACTCCCTTTCAGGCCTGCCTTCAGGCAATCTCCTGTAGACATCCGGATTCCAGAAAGAATCAAAACCGTGAAGCAGACCGTAATATTCCTGAAATCCTCTCCTGATCGGATTCGATCCGTTGCCGAGATGCCATTTCCCTGACATGGCCGTAAAGTAACCGGTATCGGCAAGGACTTCCGCTATAGTCACATTATCTGAATCCGATCTGAATCCGGAATATCCGCGCGGCCATTTCGGACGGGATACGTCCATGTGTCCCAGTCCGGTTTGATGAGGATACAGCCCGGTAAGCAGATTGGCCCTCGACGGGCAGCTTCTTGCACTGTTGTACATTTGTGCCATTCGTATCCCGTTTTCGGCAAGACTGTCCAGAACAGGGGTCATTATCTCCCCTCCATAGCAGCCGAGGTCCGAGAATCCGAGGTCATCGGCAAGAATTACAAGAATGTTGGGACGTTCGTCCTGTGCGGCAGCAGCCGTGGCGAGAGCCATGCAGCCGGCAGCTGACAGTAATGCGTGTCGTTTCATTTTTTCAGATCAAAACTGTGGTTGGGGGCAAAACGCCCGTTTTCGTATATCATAGGTATAAGTCCCGGCCGACATGTAGTCTCATATTCGGCTGCCTGGGCTCCGCGAGGGTTGAAGAACATGGTAGCCCACCAGTTCCCGTCCCTGTCCCGGAACAGATTGTTGTGCCCTGCACCTGTCGCGGCATTGTATCTTTCCCCATACGGGCCATAGACATTGTCCGCTACGGATATGATGCAGTCGTAGCTGTACCTCGTCTTTTGGGACGTCACCCCGGGCTTCTCTACGTAGGTATCCCCATCATCTGTCCTGTGCGACCAGATGGCCTGGACCAGATGGTATTTCCCCTGATATTTGAAGATAAAAGCGCCTTCTATATACGGTTCCGGATCGTACGGGGTCTCTTTCAGAAGCCGCAATTCTTCCGCAAAACCGCTCATGTCCTCTTTCATCCTTGCAATATAATGATTATGTCCCACAAAATACACGGTCCCGTCCTCATCTTCGAACAGACTTCCATCGATATTAGGGAACAGAGGCCCGTCCGAATTTGCTTCTATGTTTACATACGGACCTTCCGGACGTCCGGTAGTACTTTTCAATATGAACGACCCTTTGCCGGACGCTGAATCATTGAGACAGGCGACAATGAACCAGTTCCCGACACTCTCGATATAATGGAGTTCAGGAGCCCATACTGCCCTGAACCAGTTGTCCATAGGATCTCCGTTGATGGATTTTCTGGCATATTTCTCGTCATCGGCATATATGCGGGGTTCCTTCTGCCATGTTCCGTCATCATCGAGGGACCAGATACGGCCGAGGGCATCCCATTCCTTCAGATCCGCAGACCTCCACAGGTATAACCCGTCATTCCAGTCCCAGCAATGTCTCTGTCCCGGAAATATTCTGTCAGGATCGGCTGTAGTTCCTGTCATATAATAATATCCATCCGGCCCCAAAGTTACGTATGTGTCTCTCATCCAGCAATCGAACGCCGGTCTCACGAATTCAGGGACTCTCAAGGCCTCATCTCGTGTGTCTGCCGAACCGTAGGCAGGGAGTGTGGTTGCACGGAAGGCCGGTTCATGTGGCATTGGTTGTGCGCGTCCATCCGTCTTTGCCGTCGATTCTCCATGGACTGCAAGGCCCGCCAGCAAGCAGGCGATAATAAGAATAACTCTGTTTTCCATTATAAAAAATCATTTGAATCTATAGACGACAGCCGATGCGGCTTCAAGACGAAGCGGTTCACGCAAGTCGAGGACAGTGTCATTTTCCAGAGCAAATGCGACTTTGTCCGGATGTTCGGGAGTGTTGTCCATTGCCGGGAGCACAAGAGCTGTCCTGCGTACGTTTTTCCGTTTGCCGAATCCCCGGACATCGGTATCCAGGATGACAGGGCTGTCGTTGAGGTTGATGATCTTGAGGATATATTCTCCGGAAGCGGAATCGTATCCCATGGTTGCAAAAACTTTCTGCATGTCCTCGAATCCTGTCACCGAAGAACTGATATATCTGTCAAAGGTGTTGTCCCTGAATATTTTGGAAACATAGTACAGGGCACATTTCACACTGCTGCCGCTGTCATTGAGAAACATGCCATGGAAATTCCTGTGTTCCAGGAAATCCCAGTTACGCATTACCGGACGTTCAGCCAGCATGGGGTTCATGTCCCCGTTCCTCTCCAATGCCATCCTCACGACTCCCGTTGCGAGGATATTGTATGGATATTTCCCGTCTATCCCCAATTCTCCGATAAACAGGTCCGCCACTTCCCTTTCATACCCGTCGAACCGGTAATGTCCGTTGCAAGCCCATTCCACGGGCTGGTAATAGTGCTCGTCGAAGACCTCTACGTGTTCCGGAACAGGGAATTCGGCGATATCGCCCCTTTTGTCATCATTTTCCTTGCCTATTATGCTGTCTGCGATATAGACAAGGTCCGGATATCTGGAATGTAGGGCCTGATAGATCTTTTCGTAGCGTTCCCTGTAGACAGGACCGAAATCCTCATTGCCTATCTCGATGTATTTCAGAGGGAACGGTTCAGGATGACCGTTCCGGGCCCTCAACGCTCCCCAAACCGTAGATGTGTCACCTATGGCATATTCGATTGCATCGACAGCATCCTGTATATATGCATCTATATCGGTATCCGGCTGTATGAATTCCCAGGGCGCCGATTGGAAGACCCAGCCCGTACAGACCATTCCGGTAGGGATGACATACATTGCATCGGCCCCTGTATATTCGCAAAGTTCATAGAACTCATGGTATCCGATTCCGTCCGTCCGGTAATATGGAGCCCATTTGCTCCACTGTCCGGGACGCTGTTCCGCAGGACCGATGGTTTTCTTCCACTTATACATGGTCTCTTCGTTCACTCCGTGCACTATGCAGCCGCCCGGAAACCGGATGAAATCCGGAGCGAAATCCCGCAAATTCGATATTATGTCACTTCTGAATACTGATTTCCCGTTGTCCCAAGTGTCTGTCGGGAACAGGGATACGACATCCAGCGCGAATCTTCCCGGGCCTGAAGGACGGATTGCAAGCATTCCATGCTTATCCGTCTTTTCAGGAATAAGGACTGCCGTATATTTCTTCCACTCTTTCCCGGCTGGCTCCAGCCTTACGACATTGCTTATGCATTCTCCTGCGCTGTCAACAAGAAAGAATTCCACCGGATAACGGGAATTTATGTTTCTCATAAAAAGCGACAGCCTGCAACCGATGCCCTGTCTGAATGCCATCCCGTAATACCCTCTGTTGACAATCATTGCATTCTGGGAATCTGCTATTTCTTCCGTCACGTGCACGGACATGGAATGCCTGTTATTTCCGTTCATCGGATAATCATCTGTCCGCTCGATATATATGGGAGACCATGCGAGGGGTAACGTTGTCCATCCAATGAGCGGATCGCATTCATACACATCATGTGCCCTTGCCCTGGGAGCCGGTATGTTTTCGTACAGACCGTTCCGTACGGAAAGTCCTTGCGGAGGATTTGCCTCCTCGAACGAACGGTTCCTGACGAGTTCCGCATGAAGCGCCCCTTCTCCCATCATCCCGATTTCTTCATAATGGAATCCATAACGTACCGGAGAAACATCCTTATAGTCGTACCTGTCTATTTTCAGGACTCCGTAAACGGTTTTATCGGCGTCCGTCTGCGCTCCTGACGCAAGAGAAAAAAAACAGGAGCAGATGCATACGGCAAAAAATCCCTTCATGACAAAATCATTTTAACCTGTGCAAAGATGCCGATAATTCCATTTTTCCGGTAGAACGATTGTCCACAAAGTCCGTATTATTGTCCAAAAACCGACATTGAACATCTGTGCTGATTTATTGGACAAAATTTCTATTTACTCATGTCCGTATCGGATAAATTTGCAGTCGAAAACCACATGAACACATGAAAAAACTTGTCTATCTCGTTTCCGGTCTTGCAGTGTACGGTTGCGCTGCAGCAACAGACGTTGCAAGACCTAATATCATTGTCATTCTGGCCGATGATCTCGGATACGGGGATGTCAGTGCATACGGTTCCAATACGATCAGCACACCTAATATAGACCGCCTTGCCGAAGAAGGGGTCCGGCTTGACAACGGATATGCAACATCCGCAACTTCCACTCCGAGCCGGTATGCCCTGATGACCGGAATGTATCCATGGAAAAACAGCGATGCAAAGATTTTAGAAGGCGACGCGCCTCTTATAATATCGGAAGACCAGTTTACCTTGCCGAAAATGATGCAGAATCTCGGATATGTCACCGGAGCCATAGGCAAATGGCATCTCGGGATGGGAAACGGGAATGTTGACTGGAACGCTGCTGTAAAACCCGGAGCGCGAGAAGTCGGCTTCGACTATTCCTATATTATAGCAGCCACCAACGACAGGGTTCCGACAGTGTTCGTGGAGAACGGGAATGTGGACGGGCTTGAAGAGGATGATCCCATCTATGTGGATTACAACAGGAATTTCGAAGGAGAACCTACAGCCATCGACCATCCTGAAATGCTGAAAATGCAGTGGAGCCACGGACATAACAATTCCATAGTGAACGGAATCCCGCGGATAGGATATATGAAAGGCGGGATGGCTGCAAGGTGGAAAGACGAAGAAATGGCAGACCGTTTCTCCGGAAAAGTCAAGGAGTTCATAAAGGATAACCGTAACAGACCGTTCTTTCTCTATTACGGGCTTCATGAGCCGCATGTGCCGAGAGTTCCGGCAGAACGTTTTATCGGCACCACGACAATGGGACCGAGAGGAGATGCGATAATGGAGGCCGACTGGTGTGTGGGAGAACTTCTTTCGTATCTTGACAGTCTTGATCTTATGGACAATACCCTGATAATCTTTTCAAGCGACAACGGCCCGGTCCTGAATGACGGCTATAAGGACGGGGCGGTGGAAATGGCCGGGGCGCACAGGCCGGCAGGAGGTCTGAGAGGAGGCAAATACAGTCTCTTTGACGGGGGGACGCACGTTCCGATGTTCGTTTACTGGAAAGGGCACACTGCACGGACAGTTTCGGATGCCCTTGTGTCGCAACTCGATATCGTGGCGTCAGTCGCTGTCCTGACTGGCGCGGACATTCCTGATGGACTTGACAGTGAAGACCATCTAGATGTGATGCTCGGACATTCCGATAAAGGAAGATCGCATGTAATACTCGAGGCTCAGGGCAGAATGGCACTCCTCTCCGGGAATTGGGTCATGCTGCCGCCATATAAGGGGCCGGCTACGAACCTGACCGGGAACGAACTCGGAAACCTTGGAGAATACGGGCTGTACGACCTTGCTGGGGATCCTGCGCAGGAACATAACCTTGCAGATACATACCCGGAGCTTCTTGATTCGCTAAAGACTGTATTCTATGCGGAAACGGATGGATATTTCAATCCGGATGTAGAAGCGGAACCGTTGAAATAATGTCGCGATCTGTAACAGGTAAAATATCAAACACCATAAAACCATTACCGAAATGAAAAAGACACTGCTGCTTTTGCTTCTTGCCCTTCTGTACCTGTCAAAGGCGGGGGCGCAGGAACTCGGGGCAAATTACAACGAGAATATCGCCCAGCCGATAACGGAAATCCAAATGCTCAGGAATTCGGAGATTTCATGGGTCAGAGGATTCATCAATATCCATTCGGAATTTCTTACGGTGGAGAACAATGTCATCGTGGGGATCAACGAGGATGCCATACGCAACAGTTCCCTTTCCCGACAGTTCATGGCGGCAAGGGCCAGCCTCGGAGAGGGGGTAAAATTCATTCTCAGTCTGAAAATACCTTTTCAAAACGATGAAGGTCTGGTTCCTGAAGTCGGTTCCGAAGCATGCGAATACGTATTCAAGGCAGCAAGGCTGCTTTTGGAGTCGTTCGACATGGGCAGAAACATCTCCCTGCTCGTGATGGGCAACGAGCCGATGTGGGAAAACTGGAATGCGGATCTTCAGAGTGACGATGCCGATGACTACAAGGATTTCCTTAATGAATTCGCTGACCGTATAGCGCAATGGAAGCGGGAAGAAGGCTGGACATTTGAAGTATTTGCCGGTTCACTCAACAGGATTTCCGAGGTCCCGAGACCTACTATACAGGCTGTGATGGACGTTGTTAATGAAAATCCGAATGTTGACGGGTTGGATCTGCATCTCCATTGCTACAACGTAAACCAGGCCGAGAATGATCTCAGACTTGCAAGGGAAACATACGGTGTCAAGAAGAAACTTATATGCACGGAGTTCTCTATGGTAAGAAAGCTGGAGGGAGAGGGGCAGGATCCCAACCACAGAACCGCCAGTCTCGGCAGCTGGGGAACTTCCCACGGATATTCATCAGACATGCAATTATATGAATATCTTGACATGGCGGTCAAGAATGCTTCTGCAGGAAATCCTGTGAGTCCGGATGAATTCGCAAGCCTGTTCGAAAGTTTCGGCTGGTATCCGCGCAACTGGTTTACCACTTTCTACAATGCTTTCAGAAAGTATGATACCTATGTCATTACAGGACGTTTCAGCGTAGTGCCTAACAGTGACATATACAATTTCGCCCCGACCTATACTGCCGACACCCGGCTATGGGAACTTGGCGGAGTCTATATCCCGAAACTCCTCGGATTCAATCCGGATGGGACGTATGTCCCTAATCCTCTCGTGTATCCTGACTTCATGGCGGCAAAGAACGGCATGTACATCGAAAAGGTGATAGAAGGCCAAAGGGAAATACTTCTGGTCCTGGGAAACGGAATTGCCTCTCCGGCTGACTTTACGGGAAAAATCGTGAAAGACGGAAAGGAAACGGAATTCGCTCTTGCCGAAGGATACGCATTGCTGGGAGGTCTCGCCCCGGATACAGCCTATTCCATATCGGTTCTGGACAGTGGAAACAATCCGGTCTGGACCAGAACCGTATCCACGGCTCCGCTACGGAATTCTTTCCCTGTGCTGAAATATACCGATGCAGGAAAATACACATATATCTGTCTGCAGAATCTTCCGGATGATGCCGAATCATGCCGTCTGATGATAGATGGAGAGACGACGGCCCCTGTAACTGCTTCTATGGAGGGAAATGTGCTGTCTGCTGAAATCACATACTCCGACGGTTCCGTCGAGACAATCACTACTGATTTAAAATGAATGCCATGAAAAGATATCTGATGCTTGCAGCGCTTTCAGCCATGCTTTTTTTAATGGCGGGCTGTACTGACAGACAGAGACCTGAGGCTGTGTTCGCAGGTTTCGATACTGACTGTGAGACAGTGGGCCTGTATTTTCCGGGAGCCTTTGAGAGTTTTGCCGTGGATTACGGAATTCAGGTCTGTATAAATCATGAAAGACTCACTTTCAGACTGCAGAACAGCGACCAGTCGGAATTCGTCCATGCCGAATTTTCCTCTGCCCCGTCTGAAGTATCGGAAAAGGTTACAGTTTCGGTTACTTCGCTCGGGTTCGATCTGGCAAAAGGCAACTTCGAAATGGAAGTCGTCAAGGCTGACGGAGAAAGGGTATGGCTTGCTTCTGAAACGGTAAACATGATAATACCAGCTTTATGACCATGAAAAGATATATTTTGACCTTTGCCGCAGTTGCGGCATGCATGACTTCCTGCGACAGGATGATGGATCTCACTCCTCCGCAAAAGGGGCCGGCAGATTATGACGGGGTCGAATTTTCCCTGTATGAGTCCGGATCATTCGACTATTATCTGGATAATCCATCCTATGAATATTCTATTCTTATCGGGAAAAGCCATACCGAAAAGGCTGCTACTGCAAGATTCGACATTAAGGATGCGGCTGCTTTTGGCGAGGGGTATGTCGCTCTTCCTGATGAGAATTGGGATCTGAGTTCGGAAGAAGTGGAGTTCAAGGAGTCTGAGACGGTTCATGAAGTCGGACTGAATTTCAGGGACCTTACGTCTCTCGATCCGGGAAAAAGGTATGTGCTCGGACTGGAACTTGCCTCGGACCAGATAGCCGTCAGAGAAGACAGGAAAGCCTTGACTTTCTACATATATCAGGAACAGGGCGGTGAAGGCAACCCGATTATCATTACCACTTCGGAGGAGTTGGCTTCCATTGAGAGCAGGCTCAAATCGGGACAGACCACATATTTCCGTCTCGGGGCAGACATAGACATGACCGGAACGGAATGGACTCCAGTCAATACCACACAGCAGAAACTCATCGATTTCGATGGCTGCGGACATACCATCAGCAATTTCAGTCTGACTACGGCCGCCAACGGGGATCTCGGCTTCTTTTCTTTCCTCCGCGGGCGCTTTGCGAATGTCAGGTTCGAGAATGTCACCGTATCCGGCAACAATGTCAAGGCAGGAGTGGTCGCAGGCCGTGCCGGTGAAGATGCCTTCCCGGCAGTGATAGAGAATATCACTGTCTCGGGGGCTGATATCGATGTGGGCGAGACAACCGAATACCATACCGGAGGCATTTGCAGCATAATGGAGGGGAACAACAGCCGGATATCGCGCTGCGCAGTGGATGCAGATATAAACGCATACTGGAGTGCGGCAGGTATCTGCGGGTATCTTGCCGTGGGGGCGAAAGTGTCGGAATGCCGTTTCTCCGGAAACATTACTACAGGCTCGAGGGCAGGCGGCATAGTGAGCCTTATGAAGTTCGGGACTGTTGAAAACTGCCATTCCTCGGGAAGACTCGACTCGGGAGAAACCGTATTCAACGGGAATCCCGGTCCGAACGGCGGTATCGTGGCATATACCATACCTCCTGGAAATGCCGACAGACCGGCTCTCATCACATACTGCTATTCGGAATGCTACCAGACTACCCGCAACCAGTGCGGGGGTATTCTCGGATACGTCGAACCGGCAGCCCAGCTTACAAGAATAGAACACTGCATAGCCTGGAACGAATGCGTAAAATCCACGCAGGCTCCGAGATCTGGGCGCGTCTGCGGATATTTCAAGCAGGCTGTCGGCATCGATTGCTGGGCAAATCCGGATATGAAAATAGAGATTACCGGCAATCCGGCCATTACGGAGGATGAAGACATTACCGCACCGGCAACGAAGGACAGATATAACGGTAAAACCGCAACGGGAACACTGGTAGAAACAGCACGGGATGTGACTGGATTCAGTTCTGACATCTGGGATTTCCGCGGAGACAGGCCTGTACTCAAATGGGAAATGGAATGACTATGGAAAGATTGCTGACAATAATATGGATTGCGACTGTCATGCTGCAGTCATGCTCTGTCCGTGGACAGGGACAGAAAGAGATATGTTTCGCAGACCCTACCGTATATGTGGAGAACGGGAAATACTACCTTACAGGTACCCGCACTGGAGAACCTTCCGGTTTTACCGTTCTTGAATCCGAAGATCTTCTGCACTGGAACTATCCTGACAGGGATACGATGATATTGCACAAGGGAGACAGTACTTTCGGGAACAAAGGCTTTTGGGCTCCGCAGCTTTTACGCGACGGGGATATGTACCGGCTTACCTATACGGCTGACGAGCAGACTGTACTGTCATCGTCCGACAATATTTTCGGACCTTACCGGCAGAAGGATATAAAGCCTATCGATGGTTCAGCAAAGAACATCGACTCTTATATATTCAGGGATGACGACGGGAAATACTATCTCTATCATGTCCGATTCAACAGGGGTAACTACATTTGGGTGGCTGAGTTCGACATGGAAAACGGCCGTATCATTCCGGAGACTCTTAAACAGTGTCTCGACTGTACGGAAGACTGGGAAATGACGCCGAATTACAAGTCCAATCCGGTCATGGAAGGTCCTGCTGTCAGGAAATGGGATGGCGTTTATTACATGTTCTATTCAGCCAACCATTTCATGAACATCGACTATGCCGTAGGATATGCATGGGCTCCGACTCCATTTGGCCCGTGGACCAAGAATCCGGGAAATCCTATCATAGACCGGCACATTGTCGGAGAGAACGGTTCCGGCCACGGGGATGTATTCAAGGGACTCGATGGAAAATACTATTATGTCTACCATGTCCACAACTCGGATACCGGAGTCCAGCCGAGAAAGACCAGAATCGTTCCTCTTAAAATGATAAAGGAAGACGGCATCTTCCGGATCAGAGCAGACAAGGACAATGTCATAATCCCGGTATATCACAGATAACCATTATAAATTCAACAATATGGCTAACTTTTACTACAAGCAGATAATCTGCATTGCCCTGACATTCGTTGCACTTCTGTGCTCCGTACCGATGGGCGCGCAGGAGACTGAAAGGAAAGGCCAGGTCGTAGATGCGGCTTCAGGAGACCCGTTAGTAGGGGTCGGGGTCCTGATACAGGGGACTTTGACGGGAAGCATAACTGACTTGGACGGCAACTTTGTCATCAACGCCGCTGATGATGCCATCCTTGTCATCTCCTATATGGGATACAAGGAAGCGCAAATACCTGTCAACGGCAGGGCATCTCTCGGCAGAATAGCTATTTCCGAAGATACGGAGCTTCTCGATGAAGTTATCGTGGTCGGATACGGTATCCAGAAAAAGGCTTCCAGCGTAGGTTCCATCACGGCCACCAAAGGAGATGACCTGTTGAAAGTCGCTAATGTAAATACCATTTCGGAAGCTCTTCAAGGCCAGATGCCCGGAGTGGTATCCATCAATTCGACGGCCAAGCCAGGGGCTGCGGCAGCAGATATTTTCATCCGCGGCAAATCCACATGGGGAGACGCCTCTCCTCTGGTTCTCGTGGATGGTATAGAAAGGGATTTCAATGATGTGGATGTCAACGAAATAGAATCCATATCAGTGCTGAAGGACGCATCAGCGACCGCAGTCTACGGAGTCAAGGGAGCGAACGGAGTCATCCTTCTTACCACCAAACGCGGTACCGACAGCAAACCGGAAATCTCCTTCACATCGAACTTCGGTTTCAAACAGCCTTCCGGCTCTCCTGACTATTCCGACTACGTGACATCGATGAAACAGTACAACGCAGCCCAGGCGCACGATGCCAACTGGGGGAATCTTATGCCGGAATCGACGGTCGCGGCATGGGAAAATGCTTTTGCAACGGGGAATTATGGACCTTACAATGATGTTTTTCCCAATGTCGACTGGTGGGATAACCTTGTGCGCAAGGTAGGTTATGAGCAGAACTACAACCTCAATGTCCGTGGAGGCGCCAAATGGATGAAATATTTCGTTTCCTTAGGTTACATGCATGACGGTGACATCTACAAGACGCACAAACAGCCGGAGTTCGACCCTTCATTCAGTTACAGAAGGTACAACTGGAGAAGCAATTTCGACTTCCAGATCACGAAATACACGAAACTATCCTTCAACGTTGCCGGAAAGTTAGGCTATCAGAACCAGCCGGCATACCGTCCCGGAGATGCTTCCCCTGACCAGTATTTCTTCGGAGTTTTCCTGACAGCCCCATCCAATGAATTCCCGATCAAGTACAGTGACGGGAACTGGGGAGACGGCCAGAGTTCGGACCAGAACGTGGCTTACCTGATGGAGGTGGGCGGAAGCCGGAATGTCAAGACATATCAGGGTTTCTATGACATCAAACTGGATCAGAAACTCGATTTCATCACCGAAGGACTTTCCGTCCAGGGCGCACTGTCCTATACCACCGCATCCACATGGCAGACGAATATCATCACCGGGAAAATCCTCGGAAACGATGATCTGACCGCCCAGCGTACTACAGTGAGGATCAACCGCGTCTATGATTATACTAATCCGATATACAATCCGGATGGGACAGTTTCCTACAATTATACCGAGACCCGATATCCGAATCAGGATGCTCCGGGAGACATGCCTGTCGGAGGAGGATATGACAATTTCAGCTCATATACGAGGAAGCTGTATTATGAGTTTTCGATTAATTATGCCAGAAAGTTCGGCGGGCATGATGTTACCGGTCTGCTGCTCTTCAACCGGAAGATGAACGAATCCAGCAGCGGAAGTATAATGGACTTTCCTGCCTATGAGGAAGACTGGGTAGGACGCGTAACCTACAATTTCAAAGGACGTTATCTGGCTGAGTTCAACGGGGCGTATACGGGTTCCGAGAAATTCGCCCCGGGCAAGCGTTTCGGATTCTTCCCGTCGGCATCAATAGGATGGAGGCTCAGCGAGGAGCCGTGGATGCAGAAATGGACCAAGGGCATACTCGACAACCTGAAAATCAGATATTCATACGGTATGGTCGGCAACGACAAGGGAGCCACGAGATTCAATTATATCCAGGTCTACGACCAGGCGGGAAATGCTGAATTCGGGAAATGGAATACTACGGTTTTCGGCCCCGTATATGCGGAAGGCAAGCTGGCCGATCCGGATGCCACCTGGGAAACATCCATCAAACAGAATCTTGGAATCGAGATAGGTCTGTGGAACAAGCTCGACATAACCCTCGACCTGTTCGATGAGAAGAGGGATGGTATACTGATGACACGCAACACTATCCCTTCATGGGCAGGCAGCGGTATCTCATTCCCTCAGGTCAATCTCGGAAAGACCAAGAATCACGGACTGGAAATTGACATGAACTGGAATGACCGCATCGGGAATTTCTACTACTATGTCAAATACAACTTCGCCACCAGCGAAAACCGCATAGTATTTTACGATGACCCAAAGAACCTGAGCGACTACCTCAAGTCCGAGGGCAAGTCCATAGGATTTGTCAACAAATATCTGGCGACCGGAAATTTCGAGTCGCTCGATGATATCTTCAATTCAGCCCAGTCCGCCATAGCCGGTGGCCAGCACAACACACTGATACCGGGTGATCTGTATTATGTGGACTATAATGCCGACGGTGTCATAAACAGCAATGACATGGCTCCCGTGAAGAACCTGAACTATCCTATGACTACAATGGGATTTACAATCGGAGGTTCCTACAAGGGTTTCGGTTTCAGTATGCTGCTGTACAGTGCATTGGGTGTCTACAAAGAAGCCATTGCAGCCTATCTGTGGGATTTCCCGGCAGGGAATATCAAGACGCAGCCGAATACGCTCGACAGCTGGAAGCCGGGTACTCATGCCGAAGGTGCCGTAAGACCGTCGATCCATGTAAACAATGCCTATAATTCGGTGGCGAGCACGTATTCGTATTCCGATCATTCGTATCTCAGACTGAAGAATCTTGAGTTCAATTACTCGTTCCCTCAGAGGATACTGGACAAAATCAGACTTACCAGACTCCAGATATACATTAACGGCAACAACCTGCTGACTTTCTCGAAATGCGATCCGCGCAGAGACCCGGAGCATGGAGGACAATATATCTATCCTATGGTCAGAAGGTACAATATCGGATTCAGAATCGGCCTGTAAAATATTGCGATATGAAAATATATAGATTTATTTCAATACTTTCCGCATGTCTGCTGTTGTGCAGCTGCGAAAAATATCTGGACCGTTCTCCCGACATGGGACTGACGGAAGACGATATCTATAAGGACTACAACAGTCTGAGAGGATTTCTCGACAAGATATTCCAGACATCCGCCAACAACAATACAGAGTCTGACATACTGATCTACATGTATGCCATCAACAGTTACGGAAATCTTTACAGCAATGTCGGCAATCTTTCCGATGAGTATGTATGTGTCAGGAACAGCGATGCTTCCAAGTTTGTCAATGCTGGGAACTGGCTCGGTTGCGGAGAAGGCCAGTTTGAGATAGACAGCCGCGGCAGGACTGCAATCGCCAGGGCGTACAGGGGACTCAGGATAGCCAACAAGGTGATAGGCGGGATAGACCAGGTACCTTCCCTCACTGAAGACCAGCGGAACAAACTGCTCGGACAGGCTTATTTTCTCCGTGCCTATTTCTATTTCGAACTTATCAAGAGGTACGGGGGCATGCCGAAATTTGACAAGGCATGGAATGCTGCTGATGACTTCGATGTGCCGAGGATGACGTATCAGGAATCGAACGCCTGGATGCAGGGCGATCTTGACAATGCCATAGCGATGCTTCCGGATATTTGGCCGGATTCGGAATTCGGACGGCCGGATAAGGTGTCGGCCCTCGCTTTGAAGGCCATGACCCAGCTCTATGCCGCCAGTCCGCTGATGCAGAACGGTCTGGATGCCATAGTGGATAATGGATACGGGAAAGAGATGGCTGCCGAAGCGGCCAGGACTGCCCAGAAATGCATAGATGCCATTGAAGCAAGTTCATGGTATCGTCTAATGGATCATGACGAGTATAGAAGCATCTATTTGATGCCTAATGAGAACCAGTTCGCCCAGCCGGAATATCTGTGGTTCAACCGTACGCATCCCGGGAACTGGAGTGCATTTGTAAGGGCGCAGTGGCTTACCCAGCCTTATGATGACAAGACAGGAGCAGAGGGGACTCCATACAATGCTCCATCTCAGAACATGGTTGATATGTTCGAGAGAAAAGGACCTGATGGACAATTCTATCCTATTACCGATACGAGATCAGGCTACGAAGCGGTGAAATATACCGACCCGTATTCTGACAGAGATCCGCGTCTTGCGAATAATATCATAGTCCCGGGTGAGGCATGGGGGACAGACCTTAACGGAGTACAGTACTACCTTACGACGTATGTAGGCGGTTATTCGACCAATTTCATTACCACCAATCAGTTCACAAATGCTGCCCAGCAGACTGGCTACCTGTGCAAGAAGTTTATATGGCCGGAGGCAAGCATTCCTTTGTTCGGCGCCGCAGGCTTCAACATGTACCGTCTGACCACAGTATATATACGTGTATCTCAGGTATATCTTGACTTTGCAGAGGCTTCCTATGAAGCTACAGGAGATCCGGATGCCATAGTGGACGGTTGTTCGATGTCGGCAAGACAGGCTCTGAACATTATCCGCAACAGAGCCGGAATAGGCGACCTCCCTTCCGGAGTCGACTTCCGTGAGGCCTATCGCAGGGAAAGGGCTGTGGAACTGATGTTCGAAGGACACAGATGGTATGACATCAGAAGGTGGATGATAGCAGAGGAACTCTTCAAGGATGAACATCCTATGAAACGAGTCCTTGCCTATCCTCTCGATGAAAACGGCAACGCATATCAGGGAAATCTGACCGGGGCTGATGCATGTAAGATCAGAATTCCCCGATTCAGATATGAATATGCCGATGTGACGACAGTGGAAAGGGTATTCAGCACAAGGAACTACTGGTATCCGCTTCCGATGGAGGAAGTCGCGGCCCTGGATAACCTGAAACAGAACCCGGGTTGGTAACACTTAAACAACTTCAAGACTTATGAGAAATACAGTTATCATAATATTATCCGCCATTGCGGCTTCAATATTCTCCCTGCATTCTGCCGGCGCGCAGGATACAGGCGTAGGAGCTACGGCAGGGCTTGAACACGGAGAATTCGACAGTTATCCTGATCTGACGCTTACAAACATGCTGCAGGGAAAGATAGCCGGTCTGCAGGTCCGTTCCATCGTGCACGGTCTCGGCAATAATGTCTCCGATCTCTATATCCGCGGCCAACACGGGATGAGTGCCAATACCGCTCTTGTCATCATCGATGGAGTAGAAAGGCCCTTGGCGGATCTCATCCCGGAGGAAATCGAATCAATCGTTGTTCTCAAGGATGCCACGGCAAAGATACTATATGGAGCAAGGGCCGCCAATGGTGTGGTTGTCGTGACTACGAAAAAGGGAAAGGCTGACACGGACCGGACATATCATATAAATGCGGAAATGGGTATTACATCCATGACCCGCATGCCTGAATGGGTGAATGCGTATGAATACGCGAACCTGTACAACGAAGCGTGTGTCAATGACGGTCTCGCACCGTATTACAGCAGTGAGCAGGTCGAAGGTTACAGAAACTCTTCAGGACCATACGACCCTCTTTACCCGGATATCGACTGGCAGAAAGAGTTCATGAAGCGGAATTCTACGTACAGGAAAGTGACTTTTGATATGGATGGGGGCAGCAATAACGTCAGATATGCCCTTGTGGCCGGCTATGTAGGCAGCGGAGGGTATGAGAACGCTTCATACGACACCAGTCTCAACAGGCTTACTCTCAGAGGGAATCTTGATTTCAGCATTACCGATTTTCTCAGTGTCGTTGCAGGTGTTTCAGGCAGAATGGAAATGCGTAAATGGGCCCAGATGACATGCGCGTCTCTCTTCACGGCCGCATCTACATACAGACCGAACGAGTATCCGTTTATCCTTTCGCCGGAAAGTACAGGACTGACACAGTCGGATGATGTCCCTCTGTTCGGAGGCAGTATCCTCCGACCGACAAATGTATATGCCGAACAATGGTATGGAGGATATACGGAAGAAAGGTACACAAGGGCGCAGACGGATTTCGGAGTCAGGCTTGATCTCGACAGATGGGTAAAAGGTCTGTCGGCCGGTGCATACCTGTCTTTCGATAATTACGATTTTCTGCAGTTGTCCCTGAACAAGAAATATCCGACATACGCTCCGGGAACATATACGGATGCATCAGGTTCCCAGATAATTGAATATAAGCAGTTACAGCAGATAAACGTTGCCACGGACCAGACCAGGAACAGCACAACCCTCCAGCAGACCCTCGGTTGGAATGCGTATGCGAAATACCTTAACACCTTCGGCAAACACCGTCTTGCGGCAGACCTGACATATCTCTACAGCAAGACAACGAATCAGGGTGTTACCCAGGATATTATCAACAGCAACACTTCCCTGAGAGTCAACTGGTCGTTTGACGGCAGGTATGTAATTGAGGCGGATGCCGCCCTGATGGGCAGCAACAGGTTCCGGGAAGGCAGCAGATTGTTCATGTCGGCTGCCGGCGGTGCGGCATGGATTATCAGCAACGAGAGTTTCCTTAAAGGCAACAGGAATGTCAATTTACTGAAACTCAAGTTCAGCGGAGGACTTCTCGGGTTCGACAGCGCCACCTCGCATCTTCTCTATGAAAGGGCATGGGAACAGAGCGGGAGTTTTAACTTCGGAGCTACGGCCAATGGAGCCACAGCCTTCCTGACGAATTTTATCCGTAATGCCAACCCTGAACTGAAATGGGAGAAGTCACTCGAGATGAATCTCGGAATCGAAGGTCTCTTCCTTGACAGCAGACTCTCCGTAGAGGCAAACTGGTTCAGGGAAATGCACTACGACATCATTGGACTCAACGATGCGGAGCACGGAGACTATATCGGAGACTTTGTTACATACAAAAACATGGGTTCCGTGTTCAATCAGGGTATAGATGCCTCTGCAAGATGGACTGAAACTATAGGCGACTTCTCCTATTCCATTGGAGCGAATGTCCTGTGGAGCAAGAACAAGGTTTTGGAATGGAGTCAGGTCCTTCACGGAGAGACATACCGCTATACTGTAGGAAACAGTACAGATGCTATGTTCGGGTATGTAGCTGAAGGCCTTTTCGGAAAGGATGTCGCTATTGATGGTCATGCAGCCCAGTCGTTCGGTCATTATCAGGACGGAGATATCGCCTACAGCGACCTTAACGGTGACAAGGTTGTGGACGGGCGCGATGTGAAAGTACTCGGAAATACATTCCCCCGCACGACACTTGGAATCGACATCAACCTCCGATACAAAGGCTGGGGTCTCTATATCCTCGGATATGCCGAACTTGGCGTATATAAATGGGCAAGCAATTCCTATTACTGGAACTATGGGGAAAATGCCTATTCCGTTCTCGCCCTCGACCGCTGGCATCCGGTGAACAATCCGGACGGAAACTACCCTCGTCTTACCACTACCGATGACACCAATAACTGGCAGAATTCGACATTCTGGCTGAAAAAGACCGACTGGTTCAGACTCAAGAATATAGAACTGAGCTATACTTTCGACAATTTCAGGAACAGGATTCTGAAAGACATCAGGGTCTTTGTGCGCGGAGCCAATCTTTTCGTCCTCTCATCTGTGCCTGACCTTGATCCCGAACTGCTCGATGCCGGACTTACCAACTATCCGGTTTCCAGGACATTCACATGCGGCGTGACATTTACCTTATAATAATCCAGAAGATATGAAAAGACTGTATATAATGATTACGGCAGGGGTTCTGCTTCTTATGAGCAGTTGCGAAAACGTCCTTGACACCAAGGTGACCTGGCAGATAGGAGATGATGATGTGTGGAGGATTCCGGAACTTGCCATGGGAGTGTTGCATAAAGCCTATAACGGCATCAGCAACCGTCCTGACTGTTATGCGGAGAATTTTCTCGATGCCGCTACGGACAATGCCGTATGCACTCAGCACAGCGCATCCGTCTATCTGCTCGGACAGGGTGCAATGACAGCATTCAACAACCCGATAGGGAACTGGGCTACATGCTACAGTATGCTGGAATACATCAACTCTTTCCTTGAGAACGGTCTCGGAGACAACATCCTGTACAACAGGGAAGATCCGGAGAAGGATGCCATGATCAAAAACAGACTTCGCGGGGAAGCCTATTTCCTGAGGGCATGGTGGCACTTCGAACTGCTCAGGATGTACGGAGGCAAAAGCGCAGATGGAAAGGCTCTCGGTATACCGCTCGCAGACCATTTCTTCTCTTATGAGGAAGCATCAGACAACGGTGAATTCATAAGGCCGACTTATCAGGCGACAGTTGATTTCATCTGCAGCGACCTGGATCTCGCCATGGAACTTCTCCCTGCATCATATAGCGGCAGCGACCAGAATTTCGGCTCGACCCAGCAAGGCCGCGCGACAACAGGAGCCGCCGCCGTCCTCAAGAGCCGCGTCCTGGTATACAGTGCCAGCCCTGCAATGCAAGATGACGATATCGTCAGGATAACGGGTATGGGGAAATATGAAATCGTCAATCCGAATCTGTATCAGAAGAAATGGGAACTTGTGGCGCGTCAGATAGCTGAAATACTTTCCATGGATGGGTTCGGAACGTATGTGCCCGTACTCCCGGAAAACATTGCCAATGCACAGTCTGAAAGTGCCGATTTTGCATTCAGGAGATACTTCAACAACAATCTCCTCGAAGCAAATCATTTCCCTCCGTACTGGTTCGGCAAGGCAATGACCGTCCCATCGCACAATCTGGTAAAGGCGTTCTATGCCAGGAACGGCTTTCCTGTGACCGATCCTCGGTCAGGGATAGATCTGAACGAGCCGGGACTCGACATGACAAGGCTCTATTCAATAATGGACGACCGTTTCTCCAGGATAATTTACTGTCAGAACAGCACTTTCGGAAACTCGGGAGAGCAGCTTGACATGTCGGATGGCGGCAGGGACTCTCACAGTTTCAATGAGAATGCTACCACAACAGGGTACTATCTCGCTAAGTTCGTTTCCACGACATCAGGCATGCTCAATCCTGTCGCTTCATCCGGGACAGCCCACTATAATCCTCTGTTGCGTAAGTCCGAAGTCCTTTTGAACTATGCTGAGGCCTCAAACGAAGCATACGGTCCGAAGGTTGCCGGAGAAGGGAGCACCGTATCGGCCTATGACATAATGAAATCAGTCCGTAACTTGGCCGGAGGCATAATGGATGACACATGGCTGGAAGAGTGCGCTGATGACAAGGACCGGTTCAGGGCGCTCATACAGAACGAAAGAAGACTGGAGTTTGCCTTTGAAAACCATCGCTACTTCGACATGAGACGCTGGCTGCTTCCGTTGGATGAGGATATATACGGTGTAGAGATAACGAGGAATACAGACAACACATTCTCATTCAAGGAAAAGGTTGTCGAACACAGGAAATATGGCATAGCCAATTATTATGCACCGCTTCCGTATGCGGAAACAAGCAAGAACCCGAATCTCGTAAACAATATGGGTTGGTAAAACAAATTCAATATAAAGCGATATGAAAAAATTCAACCATATACTGATCGCACTTATAGCATTAAGTGTCTCTTCCTGTTATGAGTCCTATGAAAAGGATTTCGATGTGACGAGGGCTTATTTTGCATCACAGAGACCTTTAAGAACCCTTGTGGCGGATACCGGCATGTCCATAAAGGTCGGAGTTGCCATAGGCGGGAAACGGGAGGTCGATCCCTCCGACTGGGCCACCTTTGAAATCGATCCTTCGCTTCTCGAAGGGACGTCCCTTACGCTGATGCCTGAAGAATACTACACTCTGGCAGACCCTGACAGGATGAGTGTGAGCAATACGAACCTTGCCATCTGCGATGTCCGCGTGAACTTTTCCGATGAATTCTACAATGACGTCAATGCCCTCGGAACATATTATGCCATCCCGTTCAGGCTTACGGGCCACAGTCAGGAAGAAGTCGCCACGGACGTAAACGGCAATCCGAAGGACTACAGCATCGTGGCAGTCAAATTCGTCAGCCGCTGGCACGGCACATACTATGTCAAGGGGCAGATGACGAATCTTTCGACAAATGAAGTAACTGTGTACAGCAATAAAGACCTGAGCAGGAACATTACCCGTGACATAATATCACTGTCGAGGGACAAAATACAGCGGCCGGGATTCGGCAATACTACGGAGACGGGGGAAGCCGTCAACCTGACCGTCAATGATGACATGAGCGTGGCCATAGAGGCCGGAGGTTCTGTCGCCGTCATTGACGCTACGGCAGTTCTCGACCCGGAAGCGGAAGGACTCGAACTGGCCGGACCACAGCCGAAGTTCACACTTTCCTATACGTTCGAGAGAAACGGGGTACAATACAGGGTCGAGGAGGAACTCATCCGCCGCCAGAATCCTGAAGCGGACCTCCGTTTCGAGGAGTGGTAGATACAACAGGCAGGGTTCATTTGCGTATGGACTTCAGGTATTCTGTAGGAGTTATGTTGAACTCTGCCTTGAAACATTTTGTAAAATAGTTTGGATCCGCCATGCCCACGGCATAGGCAGTTTCAGAGACATTCATTCCGTTAGCCAGGCATGTCCTGGCTTCTTTCATTTTTATGTTTCTGATGAACTGCGTGATTGAGCAGCCTGCGAGCGATTTCAGTTTCATGTGCAGGAGGCTGCGGCTGACATTCATTCCGGCGGTTATCTCCGCGACCCCGAATCTTTCTTCCCTGATATTGTCCATTATCAGTCCCACAAGTTTCTCCATGAAAGCCTCGTCACGAGGATTGTTCGTAATCTCCTTCACGTTCATTTCTCCCATCTTCCTGAAATGTTCGATATTCCTGCGCCTGCCTGAAATGGTGTTCTTGACTAACAGTTCGAGGTTTTTGGCATTGAACGGCTTGTCTATATATGCATCTGCTCCGTGGAGGTAGCCATCGGTATGGTCGTTCTCATCGGTCTTTGCCGTCAGAAGTACGACCGGGATATGGCTTGTCTTCACATCGTCCCGTATTTTCGCCAGCATGGCAAGTCCGTCCAACTTCGGCATCATTACATCGGATACGATTATGTCCGGCATATTTTTCGACAACATGTCGATAGCTTCCTGCCCGTCGTATGCCCGTAGGACCCTGTAACCATGGTTGAAAATGCCGGTTATATAGTCATTCATTTCCGGACTGTCCTCAACTACAAGTACTGTCTCTTTCTCTTCCCTGTCTGCCTTTGACTCCAGTCTTTCAGGTATAAGTTCAAGAGTATCCTGTATCCTCTGATTGTATTTGCGTATTTCGTCTCCGGTTATGCTTTCGGATGACCGTTCATCGGGGCTGAAAGCGTTATCCGACACATTCAGGGAAACGATGAATTCGGTGCCTTTGCCAACCTCGCTTATGACATCTATTTCGCCTTTGTGGATTTTTATCAGCGAACGGGTCAGGGCCAGTCCCAGTCCGAAACCTTCCCTGTGGTCGCGCCGGTCTACCTGATAATAGCTGTCGAATATTCTTTTCAGGGAATCTTGCGGTATCCCCCTTCCGGTATCCTTGACGGAAATCACGGCGATGGTATTCCCTTCCTTTTCATCAAAATGAGCGCCGAGAGTCACGCATCCGCCTGTATCCGTATACTTGAATGCATTGGAAAGCAGGTTGTACAGTATTCTCTCCAGACTTGACGGGGAAAACCATACTTTCTTCCCCGTATCTTCAAGTCTGACTACGAAATCGATATCCTTTTCTCTGGCTATCATGCCGAATATCTTCGAAGTTTCATCCATAAAACGCATTATGTCGCCCTGCCTTACGAGAATCTTCTTCTGCTTCATTTCTATCTTACTGAAAGTCAGAAGTTCCTTGATCAGATAATTCATTCTGTTTGCATTGCGGTACACTACTGACAGTTTGCTCCTGTCATCCTCGTTGAGCCTCGAACTTCCAAGCATCTCCTGCAAAGGCGAGAGAATAAGCGTAAGAGGAGTCTTCAGATCGTGAGATACATAAGTGAAAAAATCCGTCTTTGCCCTGTTCATCTTTTCAATGTTGAGTCTCCTGTCGTGCTCTGCCTCCAGTCTCATTTTCAGTGACAGTCTTGCCCTGTACCATCTGTAGCTCCACCACAGTACAAGTACTGAGCATAGGACATACATGCAGAACGCCACAGGAGAGGCATACCATGGAGGCAGTACCCGTATGGCAAGATCCAACTGCCCTGCATCATCCCAGTTGACGCCATCTATGCCCGCCTTGACCTTGAATAAATAGTTGCCGGCCCTCAATCCGGTAAATCGTACTTGATGCTGATTCCCGATAGCCTGCCAGTCTTCATCCACACCTTCCATCATCATTGCGTATCTCGTATCGCTGCTGTACCTGTAATTCAGGCCTGAATAATCTATCTGGAATGATCTTGACTGTCTGTGTTTCAACACTATTCCATTCAAAGCGGAAACAGAACCGGCAGATGGGGATTCCGTATCCTCGGGAGAGATATATTCACCGTCCATCGAAATACCTGTCACTACAATCTTGAATGAGGGCTTTTCCTGCCTTACCTTTTCCGGATAGAACGACACCATTCCGTCTATAGTTCCGAAACACAGTTCTCCGTCCGGTCGCAGACAGGCAGACGTGTAATTGAACTGATCGGCAGGCAGACCGTCTGACGAAGTATATTTTACACAAGACCTGTCCGTCCCGCTGATACATACGAGACCGTTTCCCGTTCCTGCCCAGAAATTCCCGGAACTGTCTTCGATTATGCTTTTGACAGAATCCGACCCTATCAGTTCCTTCCCGTAGGAAGCCAGCAATCTCCCTTCTGCATCCAGTTCGTACAGACCGTGATGGTCGGTGGCAACCCACATCCGGTCGCGTGAATCTCTGAATATGTCGGTCACATGCAATTCATCCGATGACAGATAGGGGAGCCTCGATACCTTGAAAGTATTCGTATTCACAGAATACAGGCCTCCTTTCCTTGCTCCTATCCATAGGGTAGAGTCATCGTGAACGGCAAGGTCAAGAAACCGCAGAGGGGAGATTTTTCTGGGAGCCGCATTTAGTCTGTTCCGGTCTATCCTGAACAGCCCTGAAGGCCCGGCATACCATATATTGCCCCTCATATCCCCGATTATGTCGAACCCGGAGGATACATCTTCCGTCAAAGCGCTGTAATCCACAGTTATATCCCTGTCCGGCATATAATGGAGGACTCCTTTCAGAAACAGGCCTATCCAGAGGCTGCCGTCTTCATCTACAAGCAGAGAATGCACGTTCTTGGCATCTATGGCCATCCTGCGATGGATAACATCTGATCTTGTGATAGTGCCGTCCGGACCGATATGGTTGAGTCCTCCATCTTCCGTCGCGATATAGAGCCCTCCGTCCGGAGCATTTTCTATCTGTCTGATTGCCTTTCCGCTGAGAGTATTGTGGCTGCTTCCGTAAGACCATGTCCTGAACTGGTCGGACCCTGAAACAAAGTAGTTCACTCCACCGAAATATGTTCCTACCCACATGTTGTCATCCCCGTCCCGGAAAATACTGTACACTGGAGAATCATTCAGTTCGCTGATATCCTCCTCCGACTGATCATAATGAGCCAGCAATTTCCATGAACTGTCATAGACGTAAATCCCATACTCGGTGCCCATCCAAATATTCCCGGCTCCGTCCGTCTCCGCACATCTGAAAGTCTTCCTGCCGAGTTCATGAGACAGATTATACAAAGTCCCGGAAATTGTATCGTAAATATAGCAGTAATCGTCATTGCAGAGAACAAGTTGTGTCCCCGATACGACAGATACCTCTATCCATATTTTTCCCAGGTTTTTCAAAGTGGCCGGAAGATCGACATACCGGGATTGCCGGAGATCATAGCAGATCAGACCGGAACCTGTCCCTATCCAAATTCTTGAAGAGCAGTCCTCGGCTGCCGTCAGAAAGACACGTCCCTGATATCCGGTGAATGGTTCGAAGGTATCAGCTGAAGAATCGTATCTGAATATTCCGTCACTGCACACTGCCAGCAGATCGTGCTCCTCCCTTGTAAGAATGAACGTGATATCGTCATCATTATTGCCGTTTATATCATAAGTATGGAAACAGTCTTTCCCATAGTCATACCTGCATATCCCGACATCCGTGGAAATCCATATAGACTGTCTGAAAGAGTCATTATATAGATGACTGACAAAATCATGGTTCAGAGAGGTGCTGTCTTCCTCGGCGTGAGAATATACAGTCACTTCGTATCCGTCATAACGGCACAGACCGTTGGCTGTTGCAAACCACATGAAACCATAGTCATCTTGCGTTATGGAGTATACGGTATTATGGGGCAGGCCATCGGCTCCGTCAAGATGCTTGAACCTTACATTGTCGTATTGCACCGTCCCGGCCGCAGTAACACATGCCCCGAAAGACAGCAGGACATACATTACTGATATTACACAAGCACGCATCAACTGTAAATTTAATCAAAATTTTCGCTATTGTTGTCATGACAGGAAGAAAAACTGCAGCAATATGTCTGTGCACTTGTTCGGCATATAAGTATTCTGCCCGTCAGATATTCGTGGAGAACCATAATATCATGGCATCCACTGCTGTCGTGGATGTCGATGCGGACTATACCATTTTTTCATGTTTTCCGCAATGCAGCGGATATATGACGTTTTTCCGTGATTTTTCTTATCGGCAAATTGAGAAAATTCACGGATTTTTGTATATGTTTGTGCCCGGAAACCATGGAGGGAAAGATGTATTTTGTATCGAAGAGACTTGAGATATCCTTTGCACACAGGCTTTCGCTTGATTATGAGAGCAAATGTACCCGTCTGCACGGGCACAACGCCATCGTGACAGTATTCTGCTGCTCCAGGGAGCTCGACAGGAACGGGATGGTGACCGACTTCTCGTCCATCAGTCAGATTGTCAAAGACAGCCTTGACCATAATTTTGCCAATGATGCGGTCGGATTCAATCCCACGGCCGAGAATCTTGCCCGATGGATCTGCGGACAGGTCCCGAATTGCTACAAGGTCATGTTCCAGGAGTCGGAAGGCAATGTAGCAGTCTATGTAAAGGATGGTTTTGAGGATGCAGTGAAAATATTGTGATATCCGGTGAATCGGCAGGAGTCAGCACGGGAGATGCAGGTGGATCGGGACAGATATGACAGGGAGGAAATATAAGATCAACGAGATTTTCTATTCTCTTCAGGGTGAAGGCTATTATACCGGCACTCCGGCAGTCTTTGTCCGTTTTTCAGGCTGCAACCTCAACTGCCCGTTCTGTGACACGGAGCACAGTTCCGGTGTCATGGTTCCGGAGGAAGACATAGTTTCGCAGGTGTCATCGTATCCCTCACACCATATAGTCCTTACCGGTGGAGAGCCGTCTCTTTTCATTGATGACCGGTTTGTGGATGCCCTGCATTCTGCCGGAGGATATGTGGCTGTGGAGACCAACGGCACCCGTCCCCTTCCGGAAAACATAGACTGGGTCACATTCTCCCCCAAAGCCGCCTGGCAGCTCAAAGACTGTGATGAGCTGAAGGTGGTTTATACAGGTGCAGACCAGGACTTGTCGGTTTACGATGGTATCCGGACAACGCACCGGTTCCTGCAACCATGCGACACGGGAGATCCGGACAGGAACCGCATTCTCCTCCACGAAGCCATTGAATACTGCAAATCAAATCCCGTATGGAGACTTTCTCTGCAGACACACAAGCTGTCCGGAATCCGCTGATTCCGCTTTTGGAGAGTTCTCGCAGAAATGGGTAATCTATGCAGGAGGTGCATTGACTGTTGCCTGTACTTTGGGCTGGGGATTGTATCTCTTACGGGACAAGAATAAGGATAAAAAGGAGGTCGAATAATGGGTGCATTAGTAATGTTCGCTTTGGTTGTAATTATCACCAATGTCATAGGGAACCGAATCGGGGGATTAGTCTTTCTCAATCACTTCTCTATGCTGCGAAGCAGAATTCTTATTTCTTTGTCAGATATGGTTTCTTGTTTCGACTTGTCATAAACTGTAAGGAGTGTGATTTTCGTATCTGTTTCATTGATAATCACATTAAATGTAATGACCCTTACTCCGCCGCTCTTGCCTTTACCTTTACTCTTGACTGCCATTCTGATTTTCCGTACTCCATTACCGAGGTCTGTTCCCATTGCGGGATTTTAGATAAGGTCTTTACGGAATTGGGCAAGATCAGACAAATGGTCTGGAATCGTTATATGAAATTAAGCAAAAAGTTCAACATTTCCAAAGTAAATTTTCCGGATTAACCTGCTTATATATAATGGAATATACTTGATTCTCAACTGAATTTTTCTGGTTATCTGACATGGAATCACCAGCAGTGTCCCCAATCAAGTTATTCCGGAGAATCAGTCATTATCCTTATCTGTTTCTGCCCGTTCATCAGACAGACCTCTTATATGCAAATTGTGTTATCATATCTCATCCAGTCAAGTTTTCAATGGGGTGTAGTATTTCATGTAGGGGTATATATTACGGAAAATATCAAAAATATGGCACCCCTACAATATCCTCACAGAATTTTCTATCTCAATCCAGATTATTTTGGAAACTCTCGTCATCTATATCTCGATATAAACAGGTCTTTAAATGGAATTGCCAACTTCTCCAAAAACAGATTGGAAACAGAATCAGTCAGGTTGCAGGTCAGTTCTTTATGTGGAAGGTGCGATAAATTGTCGATTTTTCGTTTTATATCCCCCCTGTGAGAATATACCGTAGGTAATTCGCTGATATTCAATACAGAGGGTAAAATGGAGGAATTATGGTCTCTTTTGGGACTGTCAATGGGGTTGGGTCAAGAACACATCCTTGATTTCCTGTGAGTAGACTATGCTTCCGTGTGGGAATGTGAGTTTACGATTCTGGAATGTGCGACCGTTATTCGTTCTTATGAAGTCTCGGACACCTTGACAGTATTCCAAATGCTTGTACAGGTGGGATTGAAGCCAGTCTATGCCTTGTGTCATTCGGTTACCTGGTGTGAAGTTGCCTACATCCACCATACCGTCTCTGCCCTTTATGAGGAAACAGAGTATGAATGCTTCTATTTTCCTTGTTTAGGCATAGTTTGAAGTCCAGTTCCGTGCATCCATATCGAAGTCCAGTCCAGTAGGCTTGTCCGCTCTGGTCTATTCTCGGAGTTAGGATATGTGAAGTGTCGGGATAGTTCTCCGCTGCGATTCGGATAATGTTGAGAAGTTTCTCTGTGCCCATACTCTGAAGTTCGAGCCTTTGATAGGGGATAAATGCTGTGTTGTTCATATTGATTTGATGTTAAGTGGTTATTTTGTTTTCCGGTAATTTTGGTTACCTTTGTCTTGCTATGAGAAAAAAGTTCGGAGATTGGCTGTTAGATATAGCCAAATATATGGCAACAGCCATTTTGCTGACATCCATATTCAGCGATATGCAGAATATATGGACTTATGTCATTGTAGCGATAACAGTAGTGGCAACCCTTTTGCTGGGCTTATGGCTCACAAGAGATAAAACAAGTGAGAAATGAATACAATAATCGTTTGCGGTTTTATCCTGCTCATTGCCATAGTCGGCTCAATTTATTTTGCAGTGCAGGACAAGAAAGAGAAAAAAGCACACAATATGCATTAATTCACTGTGTTACATCGATGGGTTTTATCGCCTGCCCTTTCTTGTTTACAGTCAGTTTTTCATCGCTTCGTCTATCTGTGAGTTCTCGAAACTGTCGAGATAAATCTGTGTGACTTTCTCTGAACTGTGACCGAGGGATTCGGATATGATAGCCGTGCTTACTTCAGGCCGCTTTAGAACTGTGGCGTAGGAATGTCGGGCAACGTATGTTGTGAGGTCTATAGGAATACCTGATTTCTCTCTGATTCTGTGGAGTGCTTTGTTGGCAGCCTTGTTTGCCTTTCGTACCTTGTCCCTTATCTGAATGGCGGTCTTGTGAACTTTCCTGTCGAGAATGGGGAACACATAATCATTTGGGGTGGCTTCCGGTTTCCTGTACTTTGCGATAATGTCAAGTGCCATTGGCTGCAACTGGAATGATATGAGTTTACCCGTTTTCTGCCTGTGATAGGATAACCGACCCTCGAATATGTCACAGTATCTTATTCTTGCCATATCCGTAAGATTGATTCCACAGGACAGATAACCGAGCAGGAACAAATCCCTGCCCAATGAGAGGTACGGACTATGATAGGTAGTGACTGTACGCAAGTCAAGTTCGATTATCCGCTTTATGTCCTCTTTGGATATAGCCCTTTTCATGGTCTGCTCGTGGAATTTGTATGAGGGTTCCGAGGGTGTAGTCCTTGCCCTCTACCTTGAACTGTGTTATCTGCTCCCGATACTGTCTGGACTTGCGCTCGATTACTGCAAGAATGGCATCTCGGTCTGGGCAGTTCCGTTTCGGTGTTCTTCTTGAAGTCCCGGAATCGTTCTTCGACAGACAAGCCTAACGAAACATATTTGCGTTTGCCAGACTTTGTTAAACGGAGCATCAAAGGATAAGTGTTGTCCTTTTTCGGACGGTAATTTAAGCAAATCGCTTCAACAGAAGTAGTTAACATGATAATTTTGCTAACATATCTGCTAACATGAATCCGTCGGAACCACCCTCAAAAGCCATTTTTGGCAATTATACCCACCCCACTTTCAGACACATCCATACACGAAAAAAGCACCCGCATTTTCATGCAAGTGCTTTATTTTCAGTGAATTTTAAGATTAGCGGGTCGCAGGATGTTTCAGTCGCCATTTCATGGCTCCTTCTAATCCTGACTTGCTCCGCAGGTGCCTGTTACCCAAGAAAGCGTAGGAGAATTTGCGGATATTTTTTGTATGCCAATGCCTTGCGGCATTCCGTCCTCGTCCGTATACCATTGAGAACCAGTTCTCTTGCTATACAGACTTCGTCCTTGTCGGACTAGCGTCCGGGCATACAAAAAAACACCACAGAGGATTCTGTGATGTCGTTTTCTTGTAGCGGGTCGCAGGATTGAACTGCGGACCTCATGATTATGAATCATGCGCTCTAACCAGCTGAGCTAACCCGCCATCATTGGCCTTGTCTGTTTAGACTTTCCCGCCGGAATGACGGTGCTGTCTGGATTTTGTTGAGATAGAAGGACTCGAACCCTCACTGACAGAGCCAGAATCTGTAGTGCTACCATTACACCATATCTCAATATTTCACTCCCTCTTGAATTTGGGACTGCAAATGTACTAATGTTTTGTCAAAATGCAAAAAGTTTTGCAAGAAAATAGACCGAAATGTCTAAAATCGTATCAAGATGCCATGCATAATAAGGAAAAATCTCGCGTCTTGTCAGCGTCTTCTGTGAAGGAGAGCGACTGCATAGACCTCACAGCCTTCTCCGCGCCCGACAAAGCCAAGCCGCTCCGTGGTGGTAGCCTTGACGGATACGGCAGAGACGGGAATTTCCATGATACCGGAGAGTGCCTCCCTCATGGCAGGTATGTATGTAGCAAGTTTCGGGGCCTGCAAGGCTATAGTGATGTCGGCGTTCCCTACCGTATAGCCCTCCTGCCTGACAAGAGCCATTGTCCTGGAAAGCAGAATCTTGCTGTCTATTCCGCGGAATTCGTCCGAGCTGTCGGGGAAGTGTTTCCCGATGTCTCCCAGTGCCAGGGCTCCGAGCAGGGCATCGCACAGGGCATGTATCGCGACATCCCCGTCCGAATGGGCCACGCAGCCGACCGGGCTGTCAATCCTGACTCCTCCAAGCATCAGTGTCAGCCCGGGAGCAAGGGCGTGCACATCATATCCGTTGCCTATCCTGAAATCTTCCATGCCGTAAAAATAGCAAAAAATTAGTAAATTTGCAGATTGACACAAACACGGATGCCATGGGATTTAATTTCAATTTTTTCGGTACACCGGAGCACAGGGTCTTCCGCTACAGGCCTCGTTACTATGATGAGGAGAAAGAGGCGCTCAAGGAGAAGTTCGGGCATGTGGACGGCTCAAGGAAAAATGACACGTATGTACCAGGAAGCTATATAAAAGGCAGTCTCAGGAACGGGAACTACCAGAGGACGCGTTCCAACGGCAAGGCGCAGAGGATAATCAGCATAGTCGGGCTTATCCTTTTCTTTGTCGTGCTGATAATGATAGCCAGATATTTCTCCATCCTTTGACGCAGACCGGAAGATGGATATAAGGATATTACCGTCCAGCATAGCCAATGTCATTGCAGCCGGAGAGGTGGTCGAGAGACCATCTTCTGTTGTCAAGGAACTGATGGAGAATGCAGTGGATGCAGGAGCAGACAATATTGCTGTCGTCATTCTTGATGCCGGCAGGACTCTCGTCCAGGTGATTGACGACGGGTGCGGCATGTCTCCAGATGAGGCGGTGCTCTGTTTCGAGAGACATGCGACATCGAAGATTTCAACTGCGGAGGATCTTATGGATATCCATACGTTCGGGTTCAGAGGCGAGGCCCTTGCTGCCATCGCGTCTGTGGCCGAGGTGACCCTAAGGACGAGGCGGGAGGAGGATGAGGTCGGCTGCGAGGTGTTCTTTTCTGATTCTGTCCACCGCTCCACGGAGATGGTGGCTGCATCCAAAGGCACCAATATCGCTGTCCGCAACCTGTTCTATAATGTGCCTGCAAGACGCAAGTTCCTGAAATCTGACAATGTAGAGCTGAAGCATATAATAGCGGAGTTCACGAAGATTGCACTGACCAGGCCGGAGACAGGGTTTACTCTGACCCACAATGGCAAGGAACTTTATGTGCTCAAGCCTGCCATGTCCCTGAAGTTCAGGATTCAAGATCTTCTGGGTACTGGGGTGGTGAATGCAGTTGTGGACATATCGGCCGAGACTTCGGTCGTGAAGCTGTCCGGGTTCATCTGCCGTCCGGACCTTGCGCGCAAAGGCAGGGGCAACCAGTATTTCTTTGTCAACGGCAGATATTTCTACAGCAAATATCTGCATCAGGCCGTGATGAAAGGATATGAGCATCTGATAGCGGATGGGGTTGTCCCATCCTATTTCATCTATCTTGATGTGGATCCGCATTCTGTTGATGTGAATGTCAGCCCGAGAAAGACGGAAGTGAAGTTCGAGGATGACAGTGTCATATTCCAGATCATCTACGCCTGCATAAGGGAGACTCTGGGCAAGAATTCATTCGGGGCAAGCATAGACTTTGACAGGGAAGGGATGCCTGAGATTCCGACGGTAGGGAAATATTACGGGGAATACAGGCCGGTTGCGGAGCCTGCGATTTCCGTGGACCCGGCATACGACCCTTTCAAGGAAGATGGATTCATATCTGCTGATGATGCCCGGTCTGACGCCCCCCGCGGAGCAGGGCGTTATCCTGCCTCCGGGATGGATTTCCAATATCCGGCGAATCCCCTGCCGGAAGCAGATGGATCGGCAGGACAGGGGAGCGGATGGCAGTACCCGGGACTGGTCGACAGGAACGGAAATTACGGCAGACTGTTCGAAGACAGGACAATGCCGTCCAGACAGGTGATAATATTGCAGGGAAAGTATATCCTTACGGCAGTGAAGTCGGGGCTGCTCGTGATAAATATCAGAAGAGCTAGGGAGAGGATTCTGTACGAACGGTTTCTGAAAGCAATCCAGGCCAATTCCCATGTCACCCAGACCGCCCTTTTCCCGGTGTCTGTATATGTGGGGGTAGAGAATATGCCTCTTTTCGATGAATATTCCGGGCTGCTGGCTTCCATAGGCTTCGACATATCCCCGTTCGGAAAGGACACGATAGTGGTCAACGGCGTTCCGGAGGGATATTCGGTAGAGGAGGGCAAGGTAAGGACTGTCGTGTCCGATATCCTTCTGGCATTGTCTGACGGACATCCTGACCTCCCGGAGATGATGGCTTCGGCAATGGCGGAGAAGTTCGCGAAGATAGGGGCCGCAGAGGGGGACCAGCTGACAAATACCATGGAGGCACAGAGATTGATAGACACGCTCTTCGCCTGTTCAAACGCAGAGTTGACCAGTTCGGGGCACAGGACGGTCACTATGCTCCCCACAGAGGAGCTGGACAAAAAGTTCTGATGTGTGCGCAGAACTCCGGCAGATAGGATTTGATTTATTTTAACTGGATTATTGATGGGATACGATTACGGCTACAGCAGGGGAGGCGGATTTCTGAGCTCCTGGCCTCCTGCCACTAAAAGCATTATAATAATAAATGTCCTTGTCTTCATAATGACTGTGCTGAACGAGGAGTTCATGATCAGGAACTTCGCCCTGTTCTATCCTGCCTCGCCTTTGTTCCGGCCGTGGCAGGTGGTCACGCATATGTTCATGCACGGAGGATTCTGGCATATCTTCTTCAATATGTACACCCTGTTCCTGTTCGGAAGCGTACTTGAGCGGGTATGGGGGACTAAGAAGTATCTGCTTTTCTATTTCGTGACAGGATTGGGAGCAGCGGCCCTTCATACGGGAGTGCAGTGGATCGAGGCGCAGCATTATATGTCTCAGATAGCGGCTGGAAGCCCAGTGGCTGCATCTGCCCTCCACGCTCTCAAGCTTACCCCTACAGTGGGAGCATCGGGGGCCATTTACGGACTCCTGCTCGGGTACGGGATGCTGTATCCGGATGCGGTCCTCGCTCTGATTTTCCCTCCGATAGCATTGAAGGCCAAATGGTTTGTGATAATATTCGCTGTCATAGAACTCCTTACCGGCATAACCGGGACAGGAGGCGGGGTCGCGCATTTCGCGCATCTCGGTGGGATGCTGTTCGGATGGCTGCTGATCGTATATTGGAAACGCAAGAACAGGCTGTACCAGAGATTCGACTGACATGCAGACAGAGGACGGAGAAAATAAGGGACGCAGACGCAGGAGCGGGCGCGCTTCCGGCAAAGGACAGTCCCGCGTCAGGACATGGTGGAAAAAGCCTGTGTCGTTTACCGGAGTCTCGGCAAGAATTGTGATGTCGATGCTGGCTGGTCTGCAGATCCTGTCGTTCCTTTCCGTGGTGGCCAATCCTGCAAAGGTATGGATATTGGCGATATTCGGGCTACTCTTTCTTCCTCTGTTCGTCATCAATCTGCTACTTTTCCTGTGGGCCCTCAAGCGGAGGTCGAGATCTTTCATCATCCCTCTGGCCGCGCTTCTCCCGTCAGTTTTCTTTATTGGAGGATACTTCCAGATGCCATCATCGGGAAGACCTGTGGAGCCGGTTGAAGGGGATGAGACCGTGAAGGTGGTTTCCTACAATGTGGGAAGGTTCCTGCAGGCTCACGGACGGGACTTCCCTGAAGGCCGGAGGGCATGTGCAGATTCCATCAGCCGTTTTCTGATGGGGCAGGATGCGGACATAATCTGTCTGCAGGAATTCTATACCACGGATATCGGCAGAGTGCGGCAGTATCTTTCTGGCTGGTTGAAAGGCTACAGGGCGGAATATTATTTCTACCGCAGCAGGTATGGATATTATGGCAATGTGACTTTCAGCAGGATGAGGGCAAGGGATAAAGGTGTGATACATTTCGATAACAGCGCAAACCTGGCGATATATACCGATTATAAGGCCGGAGGGGAATCTTTCCGGGTGTACAACTGCCATTTCGAGAGCTACAATATTTCAATGACAGGTCTGCTTCGCTCTATACGCAGGAGGGATGGAGGAATGCTCCGCGAGACAGAGACCAAGGTGAGGAGGGGGCTTGCCCAAAGACCGAGGCAGGTGAACCAGGTGCTCAACCATATTGCCGGGAGTCCGGTGGCTGCATTCGTATGCGGGGATTTCAATGATACACCGATGTCTTATACCTACTACAGGCTTTCAAAAGGCAGGGGTGACACTTTCCGGAAGGCAGGCGAATGGTTCGGGGCGACATTCTCGTTCCTGTGGCCCCTCTTGAGAATTGATTATGTGCTTTACCCGGATAATTTCAGGGCACTGTCCCACCGGACTCCGCACAAGCCTTATTCCGACCATTATCCTGTGGTGACCGAGATATCTCTTGCTGTACCGGAAGATGGCAATGACTGAACCTGGTTTTATTGACAATGAAAAAGACAATGAAAGAAATGAAGACTGATATGACAGACGGCAGGAATATCTATGCAGATGCGGTGGAGACACTCCGCAAAGGCGGTGTTATTCTCTATCCGACAGATACCGTATGGGGTATCGGATGTGATGCGACCAATGCGGAGGCAGTGCAGAAAGTATATGAGATAAAGAAAAGACCGGACAGCAAGTCCCTGGTGCTGCTGGCAAGCGACCTGGATATGGTGGCAAGATATGTCAGGGAAATTCCGGAAATGGCTCTCCAGCTTGTGGAGGTGAATGACAGGCCGATGACCATCATCTATCCGGATGCCATGACCGGAGTGGAATGCAGAGGGCTGGCTGAAAATGTCGTTGCTGAAGATGGCAGCGTCGGGATAAGGATACCGGCGGTGGATTTCTGCCGGAATCTTGTCCACCGTTTCGGCAGACCCGTAGTGTCCACTTCCGCGAATATTTCCGGAGAGCCGACTCCGAGGAAGTTCGCCGATATCCCACAACAGATACGGGATGCCGTCGACTATATTCTCGACCCTTCCCTGGAGCGGCAGTCCACCGGCTCGGCCTCCTCGATTATCAAGGTCGGGCTTGACGGCACAATAGCCATTATCCGGAAATAATTTTTCCGTATGGTGCCATAAGGGTGTTATGGTTGCATGAAGTGGAAATAGACGGCTTCGGCTGCGGTGACTGCGGCAGTCTCGGTGCGGAGACGTGATGGGCCGAGGTGGACCGGGGTGAAGCCATACCTGAGCGCAAGTTCCGCCTCTTCATGCGAAAAGTCACCCTCAGGGCCTATCATGATGTATATGTCCTGTCTCACCTGTCTGCTGCAGGGGAGGTTTTCCAGTGCTTCCTTTATGGAAATGCGGGGATGATTCCCGTCTTCGAAACAATATGCTATCAGCCTCAATGTCCCGGCCCGTTCAGCCGTCTCTGTCACGCTATCTGTTTCTGGACATGCGCCTTCTGACATACTTTCCATATCGGACTGTCCGTACTCCAGGATGAAATCCCTGACAGTCATCGGTTCCAGAACCGTCGGGACTGCCCCTTTCAGAGACTGTTTGGCGGCAGACACCAGAATCTTTCCGATTCTTGCGGTCTTGAACACTTTTCTCTCGGAGCGGTCTCCTGTTGTAGGGACAATCGTGTCCACCCCGATTTCACAAGCCTTTTCCGCGAACCATTCATAACGGTCGTTGTTCTTGGTCGGGCATACTGCAAGATGCAGGCGGTAAGGGTGTCCTCCCCAGTCCGGGACCGTTTCCATGATTTCGGCTACGGCACCTTTGGGAGAATCCACGGACAGCCTGCATTTCATCATATTCCCGGTCCCGTCAATCACAGAAATGATATCCCCTTTGCGGTGTCTGAGCACTTTGATGCAGTGCGCAGACTCGTCCGCATCCAGTCTGCATATATCTCCTTCTATATCTTTAGAGTAGAATATTTCCATAGTCCTTTGCAGTTGAATATGTATTGTCCATCTCCGCTCAGGAGTCTCCCATCAGCGGTGGCGGCGTTCCAGCTCTTTCTCTATATCGGAGATTGAGCATCCGGTGGCTTCAAGGAGGACGAGAAGGTGGTAGATGAGGTCGGAAGCCTCGTATATCATTGCATCCCGGTTCTGTGCCACCGCTTCGATGACGGTCTCCACTGCCTCCTCTCCTACTTTCTGGGCTATCTTCGGAACTCCCCGGTTGAACAGTTTTGAAGTATATGAGCCTTCAGGCATATCCCTGTGCCTCTGTCGGATGATCTGCTCCAGCTGCCTTATGAAACCTTCTGTCCTGTGTTCCTGTGCCCCCGCAGCGACAGCCTTCCTGGTCTCTTCATCCGCAAAACATCCTGTCGTACCCGTATGGCATACAGGACCGTGGGGATGTACTCTGACCAGCAGGGTGTCCGCATCGCAGTCCTTGGAGATGGATACCACATCCAGAAAGTTGCCGCTTGTCTCTCCCTTGGTCCAGAGCCTGCCTCTGGAACGGCTGTAGAATGTCACCCTGCCCTCTTTCTGGGTCTTGTCGAGGGCTTCCCTGTCCATATATCCGAGCATCAGCACAGAAAGTGTGGTGTCGTCCTGGATTATTGCCGGCACAAGACCTGTGCAGTCTTTTGCGGTGTCGAGTTCTTCAAATCTTATCATGGCTTAATCATTTAAATTGTGTTGTCAGCTGATTGCCGTACGGATTGGGATACCTCTGGAAGAGAGAGCGGATTTCAGCTCTCCTATGCCGATCCGTCCGTAGTGGAAAATGCTGGCGGCAAGGGCTGCATCCGCCTGTCCGGCCGTAAGCACCTCTGCAATATCCTCCACGGAGCCTGCCCCTCCGGAGGCGATGACAGGCACAGACAGCATCTCCGAGAGGGCGGCGAATGTCTTGCAGGGGTATCCTTTGCCTGTGCCGTCATTGTCCATTGATGTAAACAGGATTTCTCCGGCGCCCCTGTCCACGACCTCTCTTGCCCAGGAGAAAAGCTCCCTGTCGGTCGGTCTGGTTCCGCTGTGCGTCGTTACCACCCATTTCCCTCCGTACTGCCTGGCATCGATGGCGGCCACAATGAACTGGCTACCATATCGGGATGCGATTTCGTCTATCAGTTCCGGCCGGCGGACAGCCGCACTGTTGACCGAGACCTTGTCCGCTCCGGCGAGGAGCAGCCGTCCCGCATCTTCCACGGATGCTATGCCTCCTCCCACTGTGAAAGGTATGTCGACCACTTCCGCAATCCTCTCCACAATGGCAGCGAATGTCTTCCTGCCCTCCAGAGTCGCGCTTATGTCGAGGCATACCAGTTCATCCGCACCATCCGAGGCATATCTGGAGGCCAGTTCCACAGGGTCTCCCACATCTTTCAGCCCGGTGAAATTGATTCCTTTTACTGTGACCCCGTCCTTGATGTCAAGGCAAGGTATTATACGTTTTGCCAGCATATATTGTAATCTTAAGAAAAGTCGGAGCCGTTTTTGAGATACCGTCGTATTTCATCGAGGCTTATCCTGTCCTCATATAGGGCCTTGCCTACGATTACGCTGTCCAGTCCCATCCTGTCCAGTGCAATGATGTCGGATATGGCTCCGATACCTCCGCTTGCAGTAAACCGTATCTTGGGGAACTGCTGCTGCAAGGCAGAGTACAGGCTGAATGATGGTCCCTGGAGCATCCCATCACAGGCAATGTCGGTGCAGATGACCCTCTGGAGTCCGTACGGGATATACATTTCCACAAGCCGGGCAACTGTCAGGTCCGATTCCTGCAGCCATCCGTGGGTTGCAATCTTCCCATCCCGGGCATCAGCCCCGAGGACAATCCGGTCAGGCCCGTATTCCTGCAGCCAGCCGGAGAACTCTTCCGTGTCAGTGACGGCGATGCTTCCGCAAATTGCCCTGGCGGCTCCGCTCCCGAGCACCTTCCCGAGTGATTCCCTGTCTTTTATCCCTCCGCCCCATTCTATCTCAAGTCCGGTTGCCGAGGCGATGGATTCCAGCACATCCAGATTCTGCGGCGAAGATGCCCTGGCTCCATCGAGATCCACTATGTGCAGACTGTCAAGTCCTGCGTCCATAAACATTCTCGCCACTTCCACAGGGTTGTCGGAATAGGATTTCGCTGTGGCATAGTCCCCTTTGGTGAGACGGACGCATTTCCCTGACATTATGTCGATTGCCGGTATTATTCTTATCATTGTCATCTGTGTTTCTGTTTTCATAGTTCAAGGAAGTTGGCAAGAATCTTCTGTCCGATGCTTCCGCTCTTCTCGGGATGGAACTGTGTCCCGAAGAAATTGCCGCGCCTGAGAGCCGCGCTGAACGGCCTGCCGTACTCCGTGATTGCAATGGTGTCTTCGCAAATGTCCGGAGCATACGAATGCACATAATATACATAGCTTCCGTCCGGGATTCCATTGAAGAGCTGCCTGTCTTCGCGGTCCGTCCCTCCTGTCCCCGTCCGTAAGCATCTGATGCTGTTCCATCCCATTTCAGGGATTTTCAGCCTTGTCTTGTATGGAATGGCATTGTCAGGCCTGCTTCCGGGAGGGAATGTCTCTCCCAATCTGCGGACTGCCGTGCGGAATATCCCGAGACAGGCTGTGTCCCCTTCTTCGCTGGATTCGCACAGGAGCTGCATCCCGATACAGATGCCGAGGACAGGCCGGGTGAGGTTGAGGATGACCTCGTCCAGACCGGCATCGTGCAGCTTTTCCATCGCAGATGATGCCTCTCCAACCCCCGGCAGGATCACCTTGTCTGCAGAACGGATGACAGCCGCATCCGAGGTGACGACATATCCGGCATTCAGCCTTTTGAGGGCGTTTTCCACCGAACGGAGGTTCCCCGTCCCGTAATCTATTATCGCTGTATGTTGCATATTATTCATCGTTTCTGTGTTTTCAGCGGTTGCCACCGTCAAGGACAGGCCTTGCTGGTGTTTCCCGTTCAGGATGACGGTTACAGTACACCTTTACTGCTCGGGAGCGAATAAGGGAACCTGTCTCTGGCGATTGCCATTTTCAATGCTCTCGCGAATGCCTTGAAGATACCCTCGATCTTGTGGTGCTCGTTCTCTCCTCTGGCAGAAATGTGCAGGTTGCAGCAGGAGGATTCCGCAAAGCTCTTGAAGAAATGCCTGAACATCTCCGTAGGCATGTCCCCGATTTTCTCGCGAGAGAACTCGGCATCCCAGCTGAAATCGGTCCTCCCTCCGAGGTCGATCAGGACAGATGCTTCGCTTTCGTCCATAGGCAGCACAAAACCGTAGCGGCCTATGCCTATCTTTGATCCGAGAGCCTCCGAGACAGCCTTGCCAAGCACAATGGCCACATCTTCAACCGTATGGTGCTCATCCACGTGTAGGTCGCCTTTTGCTTCGACAAGCAACGATATGCCGCCATGGTGCACAATCTGCTCCAGAGCATGGTCGAAGAAGCCTATTCCTGTCGAAATGAAGCAAGGACCTTTGCCGTCAAGGTCAATCATAACGGTGATTCCTGTCTCGGATGTGGCCCGGAAGACCGTTGCCCGGCGGGAAGCGGCTGCAGTTTCTGCACTCCCGTCACGCGCTGTGTCTCTGTCCGGTGATAAAGCGGATGACCATATCCCGATGGTGTATAGCAGCCTGTCGTTGTCCTCAGGAGTGCCGATGGTGATACGCAGGCATCCCTCGCAACCCTTGACCCCTGATCTGTCCCGGACGATTATTCTGTTTTCTATCAGTGATTTATACAATCCTTTCGGATCCGTGCATTTTACAAGGATAAAATTGGCATCGGAGGGGTACACCTCCAGAATCCCGCGATATCCGGCCATGGCCTTTGCTGTCCTTTCCCTTTCACTGACAGTCTCCTCTGTCCGTGGTCTGGCCGTCTCTATAAGCTTTGCGACAATCTCCTGGGTGAGTCCGTTGATATTGTACGGGTATTTCACATTCGAGAACAGCCGTATGATATATGGCGAGGCGAACGCCAGACCGACCCGCAACCCGGCCATTCCCCAGGCTTTGGAGACTGTCTGCAGGATAATGAGGTTCGGGTGGCTGTCCAGTTCGGAAATCAGGCTGGATCCTGAAGAGAAATCGATGTACGCCTCGTCTATGATGACAATGCCTTTGAATGCGGAGATAATCCTGAGCAGCTGTTCTCTCGGAAAGCTGTTGCCGGTAGGGTTGTTAGGGCAGCAGATGAAAAGCAGTCTGGAGTTTTCGTCTGCTGCGGCAAGAAGTCCCTTTTCATCAATGGAGAAGTCTTCCTTCAGCGGAACTTCCCTGAATTCCACATCATTGGTCGCAGCAGCCACTCCGTACATCCCGTATGTGGGAGAAATGGAGATGGCATTGTCCGTCCCCGGTCGACAGAATATTCTGTATGCCAGGTCAATAGCCTCATCACTCCCGTTTCCTATGAAAATGTGCTCCTCTCCGATACCCTTGACCGCGGCTACCTTGCTTTTCAGTTTTCTCTGGTGCGGATCCGGGTATCTGTTGAATCCGTTGTCATACGGACTTTCGTTGGCATCGAGGAAAATCTCAGGATTTCCCTCGCATTCATCCCTGGCGGTCGAGTATGGAGCCATTGCCAGAATGTTCGGTCTCACAAGCCTTTCTATGTCTTTCGTTTCCATTGTACTTCAGTTTTGCGGTCTGTCCCCGGCATCATTCTTCGCCAGCCGTATCTCCACTGCCCGGCGGTGTGCTTCAAGCCCCTCCCCTGCTGCCATTGCCATAATGGTCTCTCCGATGGAGTCCAGCCCATCTCGTGTGAGTTCCTGCAGGGTCATCCTTCTCATGAAACTTCCTGTGTTCACCCCGCTGAAAGACCGTGCCCAGCCGGATGTCGGGAGGGTATGGTTTGTTCCGGACGCGTAGTCTCCTGCGCTTTCAGGGGAATAGTTGCCGATGAATACGCTTCCGGCGGCAGTGATTTTTCCTGCAACCTGCCACGGGTCCTCCGTGGCGATGATCAGGTGTTCTGCAGCATACATATTGGCGAAATCCACCATGTCATCAGAAGAATCCAGGACTACGATTCTGCTTCCCTCAAGCGCTCTGGCGGCAATGTCTCTGCGCGGAAGGCTCCCAAGCATGGAAAGTGTCCTGTCTTTTACACGCCTGGCGAAGCCTTCCGAAGTGCAGACCAGCATCACCTGGCTGTCTGGCCCGTGCTCCGCCTGGGAAAGCAGGTCCGATGCCACGAAATCAGGCCTGGCGGATGAATCCGCAAGTACCATAACTTCGGATGGCCCCGCCGGCATGTCTATGGCTACAGTGGAGCTGAGCATCTGTTTTGCTCTTGTCACATAACGGTTCCCCGGGCCGAAAATCTTGTCCACCCGAGGGATGCTTTCCGTGCCGAATGCCATTGCTGCTATCGCCTGTGCCCCTCCGGCCTTGAATATCCGGCCGACTCCACACAGTGAGGCGGCATACAGTATTACCGGATTGACTTTCCCCTCCCTGTCCGGAGGAGTGCAGAGTATCACCTGCCCGCATCCAGCCACGGCAGCCGGTATGGCGAGCATCAGCACTGTCGAGAACAGGGGGGCTGATCCTCCCGGTATGTACAGCCCGACACTGTGCAGTGGAACAGGTCTGGATACGCATCTGACCCCTGGCACTGTCTCTACGGAGACTTCAGAAGGCATCTGGGCCAGATGGAATTTCCTTATGTTTTCTGTAGCCTGTTCCAGGGCTGATTTCAGATTTTCCGGGACTGTCCGTCCGGCCTCCTCTTTCTCTTCTGCCGAAACTTCGAGGTCACCGAGGCTGACCTTGTCGATTTCTTCCGCAAGATTGTAGAGAGCCTTGTCCCCGTTTTCTTTCACTCTGCCGATGATGGAGGCCACCGTCTCGTCCACCGGACGGTCATCGCTTCTTCTGCGGCTTGTGAGTCCCTCCCAGCTGTCGCGTGTCGGATTGATGTAGATGTCCATATCCCCGTTATGTTACCAGATTGTCTTTTCAAGCGCCAGGACAAGTATGTCTTCCGCCCCTATCCCTTTGAGCTGTTCTATCTTTGTCCACAGTTCATCCTCCCGCACCACTACATGCACCGAGCACCATCCGGTCTGGGCCAGCGGCAGGATGGTCGGAGATTTCATTCCCGGAAGTATCTTCACGGCTTCCCCCACCTTTTCTTCAGGCAGGTTCATCAGCATGTATTTCATCCCGCGGCTGCGTTCCACGGCCTCGAAACGGAAGATCATCTGCGACAGAAGCTGCCGTTTCTCATCGGCCATCGTCCTGCCGCCGATAAGGACAGCCTCTGAAAAGACCACTTTTTCCACCTCTTTCAGACCGTTGCTCACGAGGGTTCCTCCGGAGCTTACTATGTCGAAGATCGCATCCGCCATACCCACTGATGGGGCTATCTCCACAGAGCCCGCTATGGTCTCGATACAGGCATTGATGCCCTTCCCGGAGAAAAAACGGCCGAGAATCCCCGGATATGATGTGGCAATCTTCTTTCCCTCAAACCATTGCAGTCCGCTGTATGTCTCTTCTTTGGGGATTGCGAGAGACAGGCGGCACTGCCCGAATCCGAGCCTGTGCAGCACCTCGACATCCATCCCCTTTTCCTCGACTTCATTCAATCCGACAATCCCGATGTCGGCTACACCGTCCGCCACTGCCTGCGGAATGTCGTCATCCCTCAGGTATAGCACTTCGAGGGGGAATCCTTCCGCCTGCGCCAGCAGTTTTCTCCGGCTGTCGGAAATCTTCATCCCGGCTTCTGCCAGGAGTTCCATGCTGTCTTCATTCAGGCGCCCTTTCGCCTGGATTGCAATGCGTATCATAGCCAGTCCAATTTAATGTCATCCTAGGGAACAGAGGCTGTTACAATAAAAAAGGCTTACCTTCTGTGGTAAGCCTCATCCTGTATCAGCAGTCATACGACCATCCTCACGGCTACCACATCTGGGCTGTGTCGCGGTGATGGCTATGGCTGAATCGTCTGTCCATAATTCAATGTATAAACTGCGCCTTTCAGCGGCATTTCTGACAAATATAGGGAAATAATTCGTAAAATCCCAACCGGTGACCGAAAATTTAATGCTTATCGCAAAAATACCCCTGCCAGTTGTCAGATTATGGGACATTTTTGCGGATAAACCGGTATTGTCAAGTCAGAATTGCCGGATCTTTCAGAGTTTC